>CANQXZ010000020.1 GCA_947627955.1 uncultured Clostridia bacterium
ATCCTACATTTTTTTAGCATGCTTCCTTATCTTCCCCCAGTAGTACTGGGGGTTTAGTTTAGCTTAAAGCAGCCAAGAAAAAAGCCGTTTGAACTTTTTGTCCAAACGGCTTTTTGAACTGCCTTCACTTTTCGACGCTATCATAATAGCACATTGTCATTTGCAAGTCATCCGCTTTTCTCTGCCAACTTATCGCCATTTTTGTGCCATTTTATCGACCGACTTTAAAACTCGACATTTTGGAATAATGGATTGTGTGTTACGTTTCTTGCTACAACTTTTGATTTACACCGTTCATCGTCATCGTAATGAATATTTAGCCATTTTATAAAATCATCTATACTTGTACAACAAACTCTTTTACCATCTATTATATTCCAGCAACCACTCTCATCCAAAGAAGCCCAATTAAAAAATTCTTGAACAATAGCGTCCATATTATTGAATACAATATCTGGTACAGCAATTATATCCACATTGCCCTTTACCGTAATGACATCGAGTTCATCATCATAATCGTAATCATAAATAACATTTAAATATTGCATCCTCAACTCCTTAATAAATAATCGGTATGTGATATTTAAATACCTTTATATGCTCGGTATAACTCCAAATTCCACCTCTATTAGGATGTATCATGGGCAAATGATTTTTTAAACCATATTCATTTGCCCATCCGACTAAAGTTTCTGCTTCTTCTCTTGAAAGACCTTTTTGACTACCTTTTGCTAACTCTATTACCGCCCTTTGATCATCATTAAATTTCGTGCTACCACAATTATTATGGACCAAAACAGTGCAATCATCAACAAAATAGTTGTGGTTTAGCAAAATATTAAGATTATAAACCGTCTCTTCGTTATCCAGTTTATAAAATTTGATTTCTTCAATAGTAATTAACTTACCATCAGCGGACAATAATGTTTCGCCTACTTGCAACCTATCAGCACTAATATATCCATTTTGTGTTACAGAAAAATAGGGGTGATTAGCTGTTGAAGTAATTGTTGAGCCATCAGAGAGAGTTAAGTCAATAAATTCGGCAGCGACATTTTTGAAAGTGCTCATAACGGGCTGATATTCAACTTTACCCGTCATAACATTATAGGAAGCAACTAGCATGCCTACTGTTACTGCTTCTATCGCTACTAAACCCTTGTTTGTCAATATTTGAGTCCCCGCTGGAAAACAAGAAGCAAACAAGCCATGCATCAAAACAGAGGTGAGTGCTCCTTGCCCTGCAGACATCAAAATCTCTTGCCAAGAGCCACCGTCAACAGCAGTCATTGCCGCAGAGGTCACTCCTCCTAACACACCCGCTGCAAGGAATCCAAGTGCTCCAGAACAGGGAACAACTGCACCCAAGGCACCTGAGATTGCCATTATGCCAACTTTGGCGTAATTTACATCGGTAAATCTTTTTCCTTGTATGACGGCTTGGTTAAAATACTCGATGCCAGCTCCGACTACTCCCGCAGCAACAACCGCACCCGCCGGTCCGCCAAAAGTAACGCATACTATAGCGATAGACGCTGTACCTACTAATATTAATCCATCCACAATCCAATCAAGAATACTTTTAGTAACGGGCATAGGAGGAGTATCTTTAATAGAAATAGTTCCGTCATCATTAAATTGAATATACTGTTTTGAATTATCGAAATCTAACGAGTTTAGATATTCAAAAGTATAACCGTTAAAAGTTTCTTGTTGTGATAATACGCCTTTTAAAGCATTCAACGCTTCAACAGATATATGAGCAATTGTTATGCTTTCTATCTGATAACCATTTCTCTCTTGCTCTTCAACCAATGCTCTAATATTTGTTTTTACTTTTTCTCCGTCAATTATTTCAGTTAAAGGGACATATTCAATAGGCTCAGATGAGATATCGTCATAGGGGATAAAAATATATTCGTCCTTATCATAATCATATAGCGAGCCTAGCGTAAGATCATAATTACTCGGTTTATTCTCAAACTTTTCTATTTTCACTTCCCCATCAATGGTAGAATATTTTATATATTCACCATCGGCAATATAGTGGCCGTCAAGCATACCGTCTTCTTGAAAACCAACGATATAGCCATAGTCTTCGTCAGTAACTTCATTCCCCCAATCATCTATAGGAGTTATATATACAGCATTTTTGGATTTACTTGCATTTTTTGCTTCCGCTTCAAAAGCAAAAAAGCCAGAAGAGATATAAGTTTTCGGATCATTATCGAATTGCCACGCTTCTTCTAAATCTGAATATCCAATACCTATTGTTTTATCCCCATTGATATCAGCAACGGCATTAAAAACCTCATATCCGTACGAAAGCAACTCAAAAGCAACAGAAGCAAACGTGTAAGAAACTATTTCCGCTCCTATAGTGGCCGGCAACAACAAATCATTTTCCGTGCATTCATTTGTACAGTCGTAATCCAGATAGTTTCTTTGACAATTGGAACAGAAATAATGTTCCTTTATTCCATCTTTTACACTTGTTTCAGTAACTTTCTCATAATATGTTAAACTATGCCCCTTGGGCGCGAGCGAAACATCCTCTATCAATTGAGTGCATGCTTTATCCAAGAAATTCTTGCCACACACATTACAATTATAATGTTCTTTTATACCCTCGGTCGTGCATTTAGGTGCAATTTCATTTACCAACGAAACATCATGCACAGAAGTTTCCAGTTCATGTAAACATCCCTTGTCGGCAAAAGTCTTTCCACAATCACTACAAACATAAAGTAATTCTATATTCTGAGAATCTTGAACACAAACAGAAATAACATTTTCCTGCTTTATAGGGGAATGGCCCTTAGCGGGAATTATGAGTTCCGATGGATCTATGGACTTTTGGCATTGTTGATCTAAATACACTTTGTTACAGTTTAAACACTCATAATGTTCTTCTAATCCCGTAGTAGTACATGTAGCTTCTTTTTTAGAATTATAAGCTAATTTGTGCCCCGTGCTGTTGATGATAAAATTAGGCAGAATCTTGTTGCCATATTTATCACTGTAAGTGTGTCCGCACTTCGAGCATGACCAGTATTCTACGTTTCCGTTCTCTGTACAAGAAGCGTTTTTACTGGGATGAAAGGACATATCATGTCCTTCTGCAGGTATAATAATATCTTCTGCAGCTATGATTTCTTTCCCTTCACTATCAAGAAAATATGTATTTGTATAAGCTTCATACCAAACTTCTTTTCTGCCGTTTTCTGTACACGTCGGCTCTATTAAATCGCAATGCACAAGCTGTTTTTTAGGTGAATTTTCTTTTACTGTGCACCCGACAAAAGCGGTCATAAAGAATGAAAAAGCCATAACTAAAGACATAAACAATGAAATATAATGAATTTTTTTCATATTGCAATCCCCTATTTTATAATTATTGTTATATTAAAAGCTCGTCCAATTCTATCTTCAATATGTATAGAATATTCCCCCATATCTTTAAAGGTTATTGAGCGCAATTCACTTAGGTCAATAGGTGTCTGTTCTCGTTCTTTTGTGATAAGAATTAGTCCGTGTTTATCAAATAAACTAAACGCTTCCTCTATACAGAAACTATCAGTTTGAAAAATTGTCCCTGAATCTGCCGCTGTTATATATTTCACCCCATCACTTAATTGCAATTTGACAGTAATATCATTTTGCTCGGAAGGATTGAGAAACTTGACATCATACAATGATTCTATTCCATATATGTTCTTTTCGCAAACTTGATAAATTCCCGAAGTAGCATTTTTTTCGATCAATTGGCTGCCAACTTCTTTATCATACTCAATATAATAAAGCTCTTCTGTTTCTTTATTCTTCATTACAATTGAAGTACTATCAAGCTGCGATGCCGAAAGAAAAGAATAATGATTTATTATATTATTTCTTTCAGTCAACGCAGCACGTTCCCCCAAGTTTAAAGCCACAATTGGAGCTATTATAGGATTACTCGGATCATCTGCAAGGATTAAATATCCTTCGTCTGTAATTATTTCGTCCGATCCCAATCCACGTAAAGTATATTCATTGCTATGCGAAAAATAGTTTAATTTCACATTAAGTTTAGCTTTCGCAAGCATTTGTTGATACAAATCAAATTCACTTAATGGAATATTGGGATTATCGGCGTGTCTGTAATAAAAAAGTTTAATATCGTTCAAGTCCCTTTGTGCATATTGCTTTTCTATACGCAAAGCCAAATTCAAGGCTTGACTATAATCGGCAAAAGCAAATACCATTTGCCCTGCTTTTTCAATTGTTTTCCCTTGATAGTTATAAGTAAAAGGACCGCGTTCCTGCACTACCGAATAATATACTGGCTTTAAGTCGTAGATCTCTTGAGACTTATGTAAAATCAATTGTTTATTAATTTGCGCCCCTGGATTGGAATCAACAATCCACCAGTTAAAACTAAATGTGAATTTATCACCAACCGTATTCACTGTACTAATTACGGCCGAATAATATCCTGGTTGATCTAATGTTCCAATTAAGCTTCCTTCGTTAGAAGAAAATTCAATATTTATATCCCCTTTCGGACACTCGCCTAGAATTTGGCCAGAAACAGGTATTATGTTCCCAGAAGATTTTATGTTAAATGTCGCACCTTTCTCATAAACCGGAACTTTTGCCCAATCATAAGCTAACGTAATGCCATAATCTTTTAAATTCTCATTCGTTCCTGACAGTATTCTTTTACCTTGTATAAAAGCTATATCACCAGGACCATTGGAAAAAGGCTTACCAAAATAAGCTTCCGTAGGATTTTGTTTTTGCACATAAATTGTTATTACTTTTTTCTCACCAAATTTTGAAGTTAACCTAATAGAATATACACCTTCACTTCTTTCTGTATATCCCGACTTAACCGTCTTGTAAGTTCCACCGTTTTTAGCAACTTCAATTTTGTATGCTGGCATATCACAGTTAATAACAAACCCAGTGGTTGTCATTGAGTTATCTGTAAGGGTCGTTGCCGATTTTATTTCTTCGCTCGTAAATCCCTCAATGTCCTCAGTTGAAAAGTTGTCTTGCGAGAGGTTTTTTATCGTGGCCACACCAAAATCCTCGTTTCCATATCCATTTACAGAAACGAAAAACGGATCAGAAACCTCTATGGCATTCTTATATTCAGTATGATTTTTACCAAATATCCACCAACCAGTTTTCCATTTTGTATATGCCTCAAACATAAACGAAATTCGGAAATACTTACCTGTAACCAACATATCAGCATCTAAATTCCACTTGTGCGCCTGCTTACCTGCTGGGAAATTAATCATTTCGTGTTTTTGCCAATTAACACCATCATCTGAAATTTCCATCACAAGCAAACCGTTTTGAACATTATACTTTTTTCCTGCGCTTGTATTAAGCTCATATGTATCATTACTAACTTTCCACTCACAATTAGTCCCGTCCGAACGTGCCGCTGAACCCAAATTGGTATCTGTTTTCCAATTGGCGTTGACATGAATAATTTCCAAATAAGCGGATTGGTTCCAATAAGGAACAGCAAAAGCAGTTTTGCCTCCATAGCTTTTTTTCGCTATGCCGTTTCCGTTCATTGAAACGGTTATGTAATTCGTATTATTTGAAAAACATTTATTTACTTCTTTTTTACCCGCAAAACTATATCCGGTATTATCTCCTAGCACAAATCTATGTGTTGGAATTGAGTGTTTAATTTCATCTGCAAAAACCGATACAGGACGAAACTGTAACAAAGTAATTACAAATAGCACAACAAGTAAAAATGCAACCACATTATTCAGCGTTTTTTTCATATCATTAAACCTCCTTAGGATAAAATAAAAAACCGCAATGAAGCTAACCAAAAAGAATTACCCTTTCAGCTCCCATCATTGTGGTCTTATCGCTTATTTATTTGGCAACAAATTAAAATTCAAAATGAAATTATCACTATGAATTTTAAATTACCATTCTACACCTCTAAATCCAATTATAACCGTATCATTAAAAATTACAAAACATCGCAATGAAATTTTTCAAATTTAATAATGACTGTTTATTTTTAACTAAAATTGAAAAAATATAACATTTTTCTTTGTGGTGGGATTTCTTCTTAAAAGGGTGAACTTTCGCGGGAAAACCTCCTTTTTAGATTAATTTGTTGTAATAGTCCCTTAGCATCTTTCACCGTAGTTCCATTATACTTATGGGGTGCGAAAGAACGCCCCGTATACATCAAAGGTACGCTTTATTTTAACGGAAACGGTTCTTGGCCTGTTACAAGCATCTACAAGAACGCGATCAAAGTCATTAAAGAACTTGGCTTCACGCTCACGGCGGCAAATCATGCAATCTCCGCACTCTCCATGTCTACTTCACACTGTGAAATCAACGTTTTGTCTGCAAGCAAAGACGATATCAATGCGGAGTGCGATGACAAAGCGACAGTATCCACGACCGAAGAATATTGCAAATAAATACTTCATAAGCTAAATATCAAGTCTACTTCTGTCGAATTAGATGATTTTCTCAAAAATTCTTTCGCTAACCTCAATTGCATTGACGCGTATTTATCTTGATTTTTGTTCCATTCCCATGACGCTTAGTCTCAAAAGAGATCTGCACTCCTCTCGTTCACAAATAAAAAAATATATAAAAGCAGGTTAATCTCTTGCCGAAAAGCGCATGATTTGACTTTCCAAAGCGAATAAGTTAAAATAGAATCATTTAAAAACCATTATGAGGAATCCTATGGAATTGATTGACTACTACAAAACAATTCGCCTTCTGCGTGAAAAAAATGAGAACAAAAAATTGATTATTTTTATTGGATCCGGAGTTTCAAAAAACGTTGAAAGCATGCCAAGTTGGAAAGATTTAATTGTAGCTATGGCAAATTTTTCCGGTTATTCCAAATGTAATGACTGCAAATTGAAGCGGAAAGGCTGCAATACAAAATGTACAATACGGACGGAATTTTCGCCCGATGAATACCTCAAAATCCCTCAATACGCCTATAACAAGGATCCCGATAAGTATTCCCAAATTATAAATCAATGCTTTCCTCCCGTGAATGTAGATGCACCATTATCACAAGTAATCTTTGATATTTGTCCAGATCATATCATTACGACCAACTACGATAACTTGCTTGAGTCATCGACCAATATGTATCGCGATCAATACGATCTTATTGTAAAAGACGAAGATTTGCTGTGTGCTAAAAAATCAAAATACATAATTAAAATGCATGGCGATTTAGAGAATCCGTCTACCATTGTTTTAAAAGAATCAGATTATTTGGATTACTCTCAAAATCATATTTTGATTGAAACTTTTGTAAAAGCTTTACTTACAGATCACATTTTGCTTTTCTTGGGTTATTCTGTTTCTGACTATAATATAAAACTTATTATTAACTGGATAAACTTTTTGCGTTCGCAGAAAGGAGAAGCGCAAAGCAATAGCGTTGGTTATCTCGTTTTGGATAAGCAAAAAATAAGCAATCTGGAAATTGAATACTTTAAGAAAAACGGAATCGAAATTGTAAACATAAATCAGATCCCAATGATAAAAGATATTCCGTCAACTGTTAAATATGACGAAGGAAAACGTTTGTACAGTTTTCTTTCATACATTAAAAACAGTTCGCTTGATACAATTGTAGATGCTAATTCGCATTTCAGATATATCACCGAACTGGCTAAAAACAATAATGTCACAAACCTGGAGATCTTGCTCAAATTATTGCTAATTCAAGGATATAAAATCTCCTTAACTTTGACACTATATGATGAAGGTCAATATCTACAGTTGAGGAGATTTCTTAATTCTCAGGCAGAAGAAGTAAAAGATTTAAAACAACTTTTCGTTGACTGTGGCATCAAATATATAACATATCAATCCCGGGACATCAACAAAAAACCTGAATATATTTTTATGGGAAAGGACATAAACAATCAACTGTTCCAAAATCAACTATTTATTCTTTACGTTGAAAATCGTTACGTTGAGTTGAAAGAACAAACCGAAACATGCTTTACCCTAACTAATTTTTTCTATCAGAGTCTGATTCTCTCCCCTCGCTTTACAGTTGATAAGGCACGAACATTTTTTGCGAAGATCGAAAAGAAGTCTATCGTCTCTTCGGAAAAAGCATCCTATTTTTATAATCAAGATCTGCTGGATATTTTTAATTTTAGAAAGGGACAATCTTTAAGGAATTTTCTTTCAAGCATTGAATCGAAATCCTTAGACATAATTTTCAAACCATACAAAGATTTGACCGAAGGAAACCGCTCTGATTTAAACACTTTGCTGGAATATCTTGAAAAATTAAAAAGTGATTATTCCAGCACAAAAATTATCCTCGGAGATACATTAAGTAACCTCTATAAAATACAGAATTTTGCATTACAAAAATTCTTCTTTTACTTTCAAAATAATCTTGTGTTTAATGGGATAACTAATCTTCATCGTTATTTATATCCATATATTGAAGCGATTTTCTGCACGAACGGTGAATATAAGGTAATGAATTATGGCTTTAACTTTCCCTCTTCTAAAACGCGCTATCAAATATATCCTTTGGATTTATGTATTATCACTAAATTTATAGGGCCAAAAGAATTATGCGCATTGGTTAAGAAATATAACGTTTCAAGATTAACCTTATCCAAAGAAACTACAAAATATTTTGTGAGTTCGCTCGAGAACTTAGTGAACTCAATTATATCGCCCCAAATAACAGATTATGAAATCTTATCTATTCTGATAAATTTTACTAAACTGGTTCCTTTGATGGAATTCTCTCCCGCTGAAATCAACAGAATGAGTGTCTCTTTCAATGGATTATTGCAAAATGAAAAATTTCTATCATGGTTTTGCTCACATATTTTACCCGATGCAAAACAATGTGTACGGACATTTACAAATTTTCTTTCCGGTATAGACATAAAAAACGGAGTCACAATTGTTGAAAAAATTTTAAATTGTGCGCAGTTCAAAGATTTTGTTCAACGTCTCGGGGAATATGAAATTCGATGCTTTTTCCGAGAAATTCTCCATAAATATACTTCTGCGCGGATACAAAACAGACTTATATCAATTGCAGTTTCTGCCGAAGACATTCATCAAAGAATACAAAGGATTTATTTCTTTTTAGACGAAATTACTTCAGAGAAAAATCTTTCAGTCGTCAGAAAGATACTGAATGAGAGTCAAAAGGCAATCCCGCGCGACCTGCTATATGAATTCATTTGGGACAAACTTGTTATATATAACCAAAAAGATGCTGAAGATGCTATAGAAACATTTTTAAGATTAGATCAACAATCAAATAATTCCCCTATCGTAATACCAAACCCTATTGAACGGGAGTTGGAATTTATTTGTCTAATGCAAATAACAGGTGTCATTACTGACTTGAGTAGACTTGCGGATATAGCCCACAAATATCCAACATTACATTTCCTTATAGACCCGGATCATTTTGACTATACACAAGTTGACTTATCAAATTATATGTGGGAAAATTTTGCAAGACGTGCTGATTTGCGCCAAAAACTTATCGAACATAAATCTGAAATCATTCCGAACATTAAAAAGAAACTTCAAATCGGGGAAACAAGTGAATTTGAAAAGAAAATGTTATATCGTTATTTACTTCAAGATGATGAGATCTGGAACATATAAAATTCAACAGGGCGTGAAGTTAATTCACGCCCTCTCCTTTGCTCTTCTTGTAGATTCTATTATTACAAATTGACAATAATTAGGTATCCATTAAGTATCCAAAAAAGGAATCCCAAGCGGGATTCCTTACCGACAAATGAGTATTTTTATCTCCTTTTCTATGTATTTTTGTGTTAAAAGTGCCTTTATCTATCGCCGGTATCCATATTATAGAGTAAACATGCGTCACTGCTCCGACAAGTTTTCCGTTTTGCACTATCGGGCTTCCGCTCATCCCCTGCACTATTCCGCCTGTCTTTTCTATAAGGCGCTCGTCGTCGATCTTTATCACGAAATTCCTGTTATCCTTGTTGCTCTTATCTACCTTTACTATCGAAACGGCGTACTTATCGGGCTCGGTGCCGTACACCGTCGTGTAGATATACGCGGGACCGATCTCCACGGAATCCAGCGAAGCCTTTGAAATCTTTATGAGCTTTGAGGTATCGAACCCGTCATTCAGATCCCCGTATACGCCGCAGGCGCAGTTCACTTTTGCGTTTCCGATCACTCTTCCGTTTTCAAATGCTCCCCGCAGTTCCCCGGGGGTGCCGCGGACGCCCTTTTTGACGTCGTAAATAAGACTTCCGTATACCGTTCCTCCGTTGATCTCTATTATATTGTTTGAGGAGTCGCTGACGGGATGACCGAGCGAGGCGAATTTTCTGTTCGCGCCGTCGACATAGGTCATTGTGCCCACGCCGTTTATGTTGTCTTTTACCAAAACTCCGAGGCGTTTGCCGCCCGAAGCTAAGTCTTTGGCGGGGTCTACGTCCACTTTCATGCACTCGCCGCCGCGGATTATCTCCACTTCGTACTTCTTGTAGTCCCGCGATATGATCTTGTTTATGTCGCCGGCTGAATTCACCTCTTCGCCGTTTATCTTATCTATAATATCTCCCGATCTTATCCCTGCATCCCTTGCGGGCGAGCTCACGCCGTCTTTCGTCACGACGTCGCAGATACCCATTACTTCCACCGTCGTGGTGTTGAGCACAAAGCCCGCAGGAAAGCCGCCGAGATACAGGCAATTTTCCTCCGCTAACGCCGTTGTGGGTATGAATACCAACGCCAACAGCGTGGCGGCAAGGAGCAGAATTAACGATTTGAATACTTTCTTGCAGTAAAACATAACAGTATTGTGCGCAAGAGAAGTTTAAATATACGAAAACCGGGCGGATTTTAATCCGACCGGTCCTTGAATTCCTTAATGAGCTCCTCGGCATGCTTTACGGCTGTCGGGGATTTTACGCTTCCCGTAAGCCGCACTATTTCGGAAATTTTTTCCTCCTCGGAGAGCCGCTTTACCCTCGTCAACGTCTTTCCGCCCTCCTCCGTCTTGTAGATCAGAAACTGTGAAGAGCTTGCCGCGCATATCTGCGGCAGATGGGAAACGGCGATTATCTGCGTCTCCGCGGATATCTTTATGAATTTTTCGGCTATCGTCCTTGCGGTAAAGCCGCTTATCCCCGCGTCGATCTCGTCGAAAATATATGTGCTTATGCCGTTCAGACCCTTCAAAACGGTTTTTACTGCAAGCATAAAGCGGCTCATTTCTCCGCCCGAAATGACCTTGCTCAAGGGCTTTAACGGTTCGCCCTTGTTCGCCGAGAAGAGAAAACATATCCTGTCGGAGCCGTTTGCGGAGTTCAAATCGGCGTTGTCCGCGCCGTATTCGTTGAATTCCACCGAAAACACGGCGTCGGCAATATTCAGCGTGCGCAGTTCGGCTGTCACGTCCTTGCAAAAACCCTCGCACGCCTTTTTGCGCAACTTTGTGAGTTCAAGGCAGCCGCGGTATATTCTTTCGTCGCATCCTGCTATCAGCTTTTCATATCTCTCTATCGCCGCCGCGCCGTCGGAGATGGCGTCGAACTGCGAGCGGGCGTTTTCGAGGAACTTCAGAATTTCCTCCTCGTCTGCGCCGTATTTCTTCCTCAGATTCTTCAAGAGCTCCAACCGCTCTTCGATCTCGCGGGCTTCGCCCTCGTCGAAATTCAGATTTTCAGCCATGTCGGCGCTGGTATCGGAGATATCCTGCGCTTCGAGACTCAGCTCGTCCAGCCGCTCGGCAAGTTTTGCGTATTCCTCCCCGTACTCCGAAACGGCGTTCGCATAATGGCGCGCGGACGAAACGGAATCCGTGCACCCGCCGTCGGAGCTCATGAGCGAATGTATGGCGGTCAGCGCTTCGAGTATCTTTTCGGTGTTGCGGATGACGTTTTGCTTTGATTTCAACTCTTCGAATTCGCCTGCGCGCAGTTCGGCGCGCTCTATCTCGTCGATCTGGTACTTCAAGAGGTCGAGAGTGCGCTCGCGCATGCTCTCGTCGCCACCCAAAAGCGCTATTTCGGACTTATAGCCGCGCTTTTTTGAGATCTCCTCCGCGAGAGACTTTTTGATGGCTTCGCCCTCTTCGCCGCAGATCCCGTCTATCACCTTTAATTGATTGTCCTCGTTTAGCAGAAAGAAATGCTCGCTCTGCCCGTGAACGTCGACAAGGTGCTGTGTTACAGATTTCAGCATCGACAGCGTAACGGCGTTGCCGTTGATCTTTATCGCGCCCTTGCCGTCGAGGGAAAATCTTCTCGAAATAATTATGTCGCCCTCGGCTTCTATGTCCAGATTGCGCAATTTCGCCGCCGCGGCGGAATCCTCTTCAACGCAAAATTCGGCGCGCACGCTTGCTTCCTGCTCGCCGAAACGTATCATGGTCTTGTCCGCCTTGCTGCCGAGAACGAAATTTATGGAATCGAGAATGACCGACTTGCCCGCGCCCGTTTCGCCGGACAGCACGTTCAGATTTCGGTCAAACTCAATATCCGCCTCGGAGATCAGCGCGATATTTTTGATATGAAGCCTGCGCAGCATCAGCCGAGATACTCTCTCAACATACTTATCACCTGCGGCGTATGCTCGGCGGTGTCCACCACTATGAGAAGTGTATCGTCACCCGCAACGCTGCCGATAATCTCGTTTATCTGCAACGAATCGACGAATACGCCCACCGTTGAGCCGTTACCGCGCATAGTCTTGACTATGATGAGGTTGTTGGTATAATTGATGGAGATAACGCAGCCCTTGAAAAGGTTGGTCATTCTGTCCGTCACGCTGTCGACGTACGTATCGAGGCTCGCGTATCTGTACTTCTTCTGCGTGCCTGCGACCTTGTAGAGCTTGAGGTCCTTCACGTCGCGCGATATAGTCGCCTGCGTCACGTTGAAGTTGACCTTGGTGAGCTCTTCGCACAGTTCTTCCTGCGTGTCGATCTCCTTGCTTGCAATTATCTCGAGAATTTTCTGTTGTCTTAAAGTCCTTTGCATCATTTACTCCAAATATTTAATTTGATCAAAAGTTTATTGAAAAAATTTTTATCGCCCGAAGTTATAAATTCGACCTGCTTTTCCGCCCGGGTGACAGTCACGGTCTCACGGCAGCCGAGTTCCCCCGCTATCCTGCCGTCTATCGCGAGCACGAGGGGCGATTTGGCATTGACCGCGCCCACTTTCAGAACCGCTTTGTCGCTGAAAACGACGGGGCGGGAATGCAGCGAATGGGCGCACACGGGGGTCAGTATGAACGCTTCGAGCTCGGGGGCGAGCACCGCGCCGCCTGCGGCGAGCGAATATGCCGTGGAACCCGTCGGCGTGCTGATAATTATACCGTCAGCCGAAAAATTATCCACCGTTGTGCCGTCAATTTCCGCATGAAGGTTCACGGTATTGGTAAATTCCGCTCCGCACGTGTTCCTCTGGATAACCAGATCGTTCAAAGCATACCACACTTTGTCACCGAGGCTGACTTTGAGCATGCTCCTCTTCTGTACGGAAAAGCCGCCGCCAATGACGAGGGACACCGCGTCGTCCAGCCGCTCGGGCTCGAATTCAGCCAAAAAGCCCATATGCCCGTAGTTGACGCCGATTATCCTGATACCGCGCACGGCGCATTCCGCCGCAACGAGCAGGATAGTTCCGTCTCCGCCGAGCACAAACAGTACGTCGAGCCCGTCAAGATCTTCAAACCCGTCTACAACGCGGCATTCGTCCCCGTTGGCGGAAAGTTTGCGGCTTATCAGTTCAACATTTCTGATGTTATCTGCCAGATAATGCTTGTTGAAATATATCCCCGCTTTCATACCATTACATTATAATACTATTTATACAAATATGCAAACGGAAATAGGTGAAATTTTATAAGTTTACAGATTTTAACATTTTCACAAAAATTTCGGGCTCTCCGAACTTTTTTAACAAAATCGGATACTCGATATTCTTGCCTTCGGCTATGGGCGCGGTGGTGATTTTTTGCGGCGCAAGCCCGCATTCAACCGAAAAACGGTAGATCTTCTCTATCGCCTGCCTGCGCAGCGCGTCCGAGCGAACTATCCCGTTTTTGCCTATTTTTGCGCCGCCGCACTCGAATTGGGGCTTTATCAGCGCTATCACGCATTTCCCCTCCCCGAGGACGGACGAGATTTTGTCGAGTATGTACGTGAGCGAAATGAAACTCACGTCGGCTACTACGCCGTCGAGGGGCTCGGCGAACAGCTCCGTTCCGAGGTTGCGGGCGTTGAAGTTGTCAATGACGACCACATTCTTTTCTTTAAGCGACGGATCGAGCTGGCTCTCCCCCACGTCTATGCAGTAAACTTTTTTCGCGCCGTTTTTAAGGAGGCAGTCGGTAAAGCCGCCCGTGCTCGCCCCGATATCCGCGAACACCCCGCCCGAAACGCTGAATTCAAAATCCCGCAGCGCCTTGGCAAGTTTATAGCCGCCGAGGGAAACGAAACTTTCTTCCTCTTCTATAAAAGTAAAGCCGTCCCGCTCTCCCACGTCGTACGAAGGCGGAACGACCTTTCCGTTGACAAGTACGCGCCCGCTTTCGACTGCACGCGCGGCTTTGGTGCGCGAGCCGAATTTTTCGGCAAGATACCTATCTATTCTCATTTTCTGACTTTCTCTCTTTTAAAAAACGTAGTAAACCGCGCAAACGCAAAGACTATCTTCTTGTTGTACTTTATGGCAAAATGCTTGAAGATCGCCTTTCCTCCGACCGTGAGCGCACCGATGACCGCGCTGACCAAAATCGAAGCCGCAACTTTTATCCAGCCCCCGCCGTTAACCGCGATTATCGTGGCGAGCACGGCGCCGGCGGCGCCGCTGACAATGCCGCAGATATCGCCGATCACGTCGGCGAAAATACTGCCGAGCTTGCTCGCGTTTTTACAGAAGGCGACGGCGCGGCGCGCGCCCTTTATCTTATTCGAAGCCATGGCGTGAAAAGCTTCCGGCTTGCAGGAGATAATGGAGTTCGCGAGCACGTCGCAGCTTATGTTAAGCACCAATAAAACGAGCAGCACGACGACGCACAGCGCCGCATGGCTGTTTTCGTCGATCACGAGCTCGGTGAGAAAACTGAATACCACCGTCAGCCCGAACGACAAAAAAAGCACGCTCAGCCCCCAAACGAGCCACGACGGGACCTTTTTAGCCTTTTTCCTCTTTTCTTCCTTCTGTTTTTTTGCTTTTTTGCCTGAATGTTCGTCGGTTTGTTCTTCGGATGAAGTTTGTCGATAATCGTCCATGATTTTTCAAAAATAATACGCACAATTGACGTGTGCGTAAATAAAACAATATAGTGGTTTATATTAAATAAACTTTGCGGCTTAAGGTTCGGTCGGATTTCCCCCGAAGCTCACTTCCCGTCGCCGAAGAAGCAGTTTCCTTTTACGAGCCCGGACGCGTTTCCGCGCCACCGAATCGCCACTGAGTCCACACCGTAATCTCTAATATAAAATCAGTCTAGAAGC
Organism: uncultured Clostridia bacterium; assembly: GCA_947627955.1. Classification (GTDB taxonomy): domain Bacteria; phylum Bacillota; class Clostridia; order Christensenellales; family Borkfalkiaceae; genus Coproplasma. The sequence goes on from CANQXZ010000020.1 coordinate 15,521, forward strand.
TTTCCTTGGCAATTTCCGTTGAGCTTATCCTCTTTTGCAAACTCAATTTCAAATAGCAATAGACACTCGCCGTCTGGCCAAACGCCGGTGTCGTGTTCTATTATCCGCTGTTTTCACTCAAGGCAGGCTACTCTGTACCAAGCTTTCGCCTGACAGCAGGTTTATATCAATAGAAATAAAATCTATTGACCTCCACGGAGAATGGGGTTGGCTGCGGTATGCCGTTACCTAGCTCCCATACTCCTTTACTCCCAGCATTCACCCACTTTTGGCAAAGCAAGCAAACACCAGAAACTTCATCGATATGCCCTTTAACGGTATTTTACCCCCGTCTTCGTATCAACAGAAATTGACTAGAATACTGCACCACTATATTCAGTTTTAACTATTATAACATTATATGCGCAAAAAGTCAAGAGATTTAGGCTCTTCGCGTCCGCACGCGCATAACGAGCTCTTTGAAGAACGAGACGTCCCCCTCTATGCCTTCGAGTATTTTAAGGCACTTGTCCCCGAGCATGTCCGCGCGCAATTCGGCGCCGTCCGCCCCGAAAAGGGCGACCGCCGTGCACTTACCCTCTCTTTCGTCCTTACCCGTACTCTTCCCGAGTTCGGAAAAATCGCCCTTGAAGTCGAGAATGTCGTCCGTAAGCTGGAAGAGCGCCCCGATATTTTCACCGAAAAGTTTCAGCTCGGAATAGTACTTCCCACCCGCGAGCACGGACGGGATCACGAGTGGCGCAGTGAGCATCTTCGCCGTCTTGTTCAAATAGATAAAGCCGAGAGTTTTCTCGTCGCATGTGGGGTCGTTTTCATGGAGAAGGTCGGCGGACTGCCCGCCTATCATTCCGTATATGCCCGCGCAATCGAGCAAAAACTCCGCCGCGGAGATCTGCGCCGCCCCCTTATAGCACTCCCTGACGAGCATGGAGCACGCCGTAGTGAGCAAAGCGTCCCCCGCGAGCACGGCGTTGCCCGCGCCGAATACAACATGGTTCGAGGGCTTGCCGCGGCGGAAATCGTCGTTGTCCATCTCGGGCAGGTCGTCGTGGATGAGCGAATAAGTGTGAATGAGTTCCGTCGCAAGGGCAAAGTTGTCCAGCTCCTCGCGCGGAACGGACAGTAACCCGCCCGCCGCATACATCATGACGGGACGGACGCGCTTGCCGCCCGCCGTCAGGCTGTATTTCATGCTGTCGGCAAGAATTTGGGGTCTGCAATCGAGTTTTGAACAAAAACTCTCCAAAACCGCCTCAAATTCCGCCGCATATTGTGAAAATCTTTCGTTGAAGTCCGACACTTTCAGCCTCTCGCCTTCGCCGCCGCGAGCGTGTTGTGCATGAGCATGGCGATAGTCATGGGTCCGACGCCGCCCGGAACGGGTGTTATGTAAGAACACTTGCCGCAAACGTTTGCGAAATCGACGTCGCCGCAGAGCTTGCCCTCCGCGTTCCTGTTGATGCCCACGTCTATTACGACCGCGCCCTCTTTTACCATATCCGCGGTGATAAAGCCCTCCTTGCCCACCGCCGCTATCAGAATATCGGCTTGCAGACATTCGGCTTTCAGATCCGCCGTCCTGCTGTGACAAACCGTAACGGTGGCGTCTGCGTTCAGAAGGAGCATCGCCATGGGTCTGCCGACTATTTGCGATCTGCCCACGACCACGGCTTTTTTGCCCTTGACGGAAATGCCGTATGCCGAGAGCAATTTCATAACGCCGTTTGGCGTGCAAGCGGCGAGGCACTCCGAGCCGAGCGCGAGCCTGCCTATATTAACGTCGGAAAAGCCGTCCACATCCTTTTCGGCAGGGATGAGTTTCAGCGCCCTTTCGGCGTCCAAACCCTTGGGAAGGGGAAGCTGCACGAGTATGCCGTCTATGCGGTCGTCGGCGGCAAGGGACGACACGAGTTCTTCGAGCGCATCCTGCGTAGCGTCCCCGGGCAGGCTGTACGAATAGGACATTATCCCCGTTTCCCCGCATGCCTTTATCTTATTGCGGACGTACACCAATGAAGCCTTGTCCTCTCCGCACAAGACCACCGCAAGCCCTATCTTGCGACCATGTTCCCTTTCGAATGCGGCAACGCCGCGGGCGGTTTCAGCCCGCACCTCCGCCGCTACTTTTTTTCCGTCGATGAGAGTATACATCACTTCTCCTTTATGACCTCGGAGAGAATGCCGCTCACAAATGAAGCGCTCTTGGGCGAGGAATACTTGGAGGAGATATTCGCCGCCTCGTTTACCGAAACCACGGCGGGTATGTCGTCCATGTAAAGGATCTCCGCGAGCGCGACCAAAAGTACGCTCTTGTCCGCGGGGAAAAGACGGGCTTCGGGGAAGGACCTCGAATGCCTGTCCAAAAGCCGAAGCAACTCCTCCCTGTGCCCGCCGACAAGCGAGATCACTCTGTTTAAATACGCGCAGTCGTCCTCGTCGAGTTTATCGGCTTTTATCATGGATTTTATAAGCCCGCTGTCCGTTTCGCCCGTAAAAACCGAGGCGAACACAGCTTTAAATGCGCACTCTCTTGCCGCAGTTCTCATTTTTCACCTAACGCAAATATTCCCTTAAAGAATTAAGGGAATATTTTTAAAGATCATATTGCAGGATTTTCGGGGAAATTTACGTCCGTGATATGAACGTCGACTTTCGCCACCTTATAATTTGTCATCGATTCGACGTTGTGCTTGATGGACTGCTGTATCTTGAAAGCGAGCGACGAAACGTTTGCCGTGTTATCCACCTTTACGCTTATGTCCGCTACAACTGTCCCCTGCTTGTCGAAACTGAGTTTTATGCCCTTGTTCTTGCCCGTCGGAACAACGCCTTCCACCTCTCCGATCGCAAGCGCGACAATGCCGCTGACGATGCTCGGGTTATAGGTTATCTTGCCTTTTTGGGTAGACGTCGGGTCATGCCTAATGTGTGCCATCTCTTATCTCCTTGACATCAGTATAACATAGTTTAAATATTTTTGCAACTACTAATTCAGACTTGTGAATAAATAGGCAAAATAATTATGCTGCCCGGAGCTATGCCGACTTCGTCTTTGAGCATTACCCATATGGCGAGCGCCGTGTTGTAGTCGAGTTCGTCGGAATTGATAAACACGTTCACGTTGTCCGAATCCATTCCCATCGAGACCACCGCGTCGGAAAATCCGCGGGACTTTATGAGCGTTTCCAACAAGAGCTCTTTTTCCATCATTTCGACTATTTTGAGCTTCATGTTGACGGCTTCGTTGTACTTGTCGCTGCCCTCTTCATACAGGGCGATAACGCTGTCGATCTGCAGGAGTTCCTCGCTCCTCGACGTAGTCCTTTCGCTCCTGAAATTGGTGAAGTAGTTCGACGTTGTGACAACGGTTTCGCCGGAAGCGGTGAGATTGCCGGCAAGCAGGACGTTCAAAACGGCGGTCAACGCAAGTAAAAACACGAGTGAGGACATGATGATGATCTTTTTTCTTTTTGACATAAACTTCTCCTTAAACATTCATTGCATAAATCGCAATTATTTTTTTATCTATGTTGAGCGCCGTAGAAACGGCGTTAAGAATGTTGTTACGGGTCATTATATTGTTCGCTCCCGAACATACAACCACGACGCCCGTAATTTCGCCTTCGCTTTCGTTGATCATAAGGTCGAGCGATCCCACGCCTTCGATATCGCCGAGGATAGCCGCGAGTTTGGCTTCGGTAGGACTTCTGTCATGCGCTATGTCCGATGCCGCGGCGGACTTTGCGGAGAGATCCATGAAGTACAGCGCGCAGAGGATCAAAGCTATCAGCGCCAGCGTTATTATAATTTTTTTGTTTTCTTTGACCCATTCAAGCGCTTTCCGCATATACTGATATATTTATATATCCCAACTTTTCCAAATATGCGTAGATTTCTTCAATTAGATCGCCGTCTTTTGCAATTTGCACTTCCACGCCGCGCACCTTGAATCCGCCATCCTCATATCCGACGTCCACCCTGCACTCCGTTTCGGCTGAAAAGGTCTCGGCGAGCAATCTTTCGAGGCTCCTGCTCTGGTTTTCGGAATATGCCGCGGCAACGAAACCGCTGTCGAAATACTGTGCGCTCTCCCCTTCGGGAAGGTGAAAAATGCCATTTATGGGCTGGATCAGCACGAATATGCCGATAAGCCGCATCACGAACACTATCGTCTTATTCAGTTTTCCGTCAGGGATGAGCAGTGAAACCACAACGGAGATAAAGATCACCCCGACGGCGCTTAAAAGATAAGCCTGCATATCAGATAAAGCTGTTCGCCGAGTTGATTATCAGCATCACGACGAGCGCATACATGAACGCCACCGTCAAAAGCCCCGCAATAAAGTACTCGGCGTCCTTCGAAAGTTCGGAAAGCATACCGTAGAGGTCGTTTTCGCCGACGGGCTGCACCACCGCGCCCGTAAATTTGAGTATTACCGAAAACGCCGCGAGCAGCACGACGGGTCCCGATACCTCTCCTATCAATAATATAATTCCGCACAGCCCCACGGAATTCTTTATCAAAAGTCCCGCCGAGGTCAGCATATCGAAACCGTTGGACAAGAAATTCCCCACGAGGGGCACGGTGTTGCCAACTACGTATTTTGTGGCTTTGAAAATTATCCCGTCGAACAGCGAAGAAGCCGAGCTCTGCGCCGTTATAAATATGCTGAACACCGTCACGGTAATGCCTATGACCCACTTCATGAGGCTCTGCAAAAGTCCCGTAACACCCGAAAAACTCATTTGAGGATTGAGGTGCGACATAAAATTGAGGATAACTGCCGTGACCGTAGCCGGAAAAATAAACCCGCTTATTATCTCCACCGCCCCGCCCGAGAGAAAGATGGCGGACGGCTGATAGATCGCCGCCGAGCCCGTTCCTCCCGTCAGGACGGTAAGCGTAGCCAAAATGGGCGTGATTATCTCGATCTGTCTCTTTATGCGGTCTATGCACCCCGTGCAATCGGAAATTATGCCCACAAGCATCGCGCCGACGATAACGATTATAAGCGAATAACAGGCGAGATGGATTATTTTAGCCGTGGACTTGCTCAGAACGCCGCCCTCCGCCGCGCTTACCACGGCGCACAGCAACGCGACAGCCATGACGGTCGCAAAGGCAGGGACCAGCTCTATCACGCTCTTGAACAGCACGTTGCCAAGCTCGTTGAGATAGCTCCCGTAATCCGTGCCCAAGTCGCCGTTTATGAGATATTCGATTATCTCCCTTGCCGAGCTTCCGAACGACGACAAATTGCCCGAACCGTTCTCGTCGAGGTACTTTTGCAGCTCGGACAGGTCGAGGTCGTCCAGAAGTCCCGAAATGTTCTCGTTCAGCTCCGCCCGCTTGTCCCCGCTGTCGGCGGCGGCATACGAACTGCCCGCAAGCAGCAGCGCGAAAACGCATATCAGTATCAATGCGGATATAAACGCCGCCTTTACGCAAGTTTTACGAGGGACACGATTATCCTGTACGTCGAGGAGATTATGGGGATAGACACTACGAATATTATTATTTTTCCGCATAATATCAGCTTGTCCGCCACCCCTTCAAACCCGAGTTCTTTGACCGAACCCGCCGTAATTTCTATGATAAAGCCTATCCCCACGACTTTGAAAATGACCCTGATCACCTCGTTGTCGATGCCCGTGCCATCGGTAAAATTCTTCAAAAACTCCACGCTTTCGGAGAGATAGTCGAAAGAATACAGAAAAATTATCACCCCGCCCGCCGCAAGGCACAGCGGCACGAGTTCCGATTTTTGGCTTTTTAAGATAAAAGCGCTCACCGCCGTTATCACGGCGATACTGCATAGCCGGAAGACAAACATCAGAATAAATCGAACAGTTGCCTGATCTGCGAAAACAGATCGGCGATCATGGATATCACTACCGTCAACACGATTATCAGCCCCGTCAGGCTGACGAGAGTGGCGATGTCGTCCCTGTCGCTCTTTTTGAGGACCTGACAGATTATGGTAACTATTATCCCCACCGCCGCGATTTTGAAAATTACACTGATATCCATCACGCCAACATCACCGCCGCCAATACGCCCAACATGAAGAATATCTTGATGTAGAGCGAACTGTATTTTTTATAATTTTCAATGCTGTCCTCCTTGTACTTCCTCAAAGCGGACTGCCTTTCGTTGAGATAATCTATCTGCGACAGCGGGTCTGTTTTGCCGAGCGACGATATGTATTCACGTATGATTTCGCCGTCTTTGCCCTTCAATACGGTTTCACCGTTTAAGACAGACGGCATATATTTGAAATTTTCGGCGACTTTGTTCAGGGGCTTGCGGGCAAATTTCATATTCAAAAGAAGCTGTTCATTGAACTCGTAAAGCTCTCCGAATACGTTCATGGTCTTCTTTTTACCCGCCGAAAGGAACACCCCTATCATCGTCACGAGAACGGCGACCGACACAAGCAGAAAAATTTTTATCATATATCAACGGCTGCCCGTAAATGCTTTCAAGTTTAACAAAATAATCGAAAGGCATGCTTTTCAGCAAGTTTTCGTCGGTTATGTGCGAGGAGGCGATGACCGCGATACCGCATTCAGCCGCATAGCGCACCGCCGAGATATCGTCCGCACCGTAGAGCTCGTCGGTAACAATGACGTCCGGGCGCATCGCCCTGACTGCGTTTTCCACTGCGGCGAGCTTGTTCCCAGAACGTATTACGTCCGTCCTGTCGCCCAAATCGAAACCGCCGCCCTCCGAATCAAACGCCGAAATCTCATACCGCTCGTCGAATACGAGCACATTCAGCTTGGCGCTCTCGCTCAGATATCTCACGATATCCCTGAGTTTGGTCGTCTTTCCGAGCCCCGGTTTTGAAAATATAAGAGTGCTCACCGCACCGTCCGAATAAAGACTTTCGCATATGCCCGCGGCACAGCCGCGCACGTCGTGAGGTATGCGCACGTTTAGCGAAGTGAACTCCGTCACCGTATGCACTTGTCCGCCCTGCGTCACGTATTCTCCGGCTATCCCCACTCTAACGCCGTTGCCATAGGTGATAAACCCCCTTTTCAGCTGTTCGGCATAGCTGTACATACTGCCCAAGGTCAGCGACTGTACAATGTTCGCAATATCCGCGGCAAAAACAGCCGACGACCTGTTTCGGGTGACACCGCTCTCTCCCAGATAGCAATATTCCCCGCCGTAACAGACTATGACGGGCTTGCCCTTTCTTAGCCTTATCTCGGTGAGTTTATTGTAATTGAGGTGCGAGATCGCTTTCAGCACCCCGTCGGGCAGAAAGGACAAACACATACTCTATTCTATTTGTCCGCACGCAAAAAAAGAACACGCCGAAGCGTGCCCGATAAAAATCAGCTCTTGAGAATTCAGAAATTCTCGTCTTTTAATATTTGCCGTACATGGTCCAAATTTTTATATCGGACGTAGAGCAGATAGCTTTCCAAAGGTAAAGCAAACTTGGAATTGACGCCTGTGCCGTACGGCATAAGCACACACTCTATACTTTCATTCTGCAAATTATCTTTCAGGTTATCGCCGAGGCTCCTGTCCACTTTCGCGACCAGACAAAAGTCATCCTCCTTTACGGCGCGCAACTTCTTTCTGCCGCATTGGGGGCATCTCTCCCCGTTGCAGGCGATATTGCACCCCTCGCAAAAATTCATATCGGACCTCCTGTTTATCGCTATAATTATACAATATAAACTTGAAATTTGTCATTTGATATACTTATAACTGACCGTTATATGCCCTATCCCGAAAATTACCGAACATATCAAAAGCGGAACGGGCATTTTTCAATCTTTACTTCTTTCATAACAGATCCCTACGCTGAATTTATCGTTGGTTGAGTTCATTTAAATATCGAAAATATCGTTTTTATCCGATATGTCCGAACATTGATTTTTATTCTTTTTCGATATAGCGATTTTTCTGACGGTATGTATATACCACAATATTCCCGTTACGGGAGAAACAAGCAGACTCAATACAAGGGTCCCGCCGAAGCCCAAAATTGCGCCGATACGTACTCCGTCACCGAAAGCATGCTCGGGAGATTTGCCTGCGAAATATCGGATCGCCAATTGCACGTCGAAAAGTATGGAAGGAATGATAAAAAACGCCCACGAAACGACGATTACCATTGACGTAACTCTATATGCGTCGGGGATAAAAGTCGGGTCGAGAAGGTATAGCAAAACGGCTGATCCCGCAAGTGTAATGCAAATTGTAAGAACAATCAATAATTGTTTTATTTTGTTCATTGAGCTCTACGTTAAATTGAAGTTTATTGCTTTTTCATTTTGGGCATTGGCAGGTCGTCATACATTGCCTCAAACAATCCCGTCAAATAAACCTTATCGTCAACATTGTCCACATTGAGCATTTCCTTTGCGCCCTCATACGGCAAGGAGTACTCTGCTTGCGGCAAATAGGATAAAGCGGATCTCATGGGTTTTACGAGCAATCTGTCGTCATAGATCCCGCCGACAAGTTTGCCGCGATAGTAAATCAGAAATTCCCCCATCATAGGCTTATAGGTTATGTCCTTTAAGCCCGAAAGTTGCTCTAAAATGAAATCCAAATATTCCTTGCTTGACGGCATAATTCCTCCGCGAAATTGAAATTTATTTTATATTTTTGAAATAGTCCTCGCGCAGAATACCGCGTTCCACGATATCGACGCGCACCCCTGTCGTGGGAGGGCGGAAGAACTTTCTGCGCGTCCCCTCATAGACGAGCCCACACTTTTCCATGACGCGGGAGGAACCGATATTTTCCGCCGCATGCTCGCCGTCGATGCGGAAAAATCCAACTTCCTCAAAGCAATAGCGCAGAACTTCGGAAAGAGCCTCCGTCATGATGCCTTTCCCCCACCATGCCTTGCACATGCAGTAACCGATCGTACCGCGTTCCTGAAAGTCGTCCGCGCGCACAACGGCAATATCGCCGATAAGGACATTTCCCTCTTTCAGAACGATCGCCCAATGGTAGATATGCGGCTCTCCGCTCTCCCGTTCCCACATTTTGAGAAGAGCCCGCGTCACCTCGATGTCCCCGTGCGGCGTCCATGTGAGGTATTACGTGACGTCGGAGTCATTCATCCAACGGGCAAACGCCTCCTCGGCATCGCTCTCCTTCCACCTGCGAAGGAGCAACCGCTCCGTTTCAAGAATTTTCGTTCCCTTGTGTTGCATATCCTTTACCAATAAATTCCTGTTTGTTACTTCCATTATACAATAAAAACAGGATAAACGCAAGTAGCAGGCGGCACGCATGAATAAAAAGCAAATCCGAACCACTCACTCTATACGAGTATTTGGTTCGGATCATACTGACTTGGTGCACTCGACAGGAGTTGCGCCTTTGGCGGCGCGCCCCGACAAACAGTGCACCGCACTGTTTGGTTTGCGCCTCATACTTTTTCTATTACCAGCAGTAAAACGCAAACCGCTCGCTCACGCTCGCGTCTCCACCCTCAACACCTGTCGAATATTCACATTATAACCAACAATCAAGGGGCGATAAAAAATTATCGCCCCTTGATTGTTGGTGCACTCGACAGGAGTTGAACCTGCATGGGGTTAACCACAAGATCCTTAGTCTTGCGCGTCTGCCAATTCCGCCACGAGTGCTTAAAAACGATAATGATTTTATAATATTTTATAATCGTTGTCAAGCCAAATTCGGCGCAAATTGCAAAATTTTAATTTATTTGTTTCAAAATGAGATTTAAAATTTCTTCCGTATTTGCCCTTAAATGGTCAAAATCCCCATTATTATGTATGACATAGTACTCTGCAAAGTCATGATTTTCATAGTCAAATTGGCTGTTTATGCGCATTTCAGCCTCAGATACGGACATTCTGCTTCTTTCGGACAAGGAACGCACGCGCGCCGATTTGTCCCGCAAAACCACTATCGCGCCGTCGAACAACTTCTCGAAACCGTTTTCAAAAAGCAGCGGAACTTCCACAAATGCGAGCTTTAACCCCGCGCATTTTTTTAGCGCCTCTTCCATTATGGCGGGATGGGTTGCCCTGTTCAGTTCAGCCAAAAGCGCCTTATCTTTAAATACCCTTGCCGACACCTCAGCCCTGTTCAAGCTGCCGTCGGGATTCAGTTCAACGCCGCAAAGGGCGCTTATCTTCCCGGCAAAACCGCGTTGATTCAGCAGTTCGCCGTAGATTTCGTCGCATGAAAACACAGGATAGCCGAGGCGGGCAATTATTGCGGATACGGTAGATTTTCCGCTCCCTATTCCTCCCGTTATCGCTATCTTCATATTATTTCGCCTCATACCAATCTCTGCCCGTGTGAAGATCGACCGTAAGCGGCACGCGCAAACTAACTGCGTTTTCCATCTCGCGCCTCAAAATTTCGGACGCCGCGCCTATCTCCTCTTCGGGAGCTTCCACCAACAGCTCGTCATGCACCTGCAATATAAGTTTCGATTTTAGCCCGAGCTTTTCGAACTCTTCAGCCACGTTTATCATTGCGATTTTGATTATATCCGCGCTCGAACCCTGCAACGGCATATTCATAGCAGCGCGTTCGCCGAACTGCCTCAGGGCGTAATTAGTCGCTTTTATCTCGGGAATGACCCTCTTCCTGCCCGTCAGCGTAGCCACATAGCCGTTTTTACGGGCGAATTCCACGTTGGAATCCATGTATTCCCGGACGGCTGTATAGGTTTCGAAATACTTCTTGATGTACTCCCTTGCCGTGACGACGGGAATATTCAGATTTTTCGACAGCCCGTATTCGCTTATGCCGTAAATTATCCCGAAATTCACCGCCTTCGCTTCCCTGCGCATCTTGGGGGTAACGTCCTTTTCGTCCACGCCGAACACCTGCGCCGCCGTCGCCGAATGTATGTCTTTCCCCTCGTTATACGCCTCTATAAGCTCTTTGCAGCCCGAAAAATGCGCCAAAAGCCGCAATTCAATCTGCGAATAGTCGGCGTCAATGAACACGTTCCCCGCCGCAGGCACAAAGATCTTGCGCAGCTCGCGCCCCTCCTCTTCACGGATAGGGATATTCTGCAAATTCGGGTCCGAACTCGAAAGTCTTCCCGTAGAAGTCAGCGTCTGGTGGAAGGTCGTGTGGATAAGCCCGCTTTTTTTGTCTATCAGCGGCAAAAGCCCTTCGCAGTACGTCGAACGCAGTTTCTGATAGAGCCTGTATTTCAACACGTCGCCGACGACGGGCGCCTTGTCCACAAGTTTTTCAAGCACCTCCGCGCTCGTTGAAAACTTCCCCGTCTTCTTTTTCTTAACTTCGGTCAGCCCGAATTTGTCGTACAGTATCTCCGCAAGCTGTGCGGGGGAATTCAGATTGAACTTCTTGCCGCACGCCGCGTAAATCGAGTTCCCATATTCTTCGGCAAGCGAGAGATATTTTGCGCTCAGCTCGTAAAGCCTCTCCTTGCTCACCAGCACTCCCGCACGCTCCATATTGAAGAGCACGCGCACGAGCGGCTTTTCTATCTCCTCGTAAAGTTTGGTCATGCCGTCATTTCCGAGGTCGCCTCTGTATTTTAAAAAGAGTTTGTCCACCGCAAAGGCGCAATATGTGTAGTCATAGAGATAGTATGAACACATCTCCTTCAAATCGAACGACGAAGTGCCGTTGTCACACAGATATTTTGCTATTGCAAGGTCCTCAAAGCCGCACTTTACCTCAACCCCGAGCCTTGCGAGCCTGTGCAACACGTCTTTGAAATCGAAACAGACAACTTCATTGCCCGAGTCGGAAAATACTTCCGCAAGGATCTTGATATAGTCGTCGTAGTCGACGGATACGTCCTGCAAATTTTCCTGTATCTTGACTGCATACTGTCTTTCGCCGTCGTAAATTTCGCAGGAATAGTCCCCGAAGAACACTGCCGCAAACCGCCTTTTGCCCGCCGCGGAAAAATCGGCTGACGAAGAGCAGAGAACCCTTTCGGGGTAGGCGATCATGTCCGTCTCTGCGCCCTGCCCGCCGTCCTCGAAGATATCGAGGTTCAGAAGGCTTCTGAATTCAAGCTCCGAAAACATTTTCCGCACTTCGCCGCCGAATTTTGCGGGGGTTTTGCAGTCGGAAAGTTCAATATCCACCTCGCAATCTCGGTCGATCGTGGCAAGTTTATAGGAAAGATAGGCAATATCGCGGTTATTTTCAAACTTCTCGCGCGTCGCCTCCTTCAATTCGTCGAGATTGGCGTATATCCCGTCGAGCGTGCCGTACTTCGCGAGCAGCCCTACGGCGGTCTTTTCGCCTATACCGGGAATGCCCGGGATATTGTCTGATTTGTCGCCCATGAGCGCTTTCAGATCGATTATCTGCGAAGGCTCGAGCCCGACTTCGCCCTTGAAATTCTCCGTTGTCAGATGCAGCACGTCGCTTACGCCCCGCTTGGTGTAGCTGACTTCCGTGCGCCCGTCAACGAGTTGATAACTGTCCCTGTCGCCCGTATAGATTATGCTTTTCACGTCGAACTTTTTGGAGAGCGTGCCGAGGATATCGTCCGCCTCTATGCCCTCCTTGCCGTAAGTGGCGATTTTCATGGCTTTGAGCAGTTCTTTGAGGGGGTCTACCTGCGCCGCAAGGTCGTCGGGCATGGGCTTTCTCGTCGCTTTGTAGCCGTCGTACATCTTATGTCTGAAAGTGGGCGCTTTCATATCGAACGCAACGAGAAGATATTCGGGCTTGACGTCGTCAAGAATTTTGAAGAGCAATTTAATAAACCCGAAAATCGCATTTGTGGGCAGTCCGTTTTTCGTTGTGAAGAGCGGAGTTGCATAGTAAGCCCTGTTTAAAAGACTGTTTCCGTCTATCAATACCATTTTTTCCATACATATCAAGTTTACCACTTCCGACAATTAAAATCAACGATAAATTCAAAAACGCTTGATTTTTGTCAAAAACTATTATATAATCAAAATACTTTATGCCGCTGTGGTGGAATTGGCAGACGCGCTGGACTCAAAATCCAGTGGTAGCGATACCGTGTCGGTTCGACCCCGAC
>CANQXZ010000021.1 GCA_947627955.1 uncultured Clostridia bacterium
CCACCTACTCGGCACCGACGTCAAGGGTTTCGACGTGTTCGTGAGGCTGATGTACGGCGGCAGGATATCCCTTATGATAGGCTTTATCGTCGTCATACTCGAGACGATAATCGGCATAATAGTGGGCGGGCTTTCCGGCTACTTCGGCGGCTGGGTAGATCAGGTGCTCATGAGGATTGTGGATATATTCAACTGTATCCCGACTCTCCCGATACTTCTGATAGCCTCGGCGGTAATAGATTCGTGGAATCTGGAACCCGACCAGCAGATATACGTTTTAATGGTAATGATAACGCTGTTCAGCTGGAGCGGCACGGCAAGGATCGTCCGCGGGCAGATACTCTCGCTGAGGGAGCAGGAATATATGACTGCGACCGAGGTCATGGGGCTCTCGGCGGGCAGGAGGATATTCAGGCACCTTATCCCCAACGTAATGCCTCAGCTGATCGTGTCGATGACGCTGGGACTCGGCAGCGTTATACTGTACGAGAGCACGCTGAGCTACCTCGGGCTGGGCGTTCAGCTCCCCAAGGCGGCGTGGGGCTCCATGATAGCCCTCACCAACCAGCCTACCATATTGAGCTATCACGTCAATATGTGGCTTCCCGCGGGACTTATGATAGTCATAGCGGTGCTCGGTTTCAACTTCATAGGCGACGGCTTGCGCGACGCCATGGACCCCAAGGCGAGAAAATAAGTTTCTGTGGGATAACTTAAACGGTCTATATGAAAAACAAGAAAAAGTATTCAAACTATATATCCATATCCGAGAGCCGTAAGATAATCAGGTACAACATCAGGCAGATGAAGCACTATGAAAAGCTGAAACGGCGCAAGCTCGATAAGAGCGAGTACACCGTTGCCATGCGCGACGAGGGTAACCTCATCGAGATAGACGGCTTAAAGACCTGCTTTTTCACGGACGCGGGCACGGTAATGTCGGTGAACGGCGTCTCCTTCGATATCCCCAAGAACAAGATAGTGGGGGTAGTGGGAGAGTCGGGCTGCGGCAAGAGCGTGACTTCCCTTTCCATAATGCAGCTCGTTCAGTCGCCGCAGGGGCAGATAACCGAGGGGCAGATACGCTACAACAGCGAAGAGCTCGGATATGACGAAGAGGGCAAAAAGCTCGCATACGACATCTCCAAAATGCCCACCAAGGATATGTACAATATCCGCGGCAAGGACATAACCATGATATTTCAGGAGCCCATGACGAGCCTCAACCCCGTGTTCACGATAGGCTACCAGCTCGACGAGGTCACCTTTTTGCACCGTCCGTCCCTTCCCAAGGCGGAGGTCAAGGAGTACTCCATAGAGATGCTCAAAAAGGTGGGCATATCCATGCCGGAGCACACCTACAAGTGCTACCCGCACGAGCTTTCGGGCGGCATGCGCCAGAGGGTGATGATAGCCATGGCGCTCGCGGGCGACCCCAAACTTATCATAGCCGACGAGCCCACGACGGCGCTCGACGTCACTATACAGGCGCAGATACTCGAACTTCTGAGGGAGCTGCAAAAGAAACAGGGCTGCTCGATAATGCTCATCACCCACGATTTGGGCGTCATAGCGGAGATGGCGGACGTGGTCGTCGTCATGTACGCGGGCAAGGTGATAGAAAAGGGCACCGCGCAGGAGATATTCCACAACCCCATGCATCCCTACACTATAGGCTTGCAGAAGAGCAAACCGCTGATAACTTCGGACGAGAACAGTCCCCTCTATTCCATACCGGGGCAGGTCCCCAACCCGATAAACCTCCCGAACCACTGCTATTTCAAGAACAGATGTTCGAGATGCACGGAAAAATGCGGCGGGGAATACCCCCGCGAAATAAAGGTCAGCGAAACGCATTCCGTTTCCTGCTGGCTGTACGATAACGGAGAAAGTGCCGATGGCGGAGAAAGATAACAACAATTTAAGCGAAGAAAAGTACGATCCCGCCGCGGAAGGCAGGGCGGAGGCGCAGGGCGCCGCCGCGGAGCAGGACGACGATATCCTCGTCGTGGAGCACCTCAAAAAGTACTTCCCCATACAGACGAATTTCTTCGGCAAGCCCACAAAATATCTGCGCGCTGTCGACGACGTGAGTTTCAGACTCAAAAGGGGCACCACGATAGGCGTCGTGGGCGAGTCGGGCTGCGGCAAGACCACGCTCGGCAGGACCATTCTGAAGCTCTACCCCTCGGACGGCGGCACCATCCGCTTCAACGGCGTGGATCTGACCTCGCTCAAAAAGTCCGAAATGCGCAAATACCGCACGGATATCCAGCTCATATTTCAGGACCCCTATTCGAGCCTTCCGCCCCGCATGACGGTGGGCAGCATCATAGGCGAGGGCGTCAAGGTGCACAAAATAGTGCCCCGCGGCGAAACTTACGACTATGTGCAGTCGGTCATGAAGTCCTGCGGGCTCCAGCCACAGTACTATGACAGATATCCCCACGAATTTTCGGGCGGGCAGAGGCAGAGAATATGTATAGCGAGGGCGCTTGCGGTAAAGCCCAAGCTCGTAATCTGCGACGAACCCGTGTCCGCGCTCGACGTGTCGATACAGGCGCAGATAATAAACCTTTTGAAAGAACTGCAAAATACGATGGGATTGACGTACGTGTTCATCTCGCACGATCTGTCCGTCGTTAAATATATCACCGACCAGATATTGGTAATGTACCTCGGCAACGTGATGGAGCTGGGGGAGACGGGGGAGATATTCAAAAATCCCCTTCACCCCTACACGAAAGCGCTGTTCTCGGCGGTTCCCGTGCCCGATCCCGACGCAAAGATGCACAGAATAAT
Organism: uncultured Clostridia bacterium; assembly: GCA_947627955.1. Lineage (GTDB taxonomy): Bacteria > Bacillota > Clostridia > Christensenellales > Borkfalkiaceae > Coproplasma. The sequence goes on from CANQXZ010000021.1 coordinate 2,803, forward strand.
TCTGGAAGGAGATATTCCTTCACCCGCAAATCCTCCCGAAGGCTGCAAATTCCACACCCGCTGTTCGGAATGTATGGACGTATGCAAGTTCAAACAGCCCGAATACGTCGAAGTCGGCAAGGGGCACCACGTTGCCTGCCACCTCTACAACGCGGAGGTGATGGCGCACCTCGACGATTACGCCGAGGAATACAAGAGGATATTGGCGGAGAGAAGGGCTAAGGAGGAGTATGCCTCAAGAACTAAGGGAAGAAACAAGCTCTTCAACGGAGCGTTCTCAAGCGCCGCAAGAAGAGCCGAGGGAAGTTTCTCCGTCTACCCCGACTGCGGAGGGGAAAGCGACGGCGGAAAAGAGCCCGAAACCCCGCAAAAAGAAGACTAAAACGGTTTACTTGCCCGACGACGGACACACAGTGTACAGCATGGAGAACGTCGTTAACGGCGGCAAAAATAAGGACGACGGGGAAAGGCTTACAAGGGCCGAAAGATGGGCGGCTATAAGAGCCGCTCTCGGTCATTTTATGCCGATAGTCCTCCTCGTCGTCGGCTGTTTCTGCCTCACGGGGCTGCTGATTTACTTTTGGTTACATTGATAGGAGTCGAAAAAATGCGTAAAAAAATCATATCGTTACTGATGGTCATCGCAATGACGCTCACGTGCGCCTCGTGCGACATGTCGGGTTCGGGCGGAAGCGCGCCCGCGGGCGGCGGAGAGGAGACCTCGGAGCAGACCGAGTCCCAACAGCTCGAAGTTCTCCGCACCGACCTCAATTTCACGCAGGATCAGGAACTTTCGCGTATAAAAGCCGAATATTTGATCGAAAATCAGGGCTATTCGGATGACGACGAAGTCGTTGCGATATTGTCCCTCGGGGAGGACGCCCTCGCCGATTCGTACCTTGCGGGCAATTACGGGGGCAGTTTCAGCGAATACGCCGCCTCCCTCGACGGCAAAAACCAAGCCGAATTTCTGACTTCGAGACAGGATAAACTCGTCTCGAAACTCGTCTGCGAGGGGCTCATTTCCGATGTGGAATACAGATATACCGCCCTCGTCAATGCAGTTGCGGTAAAGACGACGTACGGCGCTTTCTGCGAGATGGAAAAGCTCGTCGGCAGCGCGATAACGAAAGCAACTCTTTCGGATACTTACAACCGCCCTCAGGAAAGCAGCGCGGACGACGCCTCGGCGATAGTCAACCCCGTCGAGGTGTACGAGACGGGTATATACGACCCGAGCGCCGTTGACTACACGGGCAAGCGCACGGCGGTAGCCATACTCGACTCCGGCTTCGACCTCAGCCACTCCGTGTTCCAGCGGGAACTTCAATCTGACGAGTTGCTGTTCACGAGGCAGACGATAGGCGAAGCCCTCGCGGTAACCGAGGACAGCGCAGACAAAAAAGTTTTGAACGCGGTAAAGACCACGCCCTCGCTTACGGTGAGCGACGTGTATTACAGCGATAAGATACCCTTCAAATACGACTACGGCGAAAAGGACAACGACGTGTTCCCCCACGACTCCGAACACGGAACGCACGTAGCGGGCATCATAGGCGGCTGGGACGAAGCGCGCGGGCACAAGGGCATAGCCCCCGACACCCAGCTCGTCCTCATGAAGGTATTCCCCGATATAAACGACGGCGCGGAGACGGACGATATACTCGCCGCTTTGCAGGACGCGGTCGTTTTAGGCGTGGACGCCATAAATATGTCCCTCGGCTCAGCATGCGGCTTTGCCCGCGAAGCCGACGGCGACCTCATAAACACAGTATACGACAAGATAAACGAGATGGGCATAAGCTGCCTTACGGCGGCGAGCAACAGCTACAGCTCGGGCTTCGGCGGCGCGCAGGGCAACACGAACCTCGTCACCAATCCCGATTCGGGCACGGTCGGCTCGCCCTCCACGTACGCGCCCTCGCTCTCCGTCGCCTCGATAAGCGGCACCAAGAGCAAATATCTCGTAACCGACCAAGGGCACGTGTTCTTCTACGACGAATCCAACTCCATGGCGGGGGAGCCCAACGACTTCTACGCCGAGCTCTACAAGTCGCTGGGAAAGGACACGAGCGAAACTTTGACCCTCGAATACGTCACCATTCCCGGCGTGGGCAGGGCGGCGGACTTCGCCTCCGCAGGCAATATACAGGGCAAGATAGCCCTTATCCAGCGCGGAGACACCACTTTCGAAGAGAAGGCGCAGCGCGCCAAAAACGCGGGCGCCGCGGCATGTATAATCTACAACAACATCGACGGCGACATACTCATGTCGATGGGCAAGAGCGACCACATTCCCACGATCTCCATATCCAAGGACGACGGCACCATACTCGCCGCCCGCGATTCGGGAACGATAACTCTCGATCCCAAGCACGAAGCTGGTCCTTTCATGTCCGACTTCTCGAGCTGGGGACCCATGCCCGACCTCGGGCTCAAGCCCGAAATAACGGCGCACGGCGGCAATATCCGCTCGTCCGTTCCCGGCAACACCTTTGACGAGATCTCGGGCACTTCCATGGCTACGCCCAACCTCTGCGGCATAGTCGTGCTCATAAGGCAGTATCTCAAGGAAAAGTTCCCTACAAAGGAGCCCACGGAGATCTCCAAGCTCACCAACCAGCTCCTCATGTCCACAGCGGGCATAATCCTCAACGAGGAAGGGGTCCCCTATTCCCCGAGGAAGCAGGGCGCGGGGCTCGCGAGCATAGGAAACGTCGTCAACACGCGCGCCTATCTCACCGTGGACAACAGCGACAGGACCAAGCTCGAACTCAAAGACGACCCCCAGAAAAAGGGCATATATAATATGGTATTCAACGTCGTCAATCTGTCCGGCGACGAGCTCAAATACGATCTGTCCCTCATAGGAATGACGGAGAGCGTGTCCACTTCCGATTCTTCGCACGTTGCGGAGACGGGCGACATTCTCGACGGCACCTTTACGGCTTCGGCTACGGGCGACGGAAACGTTGCGGGCAACCTCGTCACCGTATCGGCGAACGGCACCCTCAAACTCAACGTCACCTACACCCTCACGCAGGACGACAAGGACAAGATAGAGAGGCTGTTCCCCTACGGCATGTACGTGGAGGGCTTCGTGAAGCTCGAAGCGCGCGAGGACGACGACAACACTAAGGACGATATAGACCTCAACATTCCCTTCCTCGCGTTCTACGGGGATTGGACGCAGGCGCCCCTCTTCGACAAGACCTATTTCGAGGTCGAGTCCGAGGCGCACGATATGTCCATAGACGAGGAGGATAAGCTCAAAGCCGACTACTACGCGACGACGCCCTACGGCTCGTTTGCGAACAACTACATCATTCCCCTCGGCACATATCTCTATGATATAGACGAGAGCGCGTACGACGCGATACCCGCCACCGAGGACCATATAGCCATTTCGGATATATTCTACTCGATAGACGGCATCTCCACGGTATACGCGGGCTTGCTCAGAAACGCAAAGACCCTAACCTATACCATAACCGACAAGGTTACGGGCGAGCAGATGTTCTACAAAGAGGTGACCAACGCCCACAAGGCGTTCTCGCAGGGCGGTTCGCCCATCCCCAATTACGAGGATCTGGCAATACGCACGGCGCAGACCAAACTCGTGAACAACCGCCGCTACGAATTCAAGATGACGGGACTTCTCGACTACAAGGACGGCGGCTTGAAGACCAACGTGCGGAACACCTTCTCGTTCGACTTCTATGTGGACAACGAGGCTCCCGTAATAAGGGAGGCGGTGTACGAAAAGGAGTACGACCGCAACGAGAAGAAGTATCGCTACTATGTGACTCTCACGATATACGATAACCACTATGTGCAGTCGTTGCAGCCCATAAGGTTCACCCCGGGCGACACCTCGGGCGAGACGAGCTACACGGCTCTCGAAGAGAACCCCATTCCCGTATACAGCGAGAGGGGCACGGACAATAAGATGCGCATAGAGATCACCAAGTATCTCGAGGACGCGTTCTACGATTATTCGGCGACCAACATGCTCGGGTTCATAGTCGACGACTATGCCATAAACACCGACGCGTTCATCTGCCAGCTTCCCGGCACCGACCCCGGCACTTCGGGCTCCATGTCCTTCACTATGGACGGCACCCCGGGCGGCGGGCGCAGGCAGAGAGTGGTAGTCAGCCAGAACTCCGTCATGGACCTCACCCAATACCTTGCCATCACCGACGAGCACGCCAACGAGGACAGGGATTTCCTTCCCTACCTCAGGTGGACTTCCAACAATGAAAACGTGGCAAAGGTGGACAGGGGACAGGTGCTCGGCGTGGCTCCGGGACTTGCGCAGATAACCGTAAGCAACACCATTTACACCCCCGCGCCGTCGGCGACGATAAACGTGCTCGTGCAGGCGGGCTCCGTCTCGGCTGCATCGTCTGAGATAAGTACGGTTGCCGCCAACGTGGACAACGTGGGCAACGAATCGCTCGAATCGGTGCGCTTCACCTATTTCGACACGCTGTTTGCGCATCTCGGCGCAGGCGAAGTCAGCCAGATAGGCGAAACGGGCGACAGAAGATTTTTGAACAGCGTAAACGGCTCTCTCCAGATGTATCCCGGCGAGAAGATAAAGCTCTCATATGAGATCTTGCCGTGGTACGTGCGCGACAGATATCCCGCAACGTACTCCACGTCCAACGAGAGCGCGGCGACGGTTGAGCAGGACGGCACAGTCACCGCCAAAGCCGAGGGCAGCGCGGTCATAAGGCTCAACGTTCAGGGCTCCACGCAGAGCGCGGTTTTAAGGATAACTGTAAAGAGCCCCTTCGTAATAGACGACGCGAGGACGCTCGTCTCCTACAAGGGCGTTGACAAGAGAGTGGAAATTCCCGACGACGAGGGCATACTCTACATCGGACCGTACGCATTCAGCCTTTACACGCTCGACAACAACATAGTCATTGACGACGACGATTTCTATGCCAACAGAAAGCCTTCGGGCAACTCCTATATAGAGGAAGTGATAATCCCCGAGGGCGTGCAGGAGATACAGCGGCACGCGTTCTACAACTGCCCCAACCTTAAAAAGGTCACCATTCCCTCGTCGTGTAAGTTCATAAGGGAATACTGCTTCTACGACAACGTCAAACTTGCCGAGATAAACCTCTACGAGGATAAGGCGGAGGGCGACGACGTGTGGATACAGGCGATAGGCGCCTATGCGTTCCGCGGCTGCAAAGCCCTGAACAATATAAATATAGCCAAGACATACGCGCTGGGCGAAGGGGCGTTCGAGGGCTGCACCTCGCTCACGTCCGTGGACCTCTCGGGTCTCAGAAACGCGGGCAAAGAGGTGTTCAAGGGCTGTACTTCTTTAAGTGAAGTCACGTTCGATTCGAACGGCGACACCAAGCTCTCCGAGGGAATGTTCCGCGGCGCGGGGCTCTCGTCGGTTAGCGTATACGAGAAGATAACCGTGCCCGCATACTGCTTCGCGGACAATGCGAGCCTCGGCTCGGTGACATTTTTCAACGCTCCCGAGCTCGTGGGAGAGGGTGCGTTCATGGGCTGTACGTCCCTGACTTCGCTCACCCTTCCCAACGGCGAAACGCAACTCGGCGACTTTGCCTTTGACGGCTGTTCCACCCTCGCGACGGTGACCTTCCAGCCCAACACGAAGATAGCCACGGAGGCTTTCAAAACGGGCGGAGCCGTGTTCGGCAACACAAAGATAACCTCTTTCGTAGTGCAGAGCGGCAACAACGACTATAAGGCTTCGAGCGATAACGCTCTCCTCCTTTCGGGGGACGGCAAAACCGTAATTCTCGCCGCAACGGGGCATATGTTCGGCGATTACACCCTCCCCGCGGAATATACAAAGGTGGGAGAGAGCGCGTTCGCAGGCACAGATATCAGCAAGCTCACGATACAAAATAAAGACCTCGAAATAGGCGCGTACGCCTTTGCGGAGTGCCCTTCCCTTGCGGAAGTGGTGTTCCCCTCGGAGAGCGGCGCGTTGAAGATAGGCGATTACGCCTTCTCGACCGTCATTTTCGACGAGGCACAGAACAAGTACGTCATGCCCTCCGTTCTTGCAACGGTCACTAATCTCGACAAGGTCAAGACAGTAGGCAAGTACGCGTTTGCGAGAATAGCCGCTACCGGGATAGTTCTCGGCGAAGGCGCTACGTTTGACGAGGGCGCGTTCTTCAATTCGTCGTTGGAGAATGTCATGATAGGCAAGAATTCCTCTTTCGGCTTCGGCGCGTTCCAGAACTGCCTGTCCCTCAAAACGGTTACGATAGCAGACGGCACGGGAGTTTCGTTCGGGCTCGCATGCTTCTCGAGAGACTCCAAGCTCTCAACGATAGACCTCTCCAAGATATCAAAGATAGCCGACGAGTGTTTCAGCGGCTGCACGAGCCTTACGGTTGCCGACCTCTCCGCGGCGACGGAAATAGGCAAATACGCATTCTACAGGTGCTCTTCGCTCACTACGCTCACGCTGGGGAATAACCTCACTGCGATAGGCGATTTCGCATTCTCGGGAGACGCCACGCTGATAATCGGCGGCACTGCGCCCGCCTCGGCGGACGGCTTGCCCATAGCGGCGCTCAACCTTCCCGCAAGCCTCGAAAGCATAGGCGAGGGCGCGTTCATCGGCTGCTATAAGATAACCTCCGTCAACATACCCGACGGCATAGAGGAGATACCCGACTACGCGTTCGCGCGCTGCGTTGCATTGAATAATGTAAAGCTCGCGGATACGGTAGTAAAGATAGGCAGATACGCCTTTGTCGCCTGCGAATCGCTCGAACAGATTGACCTTTCCAAGGTTAAGGAATTCGGCGACTACGCGTTCATCTCAGACTACGGGCTCAAAACGATAGCTCTTACCGCCGCGGAAAAGGTAGGCGTAGGCGCGTTTGCGGACTGCACTTATCTCGCGTGCGAGATATCTGCGCCCAAGCTCACCGAGATAGGCGACTACGGTTTTCAGGCTTCCAAGATAACCAAATTCGACGCGCCCGCGCTCAAAAAGATAGGTATCGGCGCGTTCCAGCTCTCCTCGCTCACGGGATTCAACTTCGGCAGCGGGCTTGAAAGCGTGGGATACAGCGCGTTCGCAAACTGCGCCTCTTTGAAGTCTTTCACCTTCGGCTCGGGCAACAGCGCCAACGGCGAGATAAACTCCTATGCCTTCCTTGAAAACGGCGTGCTCTACACCCGTCTGCCCAACGGCAAGATACAGCTTGCGGCTGTGCCCGGCGGCTCCACGGCGTCCACGCTCACGGTAAAAGAGGGCACATACAGGATAGATACCTATGCGGGCAGCGCCAACCCCTATATAAGCGTGGTAGTGCTTCCCGACAGCCTGCGCGTCATAGGCAACTATGCGTTCTACGGCTATTCCGCGCTCAAAACGGTAGAATTCAGGTCCATAGAGGCGCCCGCGCTCGAAAATTCTTACGACTCTTCGGCTTATCTTTCCGAGACCGACCCGGGCTACGACGTGCTTCACGGCATAATAAGCGGCATGGACAGCCAGCTCTGCTACTACAACTTTGTAGACCTCGTGGGCAAAAAGGCTCCCATACAGATGCTTTTGCCCGTAAATCTGAACATCAGCGGCTATGATTCCATGATATACGAGGGGTATTTCGGCAAGGCTGCCGCCGCGCAGAGGAGCAGCTACACCGCAATGGAGCTCAATCTCCGCAACTTCATAGAGTATGCGGAGGCGCTCGTGGACATGACAGACGTCACGTTTGACGACGAGGAGCTCATAGTGGACGCGGCTACGGCTTACAACGGCATAACCCAGAACTATAAGGACTACGGAATAACCGATGAACAGTGGAACAGCTACACCGAAGCCCTCACAAAGACTTCGGCGGCGCTTAAAGAGCTCAAGCTCTCCAACGCGAGCAGAACTGCGCGCGAGATACAGGCGAGGATAGACGCTCTTCCCGATACTTTTGACGGTTCTCAGGCGCAGAGGGACGTATTCGACCAGCTCCGCAGGGACGTCAACCTGCTCACCCGCAGGGACAGGGAGGCGCTCGACCTCACCAGGTACAACGCATTCCGCACGTCCATGGACAGCTACGACCCCGAGGGCGGCAGCGGGCAGCAGGATCCCGAAGTGGGACCCGCACCTGCGGCGGGCGGCGGGTGCAAGGGGGGCTGCGGCTCCACCTCCACGGGCGAGGGCACGGTGATATTCGCCTCGTCTTTGCTCGGGCTCGCATTGTTATTCACGGTTTCGCGCGTTTTACGCAGAAAAAGGAGATAAATATCCATCATGAAAAAGTTACTCGGGATTTTCCTTTCGTTTGCAATGGCTTTCGCGGTCTGCGCCGCGGCGGCTTGCGACAAGGGTTCGGCACCTGAACTTTCGGCACCAACAAATTTAAGGCTGCAGAGCAACGTACTCTATTGGGACGGGGTGGAAAACGCCACCTCATACGAAGTGACGGTAAACGGAACGAAGGATGAAACGGACAAAACGCAGTATGTGATATCGGACGCAAGCGTGCTCGCGATAAGTTTCGACTATTCGGTAGTCGCAAAGGCGGAGGGATATTCGCCCTCCGCGCCCGCGACGGGCAGATACGAGCCCGCGGCGGCTCCCGACGATCTGACGGTCACCGTGCGCGGCAACCTCGTCGTCGGCAGCGAACAGACGGCAAAATATACCGCCATCGTCGCCTCGGAGAGCAGCGAAGTTCCCACAAGAAGCGTAGTGTGGTCGCTCGCTTCGGGCTCTGATTACGCCTCGATCTCAGCCGACGGCACGCTCACGGCTAAAAAAGTGACGTCCGACGTGGAGGTGACGATAGTCGCCACGAGCGTAGCCGACCCCGACGTATCGGGCAGAAAGACCGTCACGATACAGCCCCAGCCCACGCTCACGCAGGATATGCTCGACAGGGTCGCCGCAGACGCCAAGATAGAGTGGCTGGGCACCATGGAGATAAACCTCTACACGATGGGGCTCCATACGGACCTTGCGGGCACGCTCGAATATAAGACCCACACGAAGATGGACGGCACCGATTGGTACGCCGAGTACGAGAACGCCGTCGGCGTGGAGCAGGGCTTATATATCCACAACGATAACGGCAAGGCGAGCAACGTCTCGTTGAGCTTTATGAACGAGGAGGAGTACTACCCCGTTGAAAACGACGAGGGCGAGCAGGTGAGCTGGCAGGATTCGGGCTATTATAACCCCTTCTACGGCGCGTCTCTCACGCCCGCGGACTTCGAGTTCGACAACGCCCTCTGGCGCTGGATGTACAAGGGCTCGGATGCGCACTTCGCCGAAAAGGTAGTCGCCTCGGCTAACCCCTATGATTTCGTTCCCAAGAACATCGGGCTCGAAATCTTCGGCGGACTGATAATGGGCGTGTACTCCGAGAGCGAAAAGGACCGCGGTATAGTCGGCGGGTACGAGGCGGAGATGTTCCTCTACGCCGACATAGGTCTCGATTCCGAACAGGCGGTGGACGTCCCCAAGATAACCCGCTATCAGGAAACTGCCGACCACGAGCCCCTCAAACAGGCAATACAGAACATGAAATCCCTCGAAAGCTACACCGTGGACTATTTCGATATAGGCAGAAACGCCTATATGGAGGGCGATGTCTTGACGGGATACACTGAAAAGGTCACAGGGGATACACTTCTCTTCAAAGATTTCAAATTCGACCGCAACTACAACAAGACCTACGCCAATGACGACGGCGGTTACGGCTACAAGCAGATCACCGCGCCCGCGCAGGAAGAGGAAGGGCTCTATAACAGGTTCAGATCGGCGTCAAACCCCCAGAGCCACGCGATATCTTACGAGGCGCTCAGGGCATACAAGGGCAGCGTGTCTGAGGCTCAGCCGGGGCTGAATTTCTCGGCGGCTATATTCAACAGGATAGTCAAAAACGAGGCGGACGGCTCCGTTACCTACTATGTGGACAGCATAATGAACCAGGTAGCCACGCAGTTTTACAACAGCGCGGTAAGCGACTTCTCCCTCTACGGCATATTCGCCACTGCGCCTTTGAGCGATCCCACGTTCACGCCGCACGTTACGGTAAAGAACGGGCATATAACCTCCGCGCTCTTCTACTACTATCTCGGAATAATGAGCGGCGTGGTGGAGATAAGGTTTTACGACTTCGACGAAACTACCATAACCGAGGATATCGAGTTCGTGAAGAGGGATGTGCCCGCAAGCTGGGAAGGTTTCAAGTTCACGTCCCGCCGGAACGACAATGAGGAAATTACCGCAAGCGCGGCGTTCGAAGAGTATTTCAGCTATCAGGGCACGGATGGCAAGGTCACGCTCGAAGTTCCCTTCTTCGGGGAAGCTCTGGGCGACGCGTTCGGTTTCGGCATGTGGCTGCCCTACCGCCCCACGGGCGAGAGAGCTACGTATACCGTGCTTGCGCTCTATTACGACGTTCCCGTCGACCTCGACTACACGCTCTCTTCCACCTACCAGACGCTTGAAGATTGGCTGCTGGAAGAGCAGGGCTTCGAACGCGTGCAGGGCGGACAGCATGAGTACCGCAAGGGCAGGCTGGGCGTTCACCTCACCGAGGGCGAGGGAGAAGATCAGGATTCGCTCGACTTCTACGTGTACGTCTGGATGTATTCCGCGTAAAAAAACTTCGGCAACAGAATAAAAAAAAGGGATAGCCCCCGGGGGCTATGTGCCCTTCCTTTGCAGGAACGGCACAACGATCTCTGACGGGTATTCCTTTAAAATATGCAAAGAAGCAGTATCTTTTAAAGGAGAACAAAATGAAAAAGATTGCAAAGATCACGGCATGCACCGTTGCCTCTTGTATTGCTTTATCTTTCGGCCTCGGGCTCACTGCATGCGAAAAGGGCGGCGGACCGGGAGAAACTCCCCCCACGCCTACGGACACGATAACCATAACCATAAACGAGTGCCCCGAAACGATCCGCAAGGGCGAAACGGGACATGTCAGCGCAACCGTTCAGGGCAGCACGGACGTAGCCTATACGTGGAGCACCTCTCCCGCGGATATCCTCGCCATCAACAACGGCGAGCTTACCGTAATAGCGCAGTCCGTCTCCGTTGACACGGTGGTAACGGTCACAGCCACAGCCCACGCGGACGCGACTGTCACCTCGAGCAAATCGGTCATCGTAAAGCCCGTCATAGAGGGGCAGGTGGCGGATCTCACCGCCGCGGCGTTGCAGGAGATAGCGGGCGCCAACATAACTTTTGAAGGTACATACACCGTGTACACGCTCGTAAACGGCAACCACAGCCGCGACACCGAGGATGTGTATCACTTCACCACCAAGATGGAGGAAGACAGGTGGTTCGGCTCCTACTACTATGGCGAAAACGTGAACAGCGCCATAGAGGATACCTATGTAAAGGGCGAAGTCGATACCTCTCCTCTGGGCGCGGGCAAACACTTCCTTGCAAGCGAATACATCGATAAGGACAACACCGTTGCGCAGAAGATAGTCAAGGACTATGTCAGCGTTCCCTCCTATTGGGAAGATTCGCACTATTGGAACCACATTTCGGGTCTGGGCGAAAACATAACCCAAAAGTTCACGCACGACCCCGACCATAACGAACTCTACGCCTATAAGATAGAGCAGTCCACGGCTTCCACGCCCGTCGGCGAGTACACCTCGGACGAGTGGCTCATGACCTATCTCGGCTACTCGCTCTGCCCCGTGTATAACCCCGAAACGGACTACATGTTCGACCAGTTCGAGCTCATTTTGGAAGACGGTCACATCACGGGCATACAGGCGCAGACGCAGTACGCGTACAATAACCCCGAGTACGATATGAGCGGTAACCTCATAGATTGGGACTCGGCTACTTACAACATAATGCGCCTTGAAATAAAGGAAGTAGGCGCTACCACGGTGTCCGCGCCCGAACAGTATTCCGCGCCCAAGCAGTACGGAAATCTGCTCGAACAGGCGTTGCAGGAGATGCAGGGCGCCAAAAACTACACCTATCACGCGGTGGACACCACCACGTTCATGCCCTCAGCGAGCGGCGACGAATACATGTCCTCAGCTGTATCGGGCAACAAGCTTTCCTATGTCTCTTCGGCAAAGAGAACGGCTTCCGTAGCGGTCGGACCTTACTATAACCACACCGTTGCGGAGGGCACCGAGGGCGATTACGGCTTGGTGACCGCGGACGGCATAGTGATAGAGCACACCATTTTTTACAGCGGCGGCTATGAAGAGGGGGACGATCCCTATTCGCTGGAATACCGCGGATACCGCCCGATGGGGAACGACGATAAGGGCAAAGCCTATTACGAGCGCTTCGAGTTCGACAGTGGCGTAATGGCTCTCCACGGCGTGGAGAGGATATACGGCGACATGTTCGACTCTATGCCCTCGTTCGAGTTCTCGCCCAACGTGTTCGAATATTTTACCATGCAACCTGTAAACTTCGGCACAGACAGGCTTCCCGATTATAAGAATGTATACGTGTTCCAGCTCCGCAACGGCAATATAACCCGCGACGTCGCCAAGGAAGTTTCCGCGCACAGCTATGCGGACGACGCCACTAACTCCCTTGCGGGCAGGTTCACCGTTTCCGTCACCGAGGACGGGCACCTTTACAGCACAAACTTCCCCTATGAGCTCTCCTCCGGGCAGATAGGCTATATCCAGACCACCTATTCCAAAGTCGGCACAACGGCTCTCGAAGCAAACGCGTTCGATACCTATGTGGCGAGGGTATACAGGACCGAGTGGGATATGTTCGGGCAGACTAAGGGCGGCATAGATTTCGACCCCAACCACACCGACAGTATTTTCGGGGACGGCTATGACGACGACGCCACCGCGTCCACCGTTTTGGCTTTCGTATTCGGCTCCGACTACGCAAACAAGCTCCCCAAGCCCGAGCTCCTCATGAACGTGTTCGGCGACAAGCTGTACGGACCTTGGCACGAGTGGGACAATAAGCTCGTGGAGGGCGACGCTCCCAAGATAAGGGACTATATCTCAATCAACACGGAGATAGACGAGGTGGATGAAAACACCCACGTCGAAGTCACCACATGGAACAGGATAGTGGAAGAGCTCAAAACGCAGCTCGGCGGCGCGGGATTCTCGTTCAGCAGCCAGCTCACGGCTAAAGCCAACGCTTCGAGCACTGTCGCGGACGCAAGCCGCTATGCCATATTCCAGAACAATTCCGTAATAGTAGTGTTCAATAATTACAGGACTACCCGTAACGTGTATATCAATATCTACAAGACGGGCGAATATATAGAGTAAACAGACGAGTACAAACATGAAAAAACTTCTCGCTTTTTGCTGTGTTCTCTGCGCCGCGTTTGCGGCGGCAGCGGCGGGGTGCGCCAAAGATGGCGCTCCCCCCGCGACAGAGCACGACGTAGAGGTTTCGGCGCTCACGGCTTCGGTGTCTGTAAAGGATACCGAAGTTGTGGGCTATGATTTTACCGCGCTGTTCTCCATTACCCTCGACGGGGAGAACGTCCCCGTGCTCGGGGAGTATGTGGACAGCAGCGGGGTATCCGCCACGGCGGGCGACTACACCGTAACATGCTCGTATATGCAGAAGTCCGCAAGCGTTGCGGTGACGGTAGTCGGCGCCGAATACGTCGTCGAGTGCGACGTGGAGGAGATAACCCTCTATATCGGCTATTGGGACACATACGACTATCTGAGACATTTCAAGGCGTATAAGGACGGCGCCGAAGTCCCCATAACGGACGACATGGTGCAAAACGGCGTAAAGGAGGCGGTGGGCGCATATGACTACACCGTCTCCCTGAACGGCGTTTCCGCTACGCTGAAAGTAAACATAACCGACGAGCACGACGTGCAGATAGTGCACGCCTACGGGAGCGCGGTGTTCACGCCCGCGCAGCTTGAGGAATTCGACTATACATCCCTTTTCATGGTGTACGTCGACGGGTTCGCCCATGAAGTCACCCCGCAAATGGTGGACGCCTCCGCGCTCGGCGGCGAAATATCGGCGGGCGAATACAGCGTTTTTCTGAAAGTTGTGATAGGCTCTTCAACGTGGAACGACGTGTGCAAGGTGCGCGTTGCGGACAACGCGGGCATAACCATCACAGCCCAAAACGCCGTTACCTACCCCAACGGCGGAAACGTTGACCTCACTTCCCTCTTCGAGATACGCGAGGGTGCCGTCAGGGTGCCCGTCACCATGGACATGATAGAGGGCTCTGTGGACTATTCCAAAGAGGGCGATAACGTCATAACCCTCACCTACAAGGGCGAGAGCGCGCAGGCTACGGTCACCGTAAAGCAGGGCGTGCTCATCGGGTACACCCGCGGCGAAAGGGTGGACGTGCGCGTAGGCACGGACCCCGCCGCGTACGACTTTGCGGGCGACTTCTCCGTGACCGTAAACGGCATAAGGTTTTACAACCTTGCGGGGAGCTATCTCGACCTCTCCGCCGTGGATTTCTCCAAAGTGGGCACGTTTGAGGTGAAGCTCACCGTCAGATACTGCGACAGCGCGCCCGTGGACTTCGCTTTCCCCGTGCAGACGGTGGAAAAGACCATAACGTACAACGTTGTGGCGGGCGAATACAGCGTGACGGTCAAGTCCGACATGCTCGACGTGCCTTTCGGCACAAAGAACTTCGACCCTCTCGGCAACGTGGAGATATACGTAAACGGCGTGCGCCGCACGCTCACGTCCAATCCCGAATGGGTGGACAGCTACACCTATCTCGCCGTGCCCCGCACCTCTCCCGACTATAATTCGTACGAATATCAGGAGATGGTTATAGACGTGTATCCCGAGGGCGCGGAGGGCGACGCGGTCACCGTGTCGTACGCGCTCAGGTTCAAGCCGGACGTCACCATAACCGGCAAGCGCATTGCGGTGTTCGGCGGCGCAACGGTGTTCACCACGGACCTCTTCGAGGTGACAAAGGACGGCGAACGCATTCCCGCCACATACGATATGATAACGGGCAGCGTAAACACCTTCAAGCCGGGCGAATACACCGTTACGGCGGAATATCTCGGCGTTAAGGCTGAGGCGCGCGTAGTTGTGCTGGACAGCGAAATGGTCGGCGTGTACAGAACGCCCCTCAAAACCGTTCCCGAGGATACGGGCGAGGAAGAGGACGACGGCGGGCTGTGGGACGGCAGTTACGACGAGGAGGGCAACTACGGCACCACGCCCGAGCCCCCCAAGCGCTTTGAAAACCTCGTGATATCGGAGGACGGCTCCATCTCCTTTGCGGGCAAAACGGTCGAGGAAGTGGAGGGGATAGACGCGGGCACGCTCAGGCTCACTATCTCCTCTACAAATACCTATTTGCTGCACTATTCGGACGGCGTTGCCGTGCTCGTCCCCGAAAATACCCTCATGCAGAGCTTCACGGACTATATCCGCCCGCTGTTCTACTTCGACATGTCCAAGTGGGAGCAGATGGATATGCTCACCCTCAACACGGCGAGCGAATACGTCATAGGCAGCGAGCTCACTAACGCGCGCTCCATCGACATCGTGAATATGCGGCGCACGGGCGGGGGGACCATGTGGTACGCCCTCGACGTCCGCCTCGTTTCAAAGCGTGGCGCGGACGCGGAATACGCCGTGCAGTGGGGCGGATGCAGCTTTAACGAAGATTTCGATCTGAGGACATCCACCGAGGGCGTGCTCGAATTCAAGGGCGAATCCCTTTCGTTCACCGTGGGCGACCCCTATGGGCGCATATCCAAAAACGACCCCAACTCCAAATACAGGGGCGCGACGCTCACGGGCGAAATAGACGGCGTTCAGGCTACCGTCAGGATAAACTCCGAGGGCATAGTCTCCATCTCCGGCACGGGCATAAATTTCAGCGGCGACAGGATAGAGTCCATGACCAACGGCGGCGCAATGGGCGGCGACGTGCTCTTTGTGTACGGCTACGATACCAACGGCGTATACTCCTATAAGTTAAGCGTTTCGGGCAGTACGTTCACCTTGCTTCCCCGCGACAGCGCGTTCGGCAAGTATCTTTTCGGCGACAAAATGGTGTTCCTCGACGGCTACGGCACGGGAATAATCAATTTCAACGTGACCAGCCACATAGTGACGAGGCTCAGCTACGAGATGCGCTCGGGCGAGGTGAACGCAGAATACGTCGACACCCTTTCCGACTTCCAATACGGCGCGGGCGCCGTGTTCAGCCTCTCGCCCATGCTCAACGTGCTCACGGTAAAGAGCTGCGCCCACCCCGCGATCCCCGCGGGCAGCGAGTTCGTGAACGCCGCGATAACCGACGGCGCGATTGTCACCCTTGACTCCGCCGTGTACAAGAGCACGGGCGGCGACGACAGGACCCGCTTCCTCAACACCGTCGGCATAAAGACCGCAAAGGGTCAGCTCTCGGGCACGGAAAAGACCTCGCTCATAGACGTCTCATCCGTCAACTTCAACGCGGACGGGTTCTATAAGTTCACCGTAAAGGTCACTGTGCGCGGCGAAGAGATAGTTTGCCCCTACGCCGTGCAGATAGTCACCAAAAAGTACGCCAAGGATCCCCTCTGCGCCTCATATTCGGGGCTCTCGGGCAAGATGAGCCTCACCCTCGACGAAAACGGCTTCGCCACCGTGCTCAACGGCTCGGCAAGATACGAGGGCGAGTTCATTCCCGAAGGCAACGCCTTCACCGTGCGCGCCTATTCGGCGGACGGCGCCTACCTTTTCGGCAAGGGCGAACTTGTCTGCGGTGGCGTGGCGGCGGTGTCGTTCGGCGGCGCTTTCACCGCGGCGGAGTACTTCAAGACCGCCTCCGTAAAGGACAGGGTGTGCGCGGGTCTCGTCGGCGGCAGGTTCTGCTATCTGCGCGAGTTCACGTCCGCGGGCGAAACGACTTATGTTTATTCAACGGGCGGAGCGGACTTTGAAGTCGTGACATTGCAGACCGCCTCCGACCCCGTCGGCGCGTATGAGATCTTCAAAAAGGACGGAAATTCCCTCGGAATTTACAAAATCGAATGGAATAATGTCCAAAATGGGCTGCAAATCGTTTGACTTTGCGGCATATGAATGATATCATAATATATATTTTATAAATATTCCAAACCACCGCAAGTTCAGCGCTTGCGGTGAGTGCATACTTTTTTATATACAATTATTCAAAATCTATAAAAATATGCACAAAAACACAGCCCCCGGGGGCTGTGTGCCGTCCACTGACATGTACGGCACACAAATAACCTTGACGGGGACAAAAAAATTTTCAGAACAAAAAAACTCATAAAGGAGCAAAAAGTTATGAAAAAAGGTAAATTGCTTTTAGTGACGTTGCTTATGGCTACCGTCTCGTCTGCAAGCCTTTTGTTCGCCGCATGCGAGCCCGAAAACGGGCACACGCATACGTTCGGAGAATGGACTATTCAGACTGCACCAACTGAAAGCACACCCGGCAAAGCAGAGCGCAACTGCGTAGCAGGCGACGGCTCGGAAGAGCTCGACTTGCCCGCTCTGACGGACGGGGAATTCTGGGCGCACACCAACACGCCCGCCACGCACAGCGCGGACGGCGCCGACACCTACGTCAATGCGGAGCACGGCATCACTTACACCAAGCCCATAACGGCTCTCGGGCACGTATGGGGCGCTTGGCAGTTTGTCGAAGGTCAGACCCCCACGCGTACGGCGGGCGGCAAGGCAGAGCGCAAGTGCGAGGACTTCGCCACCGACGCCGGCAGGGAGGAAAAAATCCTGCCCGAGCTCACGGACAGCTCTTTCTGGACGGAGACGATAACCAAGCCCGCTTCCCCTACCGAGGCAGGCAAGGCTAACTATTCCAACTCCGAATACGGCTTGACCGTGAACGGCGTGGAGATCCCCGCCACCGCAGAGCCCGCGCAGCAGGTCACCTTCACCGTTAAAACGGATTCCGAGGCCGCGGGTCAGTCCCTCACGCTCGAAGTGGGCGCGTCCCTCAAAGCGGCTCTCGACGCGCTGTTGGAGGACGTCTCCAAGCCCGGCATGCACTTTGTAAAGTGGACTATAGAGGGCGGCGTTGACGTCGGCGCGCAGGATATTGTTTCCGCCGCGCTTTCCGGCAAGACCATCACGGGCGTATGGGAGGATGACGCCGACTACGCAGGCGCCTACTACGGCAGAGAATTCGAGGGCTTGGGCTCTGCCCAGAGTACCGATCTTGCCACCCTCACGATAGACGAGAGCGGCGCGGTCACCTTCACCGTTGCGGGCGACGGCAATGCGTCCATGGCTTTCAGCGGTTCCGTAGAGGGCTATGACGCGGCTTCGCAGATCATCAGCGTAAGCGGCGGCAAATACATATTCTTTGACAGCGTTTCGGGGTTGATCGCGGTAAACGCAGACCCCTCGCAGAACAAGATAGGCGCCCATTTCGTGCTTCTCAGCAAGGAAGCCACCGCAGATAACGGCGCGTCTCTGGGCACATTCCACGTGGGCTTGAAGTCTCAGCCCGCCGGGGAGGCAGCCGCCGACTACTACACCCATTTCGTTGTAGTGGACGGTGAAGCCGTGCTCATTCACGAAAACAAGATATATACGGGTCTCACCCTCACGGATGGCTACGGCGACGCCCTTCCCGCGTTCACGGGTGCTGCCGCAACGTGGTCGGCAGACGTGGAGACGATAGTTGCCAAGACGGCGGACGGTGAAGAAGTGCTTGCCGTATACGCAAAGAACGGCGATTCGCCCAGCACCTTCCAATACGGCGTTTGCGCGCCCCTTGACGCTTATCACGGCTCATACACCGTAGGAAGCGACAAGGTCCAGCTCGACGGCGCGGGCAGAATAAAGTACACCAAGGGCGGCACCCCTTACAAGGGCACATATAAGGTTGAATCCGGCAAGGAGTACACCCTTCTTGCCACCATCACGGACGAAGTTCCCGAGGGCGACCCCACCATATACAAGGTGACCGTTGCGGGAGATTCCCTCACCATAGCGGCTGCCCAGACCGTGATACATTTCAATATGGGCATAGGCACGGGCTCTATCGGAGATAAGACCGTCAACACAGGCTCTAAGGTATATCTCGAAGCCGCCGAAAACGAGGCGGATAAGATATTCGTGGGCTGGTACACGGATAGCGGTTTGTCTGAGGAAAATAAGCTCCCGACCGAACAGCAGGAGTCAAAGACCGTGTATGTCATTGAAAACATACAGGGCGACGAATACACCGTTTACGCCAAGTGGGAGGAGAGCATCCTCATAACCCTTGACGCCAACGGCGGCAAGTTCGACGGAAGCGCGGATACGATAACCGTAAAAGTGGCAAAGGGCGCTTCCCTTGCGGGCGAGTACGACCTTGCCGAACTCGAAGGCTACAAACAGCCCACCAACGAGGGCAAGGTGTTCGCAGGTTGGTTCGAGACGAGCGAAGATACCCTCTTTGCGGGCAAGGAGGAGATAAACGCCGCCTTCACCCTCAAAGCCAAGTGGGTAGACGCCGAGTACTACATGAAGACATACGTCTTCGCTCAGTTCGACGGTCCCCGCTCCGATAACTATACAACTTATACGGCGAGAACGGTTTCGCCCCGCCTCAACGAGCTCAGCACTCTCGACTTCTCGAGGGGCAAGGTGACGACCAACACCTTCAAGGGCTTCTCCGTATCTGTCAGCCCCTTCAACGGCGAGTGCACCATAAGCGTCAGCGGCTCCGAAGTGACCATAACCGTCAAGATCGACCGCGACGAAAATGTAAAGACCTATACATATAAGGGCTTTATCGACTCCTCTACGGGCGTCATGGTTCTCGACGTATCCAATAAGGAGCAGGGCGATCCCGAATGGGGTTCCGTTGTGTTCCTCACTCCTTTCGAAGAAGTTGAGTACTACGTAAAGCAAGTCGCCGACACCGACGACGACGGCGAGACGGGCACGTACACCGAACAGGGCGCAGCTCACAACAGCCTCTATTCGGATCACTATCCCGCACCCGAACAGGTTGCCAACAAGAGGCTCTTTGCGAGCGCGTGGACGGTAGACAATAAGCCCGTATATGCTATAAGCTACAAGACGAGCGACGGTCACACCCACAACGTGTACATAGCGGACGGCAAGGCTCAGTTCGACGTGACCTTTGCCGACCTTGCGGGCGCAGAGCTTAAAGCGGACAGCGAGTCGGAGCAGGATAAGATCCATAACGCCGCTACGCTCGTGATAAAAAAGAGCGAAGAGGTAGTGGCTACCTATGGCTTCAACGGCGAAACCCTCGTTAAAACCGACGGTTTGGAGGGCATATACACCCACGACTCGTCTGACGAAAACGAAGATCTCGGTCAGCTCACCATAACCGGCGTGTCCGGCTATATGGGCGGCGCTATCCTCGGCTCCGAAACCTGCAAGTATAGCGTTGACGATCCCAGCGGCAAGATAGTTATCGTCACCAAGCAGGACGATAGCTTCTACAAGATAACCCTCAACACCGAAAACGACACGTATACCTATGAAAAGGGTAAACTCACCATAACCCTTAACCTCAACGATAAAACCGCAAACGAGGAGGACTTCCCCGCAAGCGTTGAAGCCGATTTGGGTCAGCCTGTGGAAATTCCCGTTCCCACAACGGCAGGCTTCATATTCGGCGGCTGGTATACCACGGCAAGCGGAAGTACCAAGGTTGAATCCATAGGCGGTAATTGGTACGTGTTTGACAAGGCTACTACCCTCTATGCAAAGTGGCTCACCGCGCGCACTTTCACCGTTGATATGAACGGCGAGGGCGAAAACGTCGTAACCACTCTTGCAGACAAAGCCGTTATGGCTCCCGCATATCCCACGCCCGTAAACGGCAAGTCTTTCGACGGCTTCTATACCGACAAGGCTTGCTCTGCCGGCAAGGAATGGAAGAATTACGGCGGCGCGATCAGCAGCGACACCACCATATATGTAAAGTGGAAGGAAGGCACCCCTCTCACCGGCGAATGGACCGGCGTTGAATTGGGTAACAACCGTGTTGAAAAAGTTGCAAAGGTGTCCATAAATGCGCTTGGCGCGGGTACCTATGTTTATGAGTCCAGCAAGACCACAATAACCAAAACAATTTATGACCCTATAACAAGAAGATTGACATTAGTCACCGATGCCAATACTTATGTATATGGTGTAATGTCCGCTGACGGTGATGCTGCAGTACTTGCGAGCTCTGCAACAAGTTCTACCGATTTCTCCATTGGTTGGGATTACAGGATAATCTTCAATAACAAATATCTTGCGGATTCTTATAGCTATGTTTTCTCAAAATTGAATGGAACTATGGTATATTGGAATGCCGATGGCAAAACCGGTAATGAGGCGAGATATTTTGACATGTTGTCCTATGGCGGCAAGTTGAATATGTCTGTATTGTACTACAATAACGCATTGTATACCCACGTTACGGCAAAGGACGGCAGCTCCAATCTTACGTCTACCCAGGCAAGCAGTAAGTCCAAATTTGAAGTATACGGACAGGACGGAGCATTGCTGTACACAATAACAGGCAGCAGCCAAACCCGTACGGCAAGCGACGGACTTAACGCAACTTATGCGCTCAACAAGAACAGCTTGGGCGAGAACCTTGGCGAAATAACCGTAGACGGCAGCGGCAAGTTGACCGTTTCGGGCAAGGACAACGGCATGTATATGAGAGCCGGCGTAAATGAAAGCTACACAGTGGGCGCATACTTCGGAAGCCCCGTAAGCGAATTCTATAAGCTCACCCTCGATACGGTAGGTCACACCTACTATGCCGAAAAGCCCATGGCTAAAATAACTTATAGCGTTCAGGGCGGCACGCTCACCCACGATGCGGATAACGTGAATGTCAATGTTCCTTTTGAACTTCCCGCGTTGTCGAGCGGCGACACCGCAACTAACGGCTGGTTCTACGACGAGGATTGCACAAAGCCCGTTGCGCTCAATGCCGAGGGCAAATATGTTCCCACCGCAGATGTCACGCTCTATTCCAAGGCTGTCACCCAATACACCGTTACCATAGACTATGCGGGTCACGTAGATGGCGGAAATGTTACTTTCAAAGTAGTTTCCGGCTCTAAGGTCGGCGACCTCAGCAAGTATGAAGTTGAGTCCAACGACGGCACCGCATTTGTCGGCTGGTACAAGGATAGCGGCTATGAAACCGAATGGGACGATTCCGAGATAACCTCCGCAACCACCATATATGCAAAGTATGAGGCTTCGGCGGCTGAAGATTATACCTTTGAAGTAACGGCTTCCAGTGGTGTAACTTGGGTTCAGACTGGAAATGTGTGGAAATGTGAAAACAAGTTAAGTAAAACTAATGTTGATGCAAAACTCAAAATAACCTTCAACAAGGCAGGGACGTTTAATTTAACTTGGGCAGGCTCATTCGATGATTATGCTGACGCGTTATTTGCAGGATTGAATAATCCTAATCCTGAAAATAATAGCAAAGACAGATTTATAGCTAACAGCGGATCAGATAAAACACAGGACATAACTGTAAAACCTGGTGATTACATATTGTTTGATGCCCACTGGGATTATGATAGCTCCTCTTCAAGCGACTATTGCCAGATAACAATCAACAGTTTCTCCTAATCGGTAAAAATAATGTAACGCTAAAAAACAAGCGGGCTTGCCCGCTTGTTTTTTTGCTTTCAATACTGAAACGGTTAGCCTCCGCGAACTCCGTTCGCGGAGGCTAAAAGCGGCGCACAGAACGCTCAAAAACCGCTTTAAATCGCATTTAAGCCGCTTATCTCGACCTCTATAAACGCATGCAGCCGCTTTCCCCGAACTTCTGACAATGCATGTGTGTCACACCCCTCTCTGAGGCGAACGCAGTTCGCCTCAGAGAATATCTCCCGCCTCCGCGAACGGAGTTCGCGGAGGCTCCCCATTATGCGCCGTTGCCCGCGAATGAAATTCGCGGGCAACGGCGCGATCCCAAATTTTGCCGTGCATATGGAGTTCTGTTCGGTTGAATAAAGCATTCTGTTCGGTTAATATCCCTGAACCTTTAAAAGCGTATAGCAATTCTGTTGTAATACATGTCTGATAACGGTGGGCATATGTTCTTTGCATGAGTTGACAAAGTGGAGGGGGGGAGGGGCGGCGGGCGCATGTGCGCCCGCCGCCCCGTAAGCGGTGAACGGTTCTTTGCCTCATAAGTCCTTGTTGTGCCCGCCGCGGCTGCGGATCTCGCCTGCGCTTATAATGTATCTGCTCGTGTGCCCGTGATTTTCCTCTGCTGTTCCGATTATTTGTTTTTGCATTCCTGTCCGCCCGCGCATGCGTAAACAATTAACTCTTTCATATAGTGGGGCGGCGGGCGCGTGCGCCCGCCGCCCCGTAAGCGGTGAACGGTTCTTTGCCTCATAAGTCCTTGTTGTGCCCGCCGCGGCTGCGGATCCCGCCTGCGCCTATAATATATCCGCTCATATGTCCGTAATTTTTCTCGGCTGTTCCGATTATCTGTTTTCGCGCTCTAACCCGCCCGCGCATGCGTAAACAATTAACTCTTTCAGAGAACGGGGCGGCGGGAGAGAGAAATATTATTTTGCGCTACTGCGGCAAAATCAGTTGACAAAACAGTCAATATCTAATAAAATAATATAGCCTCTTGAATGGAGGAGCGTCGCGGGGTAGAGCAGCCAGGTAGCTCGTCGGGCTCATAACCCGGAGGTCGCGAGGTTCGAATCCCGCCCCCGCAACCAAATAATGCCGCCTGTCGGCGGCTATGGCGACGTAGCTTAGTCGGTCTATAGCGGCCGGTTCATACCCGGCAGGTCGGCGGTTCGAATCCACCCGTCGCTACCAAAAACACGGCTGAAAAGCCGTAATACGGCCCGTTGGTCAAGCGGTTAAGACATCACCCTTTCACGGTGGTATCGTGGGTTCGATTCCCGCACGGGTCACCACTCTGTAACAAAGTCGAACCCTCATTGAGTTGAGGGAGCGGCTTTGTTTTTTTATGCCGCCAGCCGTGCAGAATTGCCCTGTGCGGCTTTTCTTTATGGACTTCGGTGTCGCTCTCGGCGGGGATTTTTCAAGGCTTGTAAACGCTTTTTCGCGCTCTCATTTTCGGCGGCGGTTTATGCCGCAAAAGCCGCTTGATATGAGAAAGGGGTGTGTTAGGCTATCTATTGCCAACGGCAAAACAAAAGCCCCTTGGGGCGGTTGTGGCTTGGCTCTTTGCTTTGCCAACGCACCCCATAGAGGCTCGTGTCAAGCGGACTGTGGAATAAATAGCCGCAGTCTTTTATTTTATTAAAAGCGTTAATATCATTGGCTTATGGCATACTTTTATTGATTTAGTGTAAAAAGAAAAGCCCCGACTTTCGTCAGGGCTACCCGTTGTTTTTATGGGGCTGTTATAGTAGATTTCTATGCGGTCGTCGTATAAGATTATTTCTTTTATCAGATAGTTTACAAGCATTTGCGGCTCTGACCTCAACGCCTCTTTGTAATATTCCCGTATTTCCTTTTCGGTGATGATTACCGTTTCCTTGCTCTGCTCTATTACAATCAGCTTTTCGATTTCCTCTTGCCGCTCTTCGTAGCTTTTCAAATATTGTGCGGTGGACTTGGTGATAACGCCTTGCGCTATGGCTTTCATTGTATTGTCTATGGCAATCTCGATTTCCCGCTTTTCCTTTTGCAACGCAGATAAAGTTGAATTTGCCTTTAAATTACTTTGCTGGATAGCAAGTAGCGCGTTTACGATAGTTTCCATATTTTGCGGCTCGCTCAATTTTTGTATTGTTACGTCTATTACAAGGTTTTCCAACACGTCCTTTTGTATGGTGGATTTATGGCAATCGGTAAGTTTCATTTTGCGACCTCGGCATTTATAGTAATAGAAGTCCGCGCCCGTATGGGATTTGGCATATTCGCCGTTGATATTGTTACCGCAGTAGCCGCACCGTACTTTGTGTTTTAACAGATAGTTGGTTTCCACGCTGCGGCTTCCGCGCTTGTTGCGTTTCAATATGGCGTTTACTCGGTTGTATATGTTTTCGTCCACGATTTGCGGATACATATTTGTCAATACTTCGTCGTTGATACGGTATATCCCGATATACTTTTCGTTTCGCA
>CANQXZ010000022.1 GCA_947627955.1 uncultured Clostridia bacterium
GTGAACTTCTTAGTTTCCTCGCCCATGATCTTGCCGTCCGTCGTGATGTACTTATAGATATTGTCGTCGCCGCTCATGTCGTAGAACGCGCGTTCCTTCGCGTGGGCTTCCCGCTCCGCGGCAGTCGCGTTACTTTTCAACCGATACGGCGTGTAGGCAATATCGAATATTACAGGTTGTCCTATATTTCTTCCTCCTCTTCCTAAAAGATATGGTGGGTATCCCACTTATCAGTTGTCCGTTTTCGGGGCGCACGCGCCCCTTTGAAAATGCAGTCCGAACTGCATTTTCTTAGCCTCGTAAGGTATTGATAGGGACATATTTGGCAGACGGCTAAAAGCCGTCTGCCGTGTCTTTTACCGTTAATTCAGATTGACCGCACCTATAAACTTGTACACTATCCGAATCGTTCGCGTTTTTAAATATTTCTTCCGCTTGCGTTTAGACGGTATCTCCGTTTTAACCGTTTCTCCCACATAAATCTTTTCAATAAATGCATTAAGGATTTCCGTGTTCAATTCGGTAATGGCGGTGTAGCGTTTGACCAACTGCTTGAAGTTTTCGAGATTTTCATTGTCTTGCGCATCCGCTTGGAGAATCGCTTGCAACCGTTTGGCTTTTTCTTTCAGTTCCGCTTTTTCAGTTTCGTACCCTTTGGAAAGAATATCGAACCGCTCGTCGCTTATTCGTCCACGAACGTTATCCTCGTACAGCTTACGGATTATCTCGTCTATTTCCGAGCAACGGCTCTCAATCCGTTTCAACTCGCTTTTAGACGCTCCGTAAATACGGTTTTGCTTTTTTGCCATATCGTCGCGGTATGCTTGCACAAACTCATCTTCACGTTCCCTAACGCAAGCGCAGACTTTCAACAATTCGTTTAGTACTACCTCGCTTATCGCATTAAAAGTAATGTGATGCGGTGAACAAATAGTGTTTTTTCTGTAACTTGAGCAAGTGTAAGATTGATATCGGTCTGTACTTGCACCCGTGTGTCGGGATAGCGATTTACCGCAATCGGCGCAATACAGCAAGCCCGCAAAAATATTCGGCTGTGCGTCCGCTTTTCTCGGTACTCGTCTGCTTTCCCGCATTTTCTGAACGATTGCAAAAGTTTCCTTGTCTATAATCGGCTCTTGCGTGTTCTCGAAAATCTTCCACTCTTCTTTGGGCAACAGTATTTGGTCTTTGGACTTATACGATTTCTTTGCCGTTTTGAAATTAACCGTACACCCCGTATAAGCTTCCTGTCCGAGCATAGTGTAAAGCGAAGAACCGCACCATAAAGGAATCCCGTTTTTATTCGCTCTATTAGGCATACCGTTTTTAATAAAGTGTACAAGCGGCGAATCTACCTTACGCGCATTAAGAATATCCGCTATTTCGTTCGTGGTTTTACCTTCAACATACAAACGAAATACTTCCCGCACGACTGCCGCAGCTTCCTCGTCTATAATCCATCTCGTTTTATCCGTCGGATCTTTCATATACCCATACGGCGGAATTGCGCTTAAATGTTTGCCCGCCGTTCCTTTTGCCCGTAAAACCGCTTTAACCTTTTTACTCGTATCCCTTGCATACCACTCATTGATAATATTTCTGAACGGCGTGAACTCGTCGCTATCGCGTTCGTTATCTACTCCGTCGTTTACGGCAATAAACCTTATGCCCGCCTGCTCAAATAGAATTTCCGTGTAGTAACCTACCATTATGTAGTTGCGCCCGAACCTCGACATATCTTTCACTATAACCGTTCCGACTACTCCACACTCTATATCTTTGAGCATTCGCTGAAAATCAGGTCTGTTAAAATTCGTGCCGCTGTACCCATCGTCCACATAGTAAGTAAGATTGGAAAAACCGTGCCGCTTAGCGTATTCTCCAAGTATCTGTTTTTGGTTTACTATACTGTTGGAATCACCGCTCAGGTCGTCGTCGCGGCTTAACCTACAATATAGTGCAGTTATCTTTTCACCTCCGTAATATTGATTATTCTTTTTAACCGTTTGCATTTCTAACATACTTTGTTTCCTCCGTTAGTTGCAAACAGCAAGTTCGTTGAATTGATTTCGCCCAAATGCCTTTTCAGTATATTATTGATAATATCCACTTGTGTGCCTTTGGCGTTTTCACTTTCTTCGGCAACCACGGTATAAACCGTACCGCCTATTTCATATTGCTCTGTTCTTTGTTTCTTGTTCAAGTATCCTTATTCGGACTTACATAACGGAATTATTCCGCGTCCTTATAGCTTTGAATACTATGTTCTCTTTCCATCGCGTTTTCCTCCTTGTGCGAAAAGATTTAATAGTTACTCGGTTTTCTTTTTATCGATTTCCTCAAAACCGAAAAAATCGTCATATCCATCCATTAGTTTACCTAACGACAGATTATGTTCGGCGGCATCGTCTAATAATGTTTTATATCCCGCCTCGATTAGTTGTACCTTTGTATAGCCGTATCTTTTCAAAAACTCGTTTATTTGTTCGGCTTTCTCTCTCGGTACGCTCGTTCCCCATACCATGCACTTGGCTTTCCTTTCTTCCTTGTGCTTGTCCTCGTATCTCTTATCCTTGACTGCTCTGTCCTTCATAACAATACCTCCGAAATTGATTGGTCGTATTAACACGCCATATTGCCATTATAGCACTTCGAAGTTTTTGAGTCAAGAATATTCAGAATATTAATACGACTTCTGCTTTAATCGGCTTTGCCGTAATTGTTCTTGCGTGGTGTAGGCGTATTTCGTTCTTGTTCCTTGAGAATTTCCTCCTCTATTTCCCGTAGGCGGTTCCTTCCGAGCGGTGCGGGTGGTTCACCTAAAGCTAAGAACGGTTGCAATACCGAAGTAGAACGATAGAATACCCGTGCAAACGCCTCGGGTTCTTCTTTTCTAAACAAGGTAATTGCCCGCAATGCTCTATCGTGATCGTTGTTTGTTTTCTTTTCCTTTTGATAGCAATCAAACAGATAGCCGTTCTCTTTCTTATATCGCTCGTTATCTTCCGTCAACTGTTTGTTCTCTACCGTGAGTGCGATAACCTGTGCTTTCAGTCCGCTCTTGCTGTGAGCAATCTCGCCGTTCTTTGCTTGTTCTAACGCCGCCGAATAATCTGCTTCGGCATTCCTGTCCGCAACAATTTTATCCCGTTCTTCTTTGGCGGTATGTATTTGTTCAATAGTTTCGTCAAAGTGTTCTTCGGCTTTCTTTACGGCTTGGTTAGTTTGTTCAAGCTTATCGTCCGCTTCTTGTTGGGTTTCGGTGGCTACGGCGATTGCATTTTTAATTATCTTTTGAGCCTTATATTCCGCCGTGGATAAATGCTTTTTCGGACCGCCTTCCCGACCACGCTCCAAGCCCCAATGCTTACCGACAGCTTCGTGAAAATCGGTCTGCAACTTTGTAAGCTCCGTTCGGTTAAACAGGTCTTTACAGCATAACCTACCACCTTTTATGGGCATTAGATTTAAGTGCAAGTGCGGCGTTGTTTCGTCGTTGTGGACGACGGCGGAAATGATATTGTCCTCGCCGTATTTATCAGCAAAATACCTTGTGCAATCCGCAAAGAAATCTTCCTGCTGTTCCCTTGATAACCCTTTGAAAAACTCTCCGTCCGAGCCTATCACAAACGACGCCATAAGCACGGCGTCCTTCCTCGGTTTCGTGGGCAAGTCCAGCTCGTCTATGCGCTTATTGATAAACTCGGTGTATGAGTAACACCGCCCGATAACGTGATAATTGTCTTTCGTCCGTTCGTTGTCTATCTGCGGATTGTTCGCCTCGTAATTTTCGTCTCGTTCGTTTTCCCTTTCCACAGGATAAATATCCGTCTTATGATACTTCTCCATATGGCATACTAAATAGCTTATTTTAAATTCCTCCTACAATAATTTTTTTTGGCAAAAAGCCCTCGGCAGAGCCCACGGCACTTCGCTTGCGAAGTATAGTGGGCTATACTTCGTCGCGGCAAACTTCGCTCCGAAGTTATTGGGCAAGCCCAACAACTAAGTTCGCTTCGTTGCCGCTCCTCTTCCCGCAAAAATACTGCGTCTTTTTGCGGGAGCCCTTTTCTTAGTGAAGCAAACTCCGCTCCGAAGTATTTAAATCAACCCATATCTACCACCTCCCTTACAATCATTTTCATTTTTTGCGACACCTCCTCAGTTTAGCATTATACAAAAATTTACTTGACATATATTGTCATATATCAAAAAATAAATTCGTATTTTAACATACAGAAAAGGAAGCCCATAATCGAAGTTCCTTTCCACGCCTTTATTAAGTTTATTTAATAAGCTGGGATTACTCGGTTGATGAAGGACTATATTGCCTGTCTGCTCGTCACAACGATTTTGCAACACTCCCCGCCAAATAAATTTGTCGGCTCGCACAAGCAAAACGTTGCTCCTCTTCCCCAAAAAATACTGCGTCTTTTTTCGGGAACCCTTTAATCTTTTGCAACACTTTTTTATGTCATAACAATCGCCTCCTTTTAATCGTTTATACTCTACAAATAGGCAAGTTTTTCGCCCATTTAAAAAAGTTTATATTATTCTAACAACTAAACGGAAAAGGTATTTTCCATTTTACGTAATTTAAATTTACCGATTTAACGTGCAACTTCTTTGCACCTTTGAAATTTTTGTTTCACGAATTATAAATAAAATGGGACACCTAATGTCCCATTACTATAAAAAATAAACTCGTCACCTAATGACGAGTTTTAAAAATTTACTTATTGTTAACGTGTCATTTTACATATTTAATAACCCATCCTTTTTATTCCACTTCCGAACGGGAATATAGGCAATTATCTGCTTTTACTGAAAGCTCCAACCCGTCCGCATTTTCGGGCGGGAAGATTGTTGACGAAAGAGCCTTGCCGTTTACGAATATCTCCACGGAAAACAAGTCCATAACGACGGTTATTTCCGTCCTTTCGCACCTTTTAAACGGCATACGCCGTATTCCCGCCAAGCTATCGGCATCGGTTTCCTTTCCCGTGATTTTTTCGCCCGAACTGGAACGGTCGAACACCCAGTCCCCGCCGCTTAGGTAAAATTGCGTTACGTTATCCTCGCTCTTTCTTAATAGCAATTTAAACGCGCTTAAATTTTCAGCCGTAACGGCGATAACGCCGACTTTGACTTTATCGCAAAGCCTGTCTTTTACGACGGTTTCAAAGACCCTTCTTGCCGTTACTACGGGCGTCTGCCATAGTTCGCCGCCCTTAACCTCAAATTTGCGCGGCACGGTAAGCATACCTGCAAACCCGTACTTTTCACTCGGATTGTTTCTATCCCACATATTCAGCCAGCCGAGCATAATATGTTCGTCAGCGAAGCTCTGCGCAGCATAAAAATCAAATCCGTAGTCGATTATTTCGCTTTCTCCGAAATTCGAAATACGGTTTACGCAGTCAAGTTTGCCCAACCGGTAAAATGTACTGTGTATATTCAAATGCTTGTAACCGTCGTTGGGCTGAAATTGCTCGCAATAGGTAAGCAAGCCCAAATCCGCGCTGTGGTCGGGACATTCAATCATAATGCCGCCGCTGTCGCGGTTAAGCACGTCGCACTCGAACTGCCAATGGAACATATCGTCCGAAGAGTAGAGTAAAATTCTGCCCCTACCGCCGATTTTACGCGCCGCAACAAGGCAATAGAGCTTACCGTCCTCGATAAAAATTTTAGGGTCGCGGAAATCGCACGGGGAATATTCTGCGGGCAAGTCCTTTTCACCTATGACTATGCCGTGTTTAACGAAGTTAACGCCGTCATCAGACGAGGCGAGCGCCTGCAACTGCCTGATACTTTCTCCCCCGTCGTTTTCCTTAAAGCTCGTGTACATCAGCCACAGCTTGTTCTTCCATACGATTGCCGTACCCGAAAAACAACCGTCGTCCTGTTCGTCGGGAGCTATTGCAACGGGAAGCTGTTGCCAATGACATAAGTCGCGGCTTTTAACGTGCCCCCAGTGCATAGGTCCCCAATAAACGTTGCTTGAATAATATTGAAAAAATACGTGATACTCTCCGTTGAATTTCACAAGCCCGTTAGGGTCGTTTATCCAACCTTTTCCGCCCGTAATATGAAAAGCGGGTCTTAAATTATTTTCTGCTTTTACCATATTGTTCTTCTATACCTACCGCCGCCGCGCCGTAGCGCGGCGGCACATATATTAAGCTTGTATCTGATTCTTTGCAAGGTTATAACCCGCGGGCGCTTCCGCACAATTAACTTCAACGCCGTCGAGGACAAAACAACCGTAATTGCTTGTTGAATTATCCACTACTTCGAAATAACACTCACAGTCTTCCGCAAGATTGAACGTATAGTAGTAGTCAACCAATCCGGTATTTGTTCTCCCCTCTTTATCGTTGTAGAATTTAGCGATAACCGTTCCGTCGGTCTTGCAAATCTGAACGTAAACGTCCCTGTTAAGGTTCTCCGTAGCGTCGCCGCCGGCACCGCCGAACTTAAACGCCACGGTACCGTCCTTTTTTAAGATAAACGAATTGCTCTTTAAGCTACCCGTACCGCTCTCTTTGTTAATAACTTGCGAAGCCCCATCCACGACGCCGTTATACGCAAACGTAAACAACTTGCTTCCCTCTTTTGCCCCGTCGTTTTTAGTATACCAACCTTCGGCAACTTCCGTATCCGTTACCACACCGAGGTCGCCCGTCATCGTCCAGCCACTGAGGTCATTTTCAAAGCCGCCGTTGAGAACCGAGTATAAAGTATCCTGCGCCTCTTCTCCGTCGATTGAATCCCCGTCAGTGTAATAGGTCACAAGGTCGTCAAACACAACAAAGCCTATACCGCCCTCTTTCCAATTATCGACTATGCGGAAGTAAACTTCCTTACCCTTAAACGCCGAGAGGTCGGCTTTGTATTTAATTAACGTGAGCGCGCTGACTTTATTTGTATCGCCCTCAAATCCGCCTCTGTCGGCAAAAAGTCTGTTGCGGTAACGCGCAAGCACCTTGTTCGTGCCGCTTTCGACAATCTCTACATACTGCGATTCATAATGCCCTGCCGCACCGAGTCTGAACGTTATCCAGCCAGAGCCGCCTACTACAAACGGCGAGCTGGAAAGGCTGCCTACATTTTCGTCGCCCTTGTTTTCAACGCCGTGGAAGAAATTGTCGCCGTGCTTTTGGAACGAAATCTCGCCGCTCTCATTTCCCCAATATCCGCTTGCATTTGACCTGTCGCCGATATTGCCGACTTTAGTCCAGCCTTCAAGCCCGTCG
This sequence comes from uncultured Clostridia bacterium, assembly GCA_947627955.1. Taxonomy (GTDB): domain Bacteria; phylum Bacillota; class Clostridia; order Christensenellales; family Borkfalkiaceae; genus Coproplasma. The sequence goes on from CANQXZ010000022.1 coordinate 7,260, forward strand.
TCGAAATCGCCGTTCTTTACGCGGTAAGCGCGCGTATCATTAACGTTGAGCGTAAGATTTATCGTTACGGGCGTATCGCTCTCTGCCGAAGCGGTAACCGCAAACTTCAACGCCTTTGCCGTTTCGCCGAGACTGTGGTCGGCATAATTCAACGCATACGTAGAATCCGTAAACATAATCGTTGTAGCCACCCCGTCGTCAACTGTGAGAGTACCTGTATAGGTAACAGTCTTCCCTTCGGGAATAATGAGATATTCGGCAAAATTTATCGTGCGCGAGCTCTGCTCCGCCTCGTTTTTATCATTGAGGTCATACGTTTCGGTAAGCTCTTTCGTCGTATCAAGCGAAATACTTTCGCCCTTGATTTTAACGGTTACCGTAAACGTTTTATCTTCGTAAGCTTCGGCGGGATTAGCCGTATCGGTCAATTTAACGGTGACGGTAATTTCCGCCACACCCGCCTGCGCGGTATCGCCCGTATAGGTGAACTTGCCGTCCTCTCCTATCGTTGCCGCCGCCCCGTCCTCAAGCGTATAGGCGTAGGTAAATCTTTTATCTTCGCTCTGTAAATCAAGCGCAGTTTCCGCCGTTCCGTTTAATTCAACTTCAATAGTCTTATCTTCAAACGTAGGCAGTTGCGTCGTGTTTGCAACGGTCACGCTCACAGTAAATTCGGAATCCGTGCCCTCGTTGTATACCAACCAGTACACGCCGCTCTTTTTCGCGGTAACGTTAAGTCCGTCAACCGTCAAGTCGTCCGATACTTCCGTTCCCGTTTCGCCCGCGTAAATCTTAACGCTCTCGTATGAGGGCGTAGATATAATGCCGTCGGAAAGCGTTACGGGCACAACGGCGCCGCTCGCGCTGCCGTTCAAATCGAGAGAAAGAGTTCCGTCAAGATAGCGGACAGCCGTCAAGTCAGTATAGTCGCCCGTCGGCACTTCGGGATAGTAGCTGACCACCTTATCGAGATAAATCCCGCGGTAGTCGTTGCCGTCCTCATTGTCGACTGCGCGCAGATAGACATGCTTGCCCTTTAAAGAATAAAGATTCAACTTATAGTCATTGAGTTTAAGCGCGGCTGTGGGGTCAGAGAAAAGCACGTTTCTCACCCTTGCAACGGCGTTATCCGTTTCCGCGTCTACTACTTCGAGATAAATACTGCGCAAACCGCCGTTATCGTAGGGACGCATCGAGCCGAGTTTAAACGTTATCCAGCCCGTACCGCCCACCGTAAAGGTTGCGCTTGTAAGCGTTTCCGTTCCCTCGTCTATACCCACGTAGTAGCCGTTATCGTTATTCATAGGGTGCTTGGCTTCGAAATACGTATCCGCCGTTCCAATCGTACCCGTCGCGCCCGTCCAGCCGTCGGCGTTTTCGTCAAAGCCGCCGTTTACAAGGCGGTATGCCGTCGTATCGGTCAGATTGAGCACGTACGCAAACTCAAGGGTTGCGGGCGTTTCGTCCGCCGTAAAGCTTACGGTAACGGCTATATTGACCGTAGTTACGTCTTCGGTATACGTGCCGTATTCGTAGGTATAAGAGCTACCGTCAATTGCGGTAGCTTCGCCCTCGCCGACCTTCACCGTAAATCCGAGCGGAAGCTCGGCGTGATTGTCCACGTTTGCCGCCAAGTCGAGAGTAAGCCCCGACTTTTCCGTTTCTGTATATAAATCCTTTGTAATATTTACAGTTTGCTCTTTGACCGTGGGAACCGCCTGCGAGGTTACGCTTACCGTTAAGGTTACGGTACAATCCGTAACGACGGTGCCGTCGTATTTTACGGTTATGGTCACGGTTGCCGCCGCGACCTCGTTTGCGCCTGCGGTAACGGTGAATTCGCCGCCGTCAACTTCGCCTACGGTAACGCCGCTATTCTCCGCCGCAGAAACCTCGTAGGTCAATTTGGAAAGATTGTTTCCGTCAATATAATCGGCAACCGATAATGTCTTGCTCTTGTTTACGAAAAGCTTAACTTCCGTTTCGGCGCCTTGAACCAACTTCGGCTCACGAAGCACGAGCGTTCCGTCAAGCGCGTCTAACGAAGCCTTAGCGGCGTCCGTTTCCGACTGGGTTGCGGCAATATTTTCGTAGACCCCGCGCGCGTTTTCGACTACCGCCGTATACGCTTCGAAGCTCTCTTGCGTATAGTCGCCCTGCTCTGAAATAGCGCCGTCGAGCGCCGATTTAAGCGCCGTCTTATTTACCGTAAGCTGGTTTACAGCCGTATACGCATTTTCGGGCAATTCCTCTTCGGTAGCGTAGTAGGTTACCACGTCGTCGAGGTTGATAAAGCCGAAGCCCGAGGTCGCATTGTCGTGCAAAACTATTTTTACAGTCTTACCCGCGTGGGCGGTGAGGTCGGCGACGTAGGTCGCGAGATTGTTGGCAAACTGCGTCTTTCCAATCTCTTCCTCCACCCACTCGGGTTCGTCCTTGAATTTCGTGTTGCGCCATACGGCAAGCACGGTGCCGTCTTCGTCCTCGAGGGTTATATAGCACTTAGGGTTGCCCGCCGCGCCCATTCTGAATGTAATCTTATTGATTCCGCCCACCTTGAATTCAGAGCTCGTGACAGTGCCCGTGCCCGCTTCGTTGCCCGCGAAATAATTTCCGTTGTTGCCCACGGGGTACTTATCCCAGAACGTATCTTCCGTAGAAATTGCACCGACTTCTCCGCTCGCCGTCCAGCCGTTCAAGCCGTCGTCAAAGCCGCCGTTTTCAATCCTGTAAACGCTAAGGTCTTCGTTTACGGTCACGTTAAACGTTATATTTATTTCCCCGCACTTGACGGTTACGGTGCCGCCGCACGCTTCGGTTGCAGTGAGCGTTACTACACCGCCGCTATGGGTAGCGGTAATCTTTTCTTCCGAAGAGGTAGCAGTAACGTCGTTGCCGTGCGTAGTGATATACTCGGACACGGTAATTTGATATGTGCCGTTTGCGGTAAACGCGACGTCTCCGCCGTCCTTCACCTTTACGGGCGCCTTTCTTTGGGTATCAGAGGTAATAACCACGTTGCCCGTCACGGTAATTTTATCGCCCGGCTGTTTGGACTTGCCGTTTACCGTCCAACCCAAAAACTCAAAGTCTTCGGAAACCGTAGCTTCCGTTTCGGGGGGCAATTCGTATTCCGAACCCGCTTCTAAATCAGCCACCGTCTTTCCGTCTATCGTAACGGTATATTTTGCGGCGGGTGGCGGATTTACCGTAACCTTAAATACTATAGTTACACTTCCGCAGCTTATCGTTACGTCGGCTTCGCCCGCCGAAGCGGCGGTAACCGTCAGTATTCCACTGTCGTACACTACGGTAACGGCGGCGTCAGAAGAGTTACACGTGGGCGTGTTACCGTTGAGCGTTATATAGTCCGCAACCGTTATATGGCGTTTACCGTTGACTTCAAGAGCAAAGGGCTCGACGTCCTTTATCTTTACGGGGTCGGTCTGTTCCTGCTGGGCGGGAGGCGGATTGTCTTTTCCCTTACACGCCGCGAGAGCCGCACCCGTAGACATACACATTACGCACGCAAGCATGGCAATGGCAAGTTTTTTCTTGTTCATTTCATTCCTCCTTAAATATACCGAATAATTATTTTTTTCCGTTACCGCCGAAAAATTTATTGCGTAACGAGGCTTTCAGCCGCAATCGCGCCTTCGGGAACACCGTCGGCATTTTCGTAATAGGTTATAAAGCTGTCGGCAAACATAACGCCCCAATCGTTTACGGCGTTATCTACTATTCGGATAACGAGCTCGTGATTGAGATAGGCGCTTAAATCTGCCTTGTACTGAACCATATTCGCAAGGTTACTGCCTTTTAAATCGTTCGGAGCTATACCGTTATCGCGGAATTCCGTATTGGCGTACCTCGCGATAACCTTATCTTCCGTCTTGTCGTAAATTTCCACGTAGCACAGGTCGCGGTTTTTGCCGCCGCCGAGCTTAAAGGAAATCCAGCCGCTTCCTCCGAGAGTGAAGCTACGGCTCTCTAAAGTACCCGTTTCGCTCTCCGCGCCCGACCAGCCGTTGAAGAAGTACGTGCCGTCCTTATTGAAGGGCAACTTTTCCGTCCACCAAACCGATTCGTCTGAAACGTTGCCTATATTGCCGACCTTCGTCCAGCCGTAAAGATTGCCCGTCTCGAAGTCGCCGTTATCCACCTGATACACGTTGTCTTTGCCCAGATAATTTAAGCTCAGCAAGTCGGAAGCAAGGCTTGCCTTCTTGGGTACCGAGCTTTCGTTAGCGTAGTAGGTAACGAAGCTGTCGGCAGTTATAAGCCCCCAATCGCCCGTTGCGTTATCGGTAAGTCTCAGCTTAACCGTTCTGCCCATAAAGGCGGAGAGGTCGGCTTTATAGAGATTCATAGTGCCGTCGTTGAACGCAACGTTTGCAAAGCGCGCAAGCTCTTCGCCCGTTGCACTATCTATCACCGACAGATAGCAAAGGTTGAAATCCTTGCCGCCGCCCAAGAGGTAGGTTATCCAGCCCGAGCCGCCCACCTCGAATTCCGAACTTGTAAGCGTGCCCGTATTGCCTTCGAGCTTCTGTCCGTCGTGTTCGAAGCCCGTAAAGAGATATATGCCCTTCTTGTTATACGCCTTATCGAGCCAGCAGTCCTCGGCAACGACTCTGCCTATATTTCCGTCGGATACCCAGCCGGTAAGATCGCCCGTCTCGAAGCCGCCGTTTTTAACCTGGTATTTGCTGTCGGGCATAATGTCCGTTTCCACTACCGCTTCATAGGCGACGCTCGTATACCAAACGGGCTTTTCCTCCCAATAGGTTACGACGCTGTCAAGCGTAATACAGCCTAAATCGTCCGCCGACGAATTTCTATCGACGACTTCTATATACATCGTCTGACCAATATATAGCGACAGATCGACGTAGTACTGCACGAGGTTAAGACATCTCATTCCGTTTTCCACATAGGGGAATTGATAATTCCAATACTTGAAGTTGGAAAACCTTGCGACTTCGTAATCGCCCTCTTCGGATTTAACAATAAATCTTAAATACGTGAGCGAGTTGTTGGAACAGCCGCCGAGCTTATAGCTTACGTATCCGCTGCCGCCGAGCACGAACTCGGAGGAGCGCATAACGCCCGTAGCCGTCGGATCGTAGAAGCCGTAGTGATAATTTCCGTCACGGGAATAGGTAATATTCTCGTTCCACCACACCTCTTCGGCATTGACTCCGTCGTTGGAAAACGCCGTACCCTCCACTATCGTCCAGCCCGCGAGCGAGCCGCTCTCGAAACCGCCGTTTTTAATATCGTGTTCGCTCGGCGCTTCCGCGTCGGTTGCATAGTCGTGAATCTTAATAAAGTACGCGCCCTCCTCCTGTTCGCTCTCGCCGCCTATGCGTATATCGTCCACGCTGATATAGCCGTAATAGACGCTGTCGTCGTTGTCTACTATCCTAAGATACATCTCCTCGCCTACATATTCGGACATATCCTTTGTATAAGTGTAAAAGTTATCCGTACAGCACGTACCCGAGATGTAGTCGGTTACGTTAACGTAATCTTCCGTATGCTCCAAAAAGTAGTCGTTGGTAAACTTAGCCAGCATTTTATCAGTCTTTGCGGAATATACGCCGACGAAGCAAATCTTCTCACGGCTCTTTGCGGGAGCCCCCTCGCCCTTTCGGGTAACCAGCGCGCCCCCTGCAAGCTTCATCGATATTACGCCGTCGCCGCCGAGTACGAAGTTAGAAGAACGCAACGCTCCGGTACGGGCATTGGAATATCTTCTGTCGAAGCCCTTGCCGTCCAGATACCAATTGCCCGTCTGGTTGACGGGTATGGGCTTGTTTTCGAACCCCGCAAAGGTAAATTCCTTGCGGGAGGATACGCTGTCGTTACTGAAAGCGTCGCCGCTCTCTACCGTCCAGCCGCTTATATCAGCCGTTTCGAAGCCGCCGTTCACGACGCTTGCGGGCTTATCGGATACAACCGTTTCCTGCTTTGCGCAAGCGGACAGCCCTATTATAGCCGACGAAGCGCACAGCGCCGAAAGAACGGTTATTAAAATCTTACGCGTCCGTTTTTTCATATCCGCCTCCTTAATTATCGCCCAAATTACCCGTATTGCCGTAGTACGGCGGGGTTATCGACCCGTCGGAAGAATACGCGCTCTTCATTTGCGTTATCTTGAACTTGGTAACCATCATACCCGCGTTTTCGTCAAACAGCCTGATATAGTCGGAATCGCCGTACATAGGATAAACCCTCATCGTGGCGCTTATCGTATCGTTCACGTAAATTTCCAGCATGGAGCGGTCGAGATATATCGTCACTCTGAACGTCCGCTCGTCGCCGTAATCCCAATTGTGTTCGGAGGTAGTAACGACGCCCGGGCGCAAAGTAGAGGTCAGTCTGTCTACGTTCATTTTCCCGTTTCTGAACTCTACAAACGTGCGCTCGGTGCCTTCCGCCGTTTCGTTGGGATTGTATCTCACGCCTATCTTTGCGGCGTAATTTTCCGCAGTGGGTGCAATGGTAAATTCGGCTTCTATCTTAACCGTGTCGCCGCGCACGTCGGCTATCGCGGAATTTATCTGCTCCGCCGTCATTCCCTCGCCCGAATAGTCGTAATCGACGTTGCCGCACAGACTGTCTAATTCCTCTATGGGGCGGCGGATAACCTTGGTACCGTCGTCGGAAAGAGAAAGCTCCAAGGGAAGAGCAAAGTTGTGCGCCCAGCCCGCGTAATAATTGAGAGCCGTGCCCGCGTCTTTCCCCTGCGCGATAGAGTATATAACCGTACGTCCCTGCTCGTAGGTTTTGCCCTCTTCCCGCTCTTGGTCGGTGAGGAAACAGTATCCGTTCTGTCCCGTATACGTGCCCGTGCCCAAATCGAAGAGCTTAGGCTCGTGACTGTCGGGAATAAAGCGGCACTTCTGCTTATCGAAGGTGCCTATCCAATAATAACATTCCACGGCGGGAGGATTTTCGCCACGCGCATACTGAGGACAATCAAAGAGAATATATTTGGGTATAGTGCCGTCCGCGTTCGAGATGGGAAGAAGAATTACGCATTCCCAATGCTCGCCCGCGATGGAATATTCGGGGTAAGGGCACTCGTAGAGGAAGCCGTGATGCTCCCACTGGTGCATATCCGTAGAAGTGAAAACGTTAGCCGTTCCGCCCGCACCCGGCACCGAAGAGGACACGAGCATAAAGTACTGCTGTGTTTCGTCGTCGAACCAGACGAAGGGGTCGCGGAACTGCTCCCTCTCGCCCATCTCGTCGCCCGTCTGCGTTATCGTGAGCGTATCCTCCACTACCCACTCGGTCAAGTCGGGGTCGTCGGGATCCGCGGGGTGCGCAAACGCCACGTTCTGTCCGCCGTGGTTGGGATTGCCGTAACGGTTGGTGCCCGCGGTAATGGCGAGCCAAGGCACCCCGTCGGGACCTATGCAAGCTCCGCCCGTCCACACGCCCTCGGGGCATATGCCCGCCGTGGGAACTACCGCGTCCTTAACGTACTTCCAATGTACCATATCGTCGCTGACTATATGTCCCCAACGAATCTGCGACCAATAGGGACCGGAAGGATTGCACTGATAGAACACGTGGTATCTGCCCTTGTAATAGAACGGGGAATGCGGTTCGTTCATCCATACTGCGGGGGGAATCGCGTGATATTGGGGACGGTATCTGTCCCCTTCGTACACCGAAGAGTCGAGCGCAATCTGGCTGTAATCGAGCGAAGGGTGACTTCCACCTTGCTTGAATCCGTCGTAAATTGCGGCTACCTCGGCGGGACTAAACGCACGCCCGTAGATCTGCACCTCGTCCAAAAGCCCCGATACGAGCTGGCGCGAAATGGAATACTCGGTTATCGGTTCACAGTAAGCGCCGATAAACAGCGAGCCGTCTATGCTATCTACGATTTCCGTATGAACGAGCTCGGGAATTATATCCTCATACGCCTTTTCGCCGTTATAAAACAGTGCGATATAGCCCGTATCGCCGTCGTAAGCAGCCGCGATATGCGACCACTCGTATAGGGGCAATGCGTTTACGGGATCGTAAAAACCTATTACGAAGGATTCCGCCCTGTCGTAGCTGTATAGGGCAAGCTGAAGCCCCCACAGTCCCAACCTGCCGTAGCCCAAGAGAAAGCCGTAGCCCATTTCGATATTGCCCTCGTTAATAACCGAGGTCATTCTGGGCTGACCCTTCGCCGCCGACTGTCCGTCGTAATCGGGTAAGTTTTCGAACACGCGGGGTGCGACCCACGCCGAAAGGGTAATTGCCGTGTCGGGCGTATCGAAATCGGTATTTTCTATATACGTAGAAAATCCGTCCATATACAACGCCGTGCCGCTTACGCCCTGCTTTACGAGGGGGTCGTTAGGTTCCTTTAAAAGGTTGTCGGCATTTTCTGCGTTAAATACGTATTTGATTTTATCGTACGTTCCCGTCGCCGAATCGGGCGTTTCGTTGCCGTTCACCTCGTCAAAGGAATAAGAAGCCAACAAACCGCCGCCCTCACCCTTGTTTGAGCAAGCCGTAGTTCCGCAAGCCGCAGTACAAACCGCCGCGGCGGCAAGGCACGCAATAATTTTTCTGTTTACAGACTTCATTTTATCTTTACCTTTACATTTTAAGTCCTGCCGAACCGAAGCCCTGCACTATATATTTCTGAGCCGCTATATATATGATGAATATCGGAATACTCGTAACCACCAACGAAGCCATAATCTCGCCCGTAGTTACCCCTTCGATATTCTGTATCGTCTGCAACACCGCCTGTATGGGCATCATTTCGGGATAAGGGGTAAGCAACATCATAGGCCAGAGATAGTCGTTCCACACGCCTATAAAGCAGAACACCGCGACGGTGGCTACTATGGGCTTGGAAAGGGGAAGAATTATCTTAAAGAATATTTTCAGATTGCCCGCCCCGTCGATTCTCGCCGCCTCCTCGTAGTCCTTGGGAATACTTTCGAAGAACTGCATAAAAAGGAATATGTTGAAAATGCTTATAACCGAGGGTAAAATCACGCCCAATACGGTCATTCGCCCATGTAATCCCAAAAGCTGAGTCACTATGGTATACAGCGGGATAATCGAAGTTTCAACGGGAACGATAATCAAAAACAGCACGATGAACGTGAAGAACTTTTTACCGGGGAAGTTGAACTTAGACAGTACGTAGCCCGCAAGTCCGTTGACGAGAATGTTTAAAACTATAGCGATCGCGGCGTATATAATGCTGTTGAGCGCGTTGCGCCAAATGCCGTAGTCGGTGAACACCTTTCGGTAATTGTTGAAGAAGGTGCCCAAATTTGCAAAGTCGGGGAGGAACAGCGCTATGCCCGACGCTCTGTCCGCCGCAATCTGGCTCTTCGTTGATACGGCAAGCATATACAGAATGGGCATTATAAAGATAAGCGAAACTATAATTCCCACTACGTACCAAACGACGTCGAGAGCAATCTTTTTCTTGTTCTTGGGGACGACGAGCGGCGCGGGATTGACGTTTTTTACGCGCAATAATTTTTCTCTGCTCAGTTCCATATTATTTCTCCCTTAAAAGCTTTCTCTGCAAGAGCGTTATAGTTCCTATGACGATAGTCATAAGCAGTGCGACGGCGGACGAAAGACCGATAAGGTGCGAACCGTAGCCCAACTGGTACATATAGTAGCTCAATGTTACCGTATGCAACTGATAGCCCGTCATCAACATCGGTTGAATCATCACCCTGCACGCGCCCACGAAAACCGTTATTGTTATATACAGAAGCGTAGAGCGCAAGCCCGGAAGGGTTATCTTTGTGAATTTCTGCCACCAGCCCGCTCCGTCGAGCGAAGCCGCCTCGTACAAGTCGTCGCGTATGTTGGTAAGACCAGAGCTGAATATGAGCATCTGGTAGCCGCACCCCTGCCAAGCGGATAGCAATACAATCCATAGCATTGCCGTCCCCGGCTGGGCAAGAAAGTCCACGGGCGCGATGCCGAACATACCCAAAAAGGAATTCAAAAGTCCCGATTCGGTGGGCGAAAGGATTTGCAACCACAAAAACGAGGTTACGGTAAGCGAGATTACCACGGGGGCAAAGAAGCATATTTTGAATATCTTCACGCCCCTCTTCTTCCTGTTCGTGAACAGCGCAAGCACGAGCGCAAGCCCTATCTGCAAGGGGACGACGCACACGACGAACAGAAGCGTGTTCAAAATGGCGTGGTACAGCTCGCCCTTCATACCGATTTCCTTAAATAGCGTACCGAAATTATCGAAGCCGACGACGTTGATGTCGTTGGGATAATACATATGGTAGTCGGTAAACGCATACCCGAGCGAAAACAGTATTGGCAACAGTACGAATATAAACGCAAGCGCTACCGCCGGCGCCATCATAAGATATCCTATGACGCACTGCTTAAAGTGATATTTAACGTTGTTTTTCTTGGCCTTGCGGATGTCAAGTGCAATCATTACACCTAAAACCGCCGCCATAACCAAGAAAATTATCAGAGCTATTAAACCCATTTCCCCTCTCCTATGCGGCGTTTAACGCTCGCGGTTTATCTTACCCTGCAAGCTTGCGGTATGTGTGGACAAAGCGCTGTCTACCGAACCGTTACGAAGTGCGGTAATAATAAGGTTGAACTCCGTAGAGAAATCCGAATACGCCGACATTGCGGGACGGGGCTTACCGTTTTGGATAAGCTGTCTGTAGAGAACGTCCTCCGCGCTGTTTGCCGTGTATTCGGGCTTGACGGTACTCTTTGCGGAAATCATTCCGGTCGCGTTGGTTATCGTCTTAGAGCTCGCGTCCGAAGTCATCCATTTTACAAGCAGAGCCGCTGCTTCCTTATTGCGCACGCCGTTGTTGGTTATGCCGAAGCTCCAGCTACCCATAGCCGAAGCCGCCGTACTTCCCGCCGCGTGGGGATAAGGGAGCACGCCCCAACCACCCGTAAAGTTGGAAGAATACGATTCCTTTATTTCGGGTATTGACCAACCGGAGGAAAGGTACATGCCAACGTCCTGCGTAGTATAGAACGCCTTGCCGCTAATCTGATAACCGGTGTAGCCCGCGTCGATACAATCCTTGATAAATTGAAAGCCCGCCTTGGTTTTATCGCTGTCCATATAGCCCGTAACCGTCTTTCCGTCCTCGCTTGCGTAGGTACCGCCCGCAGCGTAGCCGAACGGATACAAAAGATACGTTGAAGTTTCTCCGCCTGCCGTCAGCTGGAAGTCAACGGCGGTTTTGCCCTTGGCTTTGAGCTTGGCGCATACGGACTTAAACTCGTCGAACGTCCAACCGTTAGTTTGGTAGTTACTTATCTCCGCGTCGCTTACACCCGCGTCGTTGAGCACCCTCTTGTTATAATAGAAGCCCGCGCTCGATTCCTGTATGGGCAAGCCGTATACCTTGCCGTTGTACTTATTTACGGAAGAAGCTACGAAGTCGTTGACGTAATCGCCCATTTCGGCGGTCATATCGTATAAAATGCCACTCTTAGCATAGCCCGCACACTTGGGCGCGTCGAACGATATTACGTCGTACAGCGAGCCGTCTTGAGCTCCGTAAAGTGAGGATATGGTGCTTTCATATTGGTCTACACCCGCCGTCTGCGCGACAAACGTTATCTGCGCTGTAATCTTTTGGTCCTTATAGTATTCGTTAAAGCTGTCCACGCATTTCTTGTATGCCTTACCCTCTTTCGTAGAGCCGTCCTTATGCACCATTATAGTTACGAGCGTGTTGCCGTATTTGTCGGTACGACTGTCTATCCCCTCGTTTTTTCCGCCTTTGCACGCGGCTAAGCCGAACGTCGTGACAGCCAGCGCCGAAGCAACAAGTAAGCATTTTAAAGCTTTTTTCATTTTATTTTCCTCCGATTTTTTATATTTTTCACGTACAAGCCTTATTGGGCGTTATACGAATAATTTCAAATTATTTAGTGGTATTTCCCACCGTAAACGACGTGTTCAAAACAACCTTGTCGGGCGTTTCCTCTCCGTTTATTTTACTCATTAAAAGCTGAACAGCCTTTTGCGCCATTTCCGCAACGGGCTGTTCGACGCACGTCATTCTCTTCTCTTCCCACGCGGAAAAGTTTCCGTCGTAAGAAGCAATTTGGAAATCCTGCGGGATTTTTTTGCCGCGCGCGGTAACCGCCTCTATAAGTCTTTGCGCGGTAGTATAACCCGACGCGAACGCTCCGTCCATATCGGGATAGGCGTCCAAAAAGTCGTTGACGAGCTTCGTTTCGCCTCCGTGAAGGGCGGCAAAATTGAATACGAGAGGCTCTAACCCGTGTTTTTCCATTACGTCGCGGTAGGCCTTTTCCCTTAAAAGCACGTCCGACGGGACGAGCGGTCTGGTGCCGACATACCCTATCCTTTTGCAACCCCGTTCAAGCATATATTCCACCGCTTTAAAAGTCGAATCGTAATTGTCGGTCGTAACTACGGGAACCTCGTCGCCGAGATTTCGGTCTACCGAAACTATGCGGCAATTTTTATATTCCTCGGGGCTGTGCACGTAGTGAGTTACGAATATAGCGCCATCGACTTCCTTTCTTATCATTCTATCGATAATTTCGTTTTCCCTTTCAACGTGCTGTTGCGACGAAACGAGCATTAGAGAATATCCGTACTTTGTCGCTTCCTTTTCCGCGCCGTCGGCAAACAGCGCAAAAAACGGGTGATAGATTACGGGAACCATAAGCGCTATAACGCCGTTCCTCTGTTTCCTAAGTCGCTTTGCCATACTGTTGGGCGAATACCCTAACTTATCTATTGCGCGCAGAACGGTTTTTTTGGTATCTTCGTTGACCGACTTACTGCCGTTTAAAACTCTTGATACCGTGCCTACGCCAACACCCGCATATTTCGCCACGTCCGAAATTGTAACTGCCATATTTTCCCTCTTTTGATATAAATAACTCTTCCCCGTATTTGCTTAAGGCAGAACGCCCGCACGCGTCCCCGCGGCAGACGCTCCGCAATAAGCCGTAAGGAGAAAAACTTTTCCGATTAACCGTCAATCACGCGCTCGTCTATTTCCGCCGTCAGCTCCGCCGTTGCTTTCTTACTGCGTTTTTTAAGAAGAATAAACAATACTACTGCGCCCGCCGCTGCGAGAAGAATTACGACCCCGCCGACGGTAAGTCCTACTATAAGCCCGGTTTTTGCGGGTATATCCACGACGTACACCGCGCCTTCCTTTGCGCTGAGATTTACCGAAACGGACTTATCCTCGCCAATCTGCACGCTGTTGGTACCTAAGTTGAAATATTTAGAATCAATCGAAAGCATTCTGTCCTTGACCGCGTAATTTACGGTGGCTATCGCCTCGCCGTTTATCTTTACGTAATCGACCGCGTTATTGCCGAGGTAAATCACCACGTTGGTCCCTTGCCCCGCGCTCATTACTTTTAGTTGCGATAGGGGAATAGCCGAAACGGTGACTTCGGAAACGAATGTAATAGCGCTGCCTTTAATCAGCAAGCTGTAAGTTCCCGCTTGGGGCAAAAGCTCGAAATAGTCCGAAGAAATTATCAGCTTCCTCCCCTCTACCTTATAAAATCCGTCGTCTAACGCTATGTTGCCCGCAGTGAGGTTTGTAACGGAATACACCGTCTGTTCTTTGTTTAAGGAAATCCGCAAATCGCCCTCGCCCGCATATGTCGTTTGGCGGGTTATAACGCTCACGACGTTGAAGCTTGCCCGCGTCGCGCAAACGTTCAAGCCGAATCTTCCCTCCGTCGGCTCGTTTTCGCCCAGCGTCACGTCTATTACAAGTTGGTTGTTAAAATAGATTTTTACGTTTCTTCCCTGCGCCTCAGCGATCAAGGCGAGGTCGCCCAAATCGGGCTGTCCTTCGACTTTATATTCTTTAATAAGTCCGTCTTGCGACCACAGCTTAACCACCTTACCGGGGTTGTCGTAGTTGGCTATAAGGTAGCTCTTCAAGCTTCCGTTCTCTTCTTCCGCGCGGAAAACGAGAGCCGCCGCCGCACCCGAGCCCAAGTTGAAGTTCGCGGAATATACGAAGTCCGCGCCGCTCTCTTCAGCAAGCAAAAAGCCGTTGTCGCCCTCGTGGCTTCCCACGAGCTTATCGCCGTCGTAGTACCAATCGCCGCTTACTATGCCCCCGGCACTAAAGCTCAAGTCGCTGTCCGCATTGCCTTCGTGTACGGTCACAGTGATAATTTTGCAAACGGAACCGCTCTGAACCTTTATTTTACATTCTCCCGCCGTAAGCGCCTTAACGACGGCGCCCGTTCCGGTGGGAATAACCTCGGCAACGCTCTCGCCACTCTCTACCGTCCAGCTTATATCGCCGCCGCACGCATATGCAAAAATTTCCTTCTGCGTCGTAAGCGAAGTACCGAGCTCCACCTCCGTTTGGGAAAGAATTACGTCCGTACCTTCGTCCGCGCTCTTCCAAACGCTTGAAATCTTATTATAGGTAATCTGCTTTTCAACCTCGCTCTCCGCATAGAAGCTCACCTTATCGGAATAGGGCGAAGCGAACGTTAGAATATAGAACGGTATTGTATATCCATCGCAATAAACTTCTACGTTGTTGTTATCGACGAGAATATAGAAGTCGAGTTCGGTTGCTTCTTTGCACTTGCCCGACGCATATTTCAGCGCGTAGTTGGGTTGGGGGAAAGCTATTCCCGCGTCCTCGGTATGGATGCGGTCTACGTAATAACCGTCGGTTGAATTCCAGCCTATTTCCGTGTAATGCTGTCCGTCCGAACTGCCGTTGACGCGGAAGTATACGGGAGTCTTTGCGGTATTGGTTATCGTCGCCTTGATTTCAAGGCAATGCCCCGAAACCTCTTCGCCGACAACGGGCGTCTTTTCAAAATGGGGATTTTCCGTCGTTATAGGCGTAGTCGTCAGCACATATCCGCTACCATTTTGCTTTAACCCGTAGATTACGGGGATAGTCATACCGCCGCCGTTCCACACCTTTCGCGCCGATTGAAGCACGCCGCTCTCGATTGACGCGTCGGCGTTGGGCACGCCCGAAAACCAACTTAGCGCAACTTGCTTGCCCGCATACGCGCTGTCGCTGTCGAAATCGATATAGAAGGTCTGGCACGCATAGGAATCTACGCCGTAATCCATAGTCTGCAACAACGGGTCGCCCACGTCGAGGCGGGTTATCTTATTGCCCGACAAATCCTTCATAACAATCATTCCGCCCTCGAAGGCAAGGTCGCAAACTACGTAATATCTCGAAGTAAAGGTTATCACCGTATGCAAAGTATTATCTTCGGCTTTAACCGTAACCACGTCGGGACATTCGGGTCTGTAAACGAAATAACTGCCCGCGTGTTCCCAGCTTATCATATCCTTTGACTTTAAAAAGAAGAGCGTGTTGTCCTCCATATCCGTCAAAGCCATACCCCATTTGTAGTCGCCCACGCCGTCAAGCGAGGAAATATCGAACACCTTAGGGTCGCGCCACGAACCGCCCGTTACGTCGCTTCCGTCAAGATTTCTAGATACAGTGCAAGGAATATTGTCCCTCTTGTTCCACGTGAGCCCGCCGTCCGCGCTGTACATTATTATCTGGTGTCGGTTGCCGCCGTCGTCGAAGCGGGTATAAAAGCCTATAAGTCCGACCGCTTCCCCTTCCGCCTTGTCAGAAACGTCGTTGAACCATTTATATTCGTTATCTATCTTCGCGCTGTCGCCCTTGTGATATACCCGCGCCGAACCCGACCACATAGCCCCTATGCCGTGGTCGTGACCCGCACTGTCTATCGCAAGATCCCTGTCGGGAACCAGCGCTATGGGCAGATGCTCCCAATGCACCAAATCTCTACTACGCGCATGCCCCCAATGCATAGCGTCCCAAGTATTACCGTAGGGATTGTGCTGATAGTAAAGGTGATAATAACCGTTGTAATATACCAAGCCGTTGGGGTCGTTGTTCCAGTGCGCGTATTGCGAAAAATGGTATTCGTTGCGGTAAAGCTCGGAATAATACGTATAGTCGGTTTGACTTACCGTCGTTCCGCCGAAATCCACCGCGCCGTTAAAGCAATTGTAGCCGAGTGCTCCACCCTCATAGCCTATCGTCTTTCCGTCCGTCTCATATTCACCGAGATTGATAGTTGCAGCTTCCGCGCTTCCGTCCGTAAAACAGAAGCGGCGTATGCCGTCCGCGTAAAATTCGGCAGTGGAATCGGCGTTTACGATTACTTTTAGGTAAACCTTATCTATATTGGCGGTGCGGCTCTTTACGTAATCGCGCTCGCCCTCGTTCATTATGGAAGGACCTACGTAATATTCCTCTTCGAGATTTTCCACTTTGGTCTGACCGTCGACAAGATTGAAATATAATAGCTTGACTAAATTTTCCGCCCTGTCAATGTTGAACACCCAATAATGCTCTCCGTCAACTGCTCCGAAAACGAGCCCCGCCGCCTGCCCGCGGTTAAAATTGACGGTGGACGCGAACACGAATTTTTCGTCCTTGCCGTAGCTCTCTTCCGTCAATACGAAGGTGTCGGTCTCGCCCTCCACGTGAATCGTTTCGGCAAACGCAGCGGTAGGTTTTGTAAACAGTGCGGCGGCTATACATACGCAACAACTTAAAATAAACGCAAGCGCCGCTGTTATAAATATCTTTTTACGACTCATTTTTCATTCTCCCACACGGTTCTGCCGTTCAGCGTATTTCTCTCAGCCTTGTTTCTACCGTTTCAAGATCGGGTAGGTTATCCACCGCACCGCGTCCCGTAGTGTTAAGCGCCCCGCACACGTTGGCAAACGCAAACGCGCCGTTTAAGAATTCCGCCGAGTACTTTTCTACTTTATCCAACCTGCTTAAAAGCCCGCCGAAGAACGCGTCGCCCGCGCCCGTCGTATCAGCTACTTTTACGGGAACGGAGGGCGCGCCGCCCGTTTCGCCGCGGTACAGCCATTTACTGCCCTTGCCTCCCAACGTTATGCACACGAGTTTTTCCGCCAACTCATTTTTTATATAATCTTCGGTGAAAATCTCAACCTCGTCCTCCGAAAATTTGACTATATCGGCAAGCCGAAGCATATCCTTGTAGGCATCAACGCAGACCTTCGGGTCGGGGAAAATATCCTCGCGGTAGTTGACGTCGAACGCCACTCTTTTGCCCGCCGCCCGCGCCCTTTTAGCAAGCTTTACCGCGTACGTCCTGCCGCATTCTTCCGAGAGCATTAAGGAACCCACGTAGACTATATCCGCTTCCTTTATCAGCCGCGCGGGGATCTGCGGCAAACGGTAATCGGCGGTGTTTTTGCGGTAAAAACAGAACGAGCGCTCGCCCGTTTGGTCTATCCCCACAAACGCCATAGTCGTATTGCGGCGCTTATCACGCTTTATAAGCTCCTCTTTAAAGCCGCGCTTTTTTACCGTATCGCACAGAAAAGCGCCCATAACGTCGTCGCCTACACAGCCTGCAAACACCACTTCCGCGCCAAGCTTAGCCGACGCGCACGCAACGTTGAAGGGTGCGCCGCCCGCCTTGCGTTCGTAAACCATATTCCCGCCGTTCTCTGCGCCGAGCATATCTACGAGGATTTCACCCACACACAGTATCATTCTTATTCTCCGGTTGCCTTACGGCACGTACTTTTTCTATTATCAGCATTATCGCCGCCCTCACCGCCAAGATTAGGAAAAAGCTGATTATGCACGCCGCAAGCAGCGTACTCTTTTCGGCAAAGAAGCCGCAACAAAGCGCTATCAAAGCGGCAAGCAAAGCCGCATATACTAAAAATACTCCTATCGTTTTGACACAACCGCCGAAGCGTGCCCCGTCTACCTTTAAGAGCTTACGCACGCATAGCGTAATAAACGCTAATAAAATCACTACCACGACGACAAACGGTAAATACAGCATTACGTTAATAAGAGCCGAATATACGGTGATTGCCGCACTGCCGTTATAGCACTTGACTATAAAGTCCTCGAGCGCATCCGCCGTCGGCTGAACGATCCCGTCCTCAATATCGTTGTAGAACCCGTAGAAAGTAACCGTAAGTCCGTTGTCCTTTACGAACGAACATACCACCGCGTCGTCGAACAAAAACAGAAATTTGTTGCCGTCCGTGTAGTTGTGATAGTAGGCGTTCCTTACCATAGGCGCCTTGCCCGAGGTTTCGTACTGCGACAAATCGGGGTAATAGCTCTTGACGTACAACTCGTAAACCGCGTTCTTATATTCCCCGCCCGTAAGCTTCTTTACCTCGGCGTAGCTTTTAACCGTCTCTTCGTCCGTACGCCCGTCGAGGTATTCTTCGCACCGCGCTATCCACTCGCCGTTTAAAACTCTCTCGTTGCCCGAATACCTTATCTTAAAGGTATAAAGGGTCTTTTCGTCATCGTTAAGCTTCAAATACTCTTCGTATGAAATTTCCTTGCCGCTCGCCGTTTGGCAGTAGGCGGTAAAATCGTCGTACACGCCCTCCGCGGGGCGGGTGTCTACTACTACCGTGTATCCGCCCGTTGAGTACGCTTCTGCCGCGCCATCGTCCGTACGGGTGTCAAGCACCTTATCCGAGCCCGTCTGTCCCCTTCCCGCCGAAAGCTTTCCCTGCCGTATTTCCAGAGAAATTCTGTCGTGCGAGCTTTCCGTAAAGACGTTTGCAATGACCGTTTTTAACTGTTCCGCACCCCTGTAATTGGCGCGGAAAGGAATAAATACCGAGGCGATATATCCGCAAAATATCAAGATTGCGGCAAGCACCCCCGAGAGAACGAGATTGAGATAACTGCGCGACGGCGCTTCCTTGGCAAGCTTATCGGAGAAGAACCCCAAAAAGAAAAACTTCAACCAACTCTTCATATCAGTTTTCAAACAGACTCTCTTCAGTCTGCGCGTCAAAGAAGTGAACGGTCTTACCGTTAAAGGAAATCTTAACCTCGTCGCCCGGCTCGCACGACAGCCTTTGGTTACTGCATACTATATATTCACCCCCGCCTATCCTCACGAACAAGTGGGTGTCATTGCCGAGCACTTCCTTTATGCTGACGGTCGCGGTCAGTCCCGCAGTTCCCATCACTATGCTCTCGCCTCTCACGCCCAAGGTTACGGCGTGCTCTTCGCCGTCGAGAATATCTTCGCGCAACTTGCGCATTTCGGAAAGCGCAAATCCAGTCTTTTCACCGTTCCCGAACGTTACCTCAAGCTTTGCACCCTTCTTTATTACGGTAACGTCGAAGAAGTTCATCTGCGGAGTTCCGATAAAGCCCGCCACGAATTTGTTCTTAGGGTAATCGAAGAGGTTGGTGGGCGTATCTATCTGCTGTACCACGCCGTCCTTCATAACGACTATGCGCGTACCCATCGTCATTGCCTCTACCTGGTCGTGCGTCACGTAAATAAAGGTTGTTTTAAGCTGCTTGTGGAGCTTTACTATTTCCGAACGCATCGCCGTCCTCAGCTTCGCGTCGAGGTTGGATAGCGGTTCGTCCAAGAGGAACACTTTCGGTCCTCTGACCATAGCTCTGCCGAGGGCTATACGCTGCCGCTGTCCGCCCGACATTTCCGCCGGTTTGCTGGACAGAAGCTCCTTTATCCCCAATATACCTGCCGCCCATTGTACCTTTTCGTCTATCTCGGCTTTTGTGTAATTGCGCGGTTTATATATCTGTACGGGGGTCGATCTGTAATATTCGAGATCCTTGTTGTAAGCGTCTATGCGCGTCTGTATTTCCTTGTCCGTAAGCTCGGTCGCCCGATTTTCGCAGTCGGTGTCTAAAATTATCTTGTCGATAGACGCCTGAATTTCCGCAATCTTCTCTTCGGCGTTCTCTGTATTTTTCAGCTTTTCGGCTCTCTGTACCAACTTCTGTCTGTCGAGAGCGAAACGCGCCAGTTTTTTTTCGTGCGCCGCCGCAAGTCTGCGCCTGTCGCCCTCCGCCGCCTTGATTTTCTTTTCCAATTCCTTAATCTTAGCTTCGTCAATGGCGATAAGCGGAATGCAACTGCTGTATTCCGCCAATTTTTGTTTAAGCTCCGCAAGCTTGCGCTCCGCTTCCTCTATCAGCGCCTTGTCTGCTTTTTGTGCCCGTAGCTGTGCAATCTCGGCTTTGACCTCGGTTATTCGGGCGTTAACCTCGCTGACCTTCTCCTCGTCGGGCAACATTACGGGCGAAAGTATCTTGCGCATGCGCAGTCCGAACGCTATGTTATCGTACGAAGTCATATGCGGATAAAGGGCGTAGCTCTGGAAAACCATTGCTATGTCCCTGTCCTTCGGCTCTACTGAGTTGACGAGCTGGTCGTCTATATACAGTTCGCCGGAGGTTATATCTTCAAGCCCCGCAATCATTCTAAGCGTAGTCGATTTGCCACAGCCCGACGGACCGACGAAAACGATGAATTCCCCGTCAGCGATTTCCATATTAAAGTCCTTGACCGCCACGAAATCATTCGTAACCCGCGTCGTCGCGTCGCCCTTTTTAGACTTGGTCTTGTTCCTTGCCGGATAAATCTTGCATACGTGTCTTAAAGATAAATTCGCCACTTTTAATTTCCCCTTTATAAATTTACAAATAAATGAT
>CANQXZ010000023.1 GCA_947627955.1 uncultured Clostridia bacterium
CGCCCTTTGTGCTGCCTTACGATTTGCTCGGCGAGGTGTACGCCGCCGAGAGCAGTTCCCGCGAGGTGGAGATCATCTCCTCTATGCCCGCGACGTTGAGCCTTGCGAGCCGTTCCTTTAACTTTGCGCCCGACTTTAACGAGAGGGTGTGCACGGTTATGTTGGCGGGCGAGAGCGAGATAGCCCTCTTCAGCGAGGCGGTAAATTGCGCGGGCGTTTCGTCCGCAAGCCCCGCTATGAGGTCGAGATTTATGTCGAAGCCGTACTTTTCAGCCATCTCGTACGCCTTTAAGGTCTGCGCCGCGGTGTGCTTTCTGCCTATCGCCGCGAGGGTCTCGTCGTTGAACGACTGCGGGTTGACGCAGACGCGGTTTACGCCGTATCTTAACGACAGGGCGAGCTTTTCCTCGGTGAAAACGTCAGGTCTGCCCGCCTCCACGGTGTATTCCGTCCCTTCTGGCATTATCCCGCTCACGGCGGCGTACACCTCGCCGAGCAAATCGTAAGGCAGCACAAAGGGCGTTCCGCCCCCTATATACACGCTTTTGAGCCCGCCGCATAGGGGCTTTACGCTGTTTATCTCCCTGCAAAGGCAGTCTACGTAGCTAACGAGGTATTGCCGCGTTTTATCTATCGGGGCGGTGATAAAGGAACAGTAATCGCACTTTGTGGGGCAAAAAGGCAGGGAGACGTAGAGCGATTTTCCGCCCTCGCGCGCGCTCTGCACGGAGAGGATCTTTCCGCACATTTCAGTGTTCTCCGCCGAGACGCACAGCTTTTTGAACAGTTCCCTGAAATCGCGCCCCGCGTCCCGCTCGGTGCGGGCGAGCTTTACGGGGCGTATGCCCGTAAGCGCACCCCACGGCAGACTGCCGTATATGGGCGCGAGCACCTTGTAAAAGGAGAGCTTTGAAAACCGCTTTGAAAACCGTTTGAACTCCACGTCGTCAGCGGGATCGCACTCGTCCACGAAATCGTAGAACTGCGAGCGGTATTCCACGGTGTTGAAAAATTTTCCGCCCGAATAGGAAAAATAATGGGTGAACTCCTCCTCTTCTCTTCCGAAGGCGCGGAGCACGTCCATTATTTCGGGGCAAAGATATTCGCAATTTGTGTTCAGCATAAATCGATAAGAAAGGGATTATGCGCCCTTTCGAACGCGAGGTCCGTATCTTCGCCGTGCCCGGGATATACTCTGTAATTTCCCCCGAGGGCAGCTAATTTTTTAAGCGTTGCGCCGTATATGCGGGCGTCGCCCGTGGGCAGATCCGTCCTGCCGACGCTGAGCCTGAACAGGGCGTCCCCCGAAAAGAGGTTGTTTTCCGCGATATAGCACATGCTCCCCGCGGAATGCCCGGGCGCGGCGATGGCGGTGAATTCTATGCCCGAAAGGACGAACTTTTCGCCGTCGGAAAAGGTCCTTTCGACCTTGAAGGGCGGAATGTACACCCCGCCGAATATCGAGAGATTTTCCCGCGAAAAGATAAAGTCCTTTTCTCGCTCGCCGCAACAGATCGCGGCTCCCCCGCGTTGGAGGGCGGCGCATCCGCCGACGTGGTCGAAATGCCCGTGCGTCAGCAGAACGTATCCGCATGTCAAGCCCTCGCGTTCGAGGGCGGCGGCTATTTCCTCCCCAGACGGGTCTATGACCACCGCGTTCTTTCCGTCGGCGGTCAGAACGTAGGTATTGGCATATCCGTCAGGCGAGCCTATTTTCAGCACTTTCATATCAGTTGTTCGTCCTGTAAACGTCGATTATCCTCGGATCCCGTTTCAGACGTTTGACGAGCAGGTCGATATCCGAACGCCTGTTGAGGCTGACCTTTATGTCGAATTCAGCCTGCTTTTCCTTGTTAATCCTGCCGACTATATTGGTCATGGAAAGCTGCATAGCCGAGATCTCCGCCGTGACGAATGCGACGACGCCGTTGTCGTTCACGGCGATTATCTTGACGCCCGCGACGAATTCGGTGTCCGTTTCGCCCGTCCACTGCGCGGGTTGCAGGCGGTTGGGGTCTACGTCTTTGAGGTTGGGGCAGTCCGAGCGGTGCACTATTATCCCCCTGCCGCGGGAGACGAAGCCTATTATGTCGTCACCGGGCACGGGATTGCAGCAGTGCGCGAAGCTGACCATGAGCCCCGTTTCGCCCTTTATTATCACGCTGCCCGCGGGCGAGTGTTTCAGTCTGGGCGCGGCGAGCTCTTCGGCGGACTTGGGCGTTTCCTTGTTGTAGTAGTCGATGAGCTTGAAGATTATCTGGTTCACGCCCACGGCTCCGTAGCCGACGGAAGCCATCATCTCGTCCACCGAGCTGAAAACCATCTTGTTGGAGAGCTTGCGGAAGGAGCTCTCGGTGAGGATATCGCCGAGGGCGTAGCCCCTGCGCTTCGCCTCCGCCTCGAGCATCGATTTGCCCGTGCGGACGTTCTCCTCCTTCATCTCGCGCTTGAAAAACTGCCTTATCTTGGCGCGCGCGGACCCCGATTTGACGAATTTGAGCCAATCCCACGAGGGTCCCTTGCTGTTTGACTGCGTGAGTATCTCCACGATATCGCCCGTGGAGAGCGTGGAGTTCAAGGGCACTATCTTGCCGTTCACCTTCGCCCCCACGCACTTGTTGCCCACTTCCGAGTGTATGGCGTAGGCGAAATCCACGGGGGTGGCTTCGGGCGGCAGGGAAATGACCTTGCCGTTGGGCGTGAACACGAGCAGTTCGCGGTCGTAGAGGTCGTTTTTGAGGCTGTCCACGAACTCCCGCCCGCCGTTCACGCTGCCCTGCCAATTCATTACGTCGCGTATCCACGAGAGCCTCTCGTCGAACTGCGTCTCTTCGGATTTCTGCTCCTTGTATTTCCAATGCGCCGCGATGCCGTATTCCGCCATCTTGTGCATTTCCACGGTGCGTATCTGTATCTCGAAAAACTGCCCGAAATTGGTCACGACCGTGGTGTGAAGGGATTGGTACATATTGCGCTTGGGAGTGGCGATATAGTCCTTTATGCGCCCGGGAACGGGCTTCCAGCGCCTGTGGATCTTGCCGAGTATCTCGTAGCACTCCTCGGTAGTGTCGACTATGACCCGCACCGCGGTGATGTCGTATATCTGGTCGAGGGTCTTGCCCTGATTTTTCATCTTGCGGTAGATGGAATAGAAGTGCTTGGGACGCCCCAGCACCTCGCCCTTTATGTTGCTCTCTTCGAGTATCTCCTTTATCTCCTCCACCACGGTGTCGACGAACTCCTTTCTCTCGTCCAGCTCCTGATGGATATTCGTGACGAGGAATTCGTACGCCTCGGGGTCGAGATATTTGAGGCACAGATCCTCAAGCTCGCACTTTATCTGCGATATACCGAGCCTGCCCGCTATGGGGGCGTAAATTTCGAGCGTTTCCTTGGCTATGCGCTGCTGGCGCTCGTTGGAAAGATAGTTGAGCGAGCGCATGTTGTGCAGTCTGTCGGCGAGCTTTATTATTATCACGCGCACGTCGTTAGCCATGGCTACGAAGATCTTGCGGAAGTTCTCCGCGTCCTCTTCCTCATGCGAGTGGTAGTTGATCTTGTCGAGCTTTGTTACGCCGTCCACAAGGGTGAGCACCTCGTTGCCGAAGCGGGAACGGATGTCCTCTTCGGTGGCGGGAGTGTCCTCTATCACGTCGTGCAAAAACGCCGCGGCGACGGTGGGCGTGTCCAGCCCGAGGTCGAGGAGTATCTCCGCGACGGCGCAGGGGTGGGTGAAATAGGGCTCCCCCGAAGCGCGCTTCTGCCCCCTGTGCATGCTCTCCGCGTAGTTGTATGCGTCGAGCAGTATCTGCTGTTCCTCGCCTGTATGGTTTGCGTGAATTTTATCGAGTACGTTCATCTGCGAGCCTCTTCAATAAGTCTGCGGACGGTATTGTAAGTTTCGGAATAGCTGAGGTCGGTCTTTATGCCCCTGTACACGGTAAGGCTCCCGCTTTCGAGGGAGATCAGCCCGAGGTCGGCGAAAACGCCGAGCGCGAACGCAGCGTTGTACACGGAACTGCCGAGATCGTTGTTTTTAACTATCTCCGCCACAGTGGAACCGCGGATATTGTTCACGTTCGCGCTTACGCGCGCGAATATGGACAGAAGGTCCCTTCTGTCGGCGGACAGCCCGAGCACATACGAGGGTATTTTGCCATCCCTGTATACCCCGACGCGCTTGCCCGCAAGACCTTCGAGCGCGGGCTTGCACCTGTTCAGATATATTATGCGCGAAAAGCCGCTTATATCCACGTCCCGCTGGGGAGACACCAATATGACGGACGAAAAGCTCCTTGACGAGGGAGTGAACAGCTCCACGTTGAGCCGTTTTGCGGCGGGGAATTCCTCCAACGCGGAGTATTCGTCGGCGATAAAGAGCGTGCCGAAGTCGGGACAGCCGAGCATGGCGCTCTCTATCTCCCCGCGGGAGAGAAGCTCCGTATCCGCTTGCGGCGCCTTTACCGAGAGGTTCTCTATGCCGTTTAAGGCGATCGCCTCCGCGGCGTTTGCGCCCGCGTCCCTGTCGTATATGAGGTCGCGCACAAAGCCCTTTACGTATTCCCTGCCCCTGAAAACGGACACGTTGTACTCGAACACGTATTCTTTGGGAGCTGCGCTCTCCACGAGGCGGGCATACTTGCTCCCGCCGAAGAACATAAGCTCTATCTTGTCGCTCTTTATGGACAGATGGGGCGAAGGCTTGCCCTGCCGCACCGCAGCCGCCCCCTCCCTGAGAAGGAACACGGGGCGCTTGTTGCCCACGCCGTAGGGCTCGAGCAATTCGAGCTCCTTTGCAAATCTCGGGGAAAATTCCCGTTTGAGTTCTCCGCAGACATACACCGTCGGCTCGAAATCGGCGTCCGTATAGCGCTCCGCCATGTAGTCGCCGAGCGCCTTTTTGAGCGCGCCGAGATTTTCCGCGTGCACGTTTACGCCCGCCGCCTGCGAATGTCCGCCGAACTCCTCTATATACTCGCCCGCGCTTTTGAGCGCCTCGAAGATGTTCACGTTTTCAACCGAGCGCGCCGAGCCGCGGAGCATATCGCCGTTCTTTACGAACAGTATCACGGGGCGGGAGAATTCGTCCGCGAGCCGCGCGGCGACGATGCCGACAAAGCCCGCGTTCCAGCCCTCGTTTGCGAGAATTATTATCTTGCCTCCCACGCCCTCTTCAGCCAGCATTTCCTTGGCGGAAAGATACAGTTCGTCGCAGTACTTCTGTCTTTCGAGATTGTATTCGGTGAGCTGCGAGGCGAGCTCGAATATCCTGCCCTCGTCGCTCTCGTTGAAGAGGTTGAGCGCGGCATGCGCGTCGCCCATCCTGCCCGCCGCGTTTATCTTGGGCGCTATCGAAAAGGCGAGAGTCTGCGAGGTCACCGCGCCGTCCGCCTTGAAAAACCGCGAATAGCAGGAACGGGGCGAGGCGTTTATCCTCTTCAATCCCTCGAACACTATGTCCCTGTTCTCGCCCGTGAGGGGAACGCTGTCCGCAACAGTGGCTATCGCCGCAAAATCAAGATATTTATACGCCTCTTCGCCCAATAGCGCGCAGGCGACCTTGAAAGCCACTCCCGCGCCGCAAAGATTGTCGTATTCGTAACCGTCGTTGAACTTGGGGTTTATGCACACGCAGTCGGGGAGAACCGCGGGCAGTTCGTGGTGGTCGGTGACGATCACTTCCGCGCCCTGCTCCTTGATATACTCCACTTCCTCCGCGCAGGAGATTCCGCAGTCTACGGTTATCACGAGCTGGGGGCAATACTCCTCGAAAATTTCGTCTATGAGCTCCGCGGAGAGCCCGTAGCCGTTGCGCCTTTCGGGAATGCACAGTTCTGCCTCTATGCCGAAATCCCCGAGCGCGCCCCCCATTATGGTTGCCGCGCACACGCCGTCCGCGTCGTAATCGCCGTAGACGACCACGCACCAGCCCTCGTCGCGGGCGCGGGTAATCAGCCCGACCGCCTCGCGCATGCCGCGCATCTTCAACGGCGAGACAAAATGGGACGACGAGGGATGCAGGAAGGCGTTTATGCTCTCCCTGTCCCTTATCCCCCTGCCGTACAGAATTTTTACGGTGTCGGGGCAGAGCCCGCACTCCCTTGCAAGTCCGGCGACGATATTAAGTTGTTCCGCCGAGAACTCGAACTCGGGTAAAATTCTTTTCATAAATAACGATAAAAAGGCGGGTCATCCCCGCCTTGTATCTTTGAAAGGTCAGTCAGCCTTCTCCTTCTTTGCGGACGGGCGTTTTACAGCCATCTTTCCGCTGAGTTTACGAAGGCAAGGATATATCGCGGGGACAAACATCACGTCGCCGTATCCGCACACCGCAAACGCGACGAGAGCGCACAGCGCGCCCGAAAGCACGGACAGGGGCGAGAGCGAACTTATCGCCATGAGGGCGAATATAAGAGCGGCGCATATCGCAAAGAAGGCGGGCAGCGCGATATTTGTCTTTACCGTCTGCGCGGCGCTCATATCCACGATCTCCCCAACGCTCTTTTTGGCGTTGTCGGCGTCCTTGAAGTTGCGCTTTAACCTCTCGAAGGTCAGCGTTGTGCCGACGGCGGTCGCAAGCGCCGCGAGCACGGCGAACACGAGCACAGACGAGGTTATGGGAACGCGGCAGAGCGCAAGGACAGCCGCATACAGCGCGAGGTTATGCAGATCCGCGGCGAAAGCCGTGAACATTGCCGAGAGCCCGAACCTTATCGCCGTGTAGATAAAGTGGATAGCCACTATCACGGCGAGGGTCACGGCAGCCATGCTGAGCACCCTCTCCCCGCCTATTATCGCCTGCTCGTCGCTGTACGTCGCGATACTCAAAGGTATATCGGTGAAGCTCGCGTACGAGTCTATCTCCGCATTGATGGCTTCGGAAGCCTTTTGGAGCGCATCGGCGTCGGTGGAAGGCAGGAACCTGTATTCCGTAACGCTACGCATGCTTGAATCGGTGGACTCCTGCGTCTTGACGTAGTAGCTGACGCCCGCGTCGGCAAACGCCTTTTCGCACACGCCGTTCAGATCGAGCGCATTGCCGTCCTCGCCGCCGTTCACCTCTATCCAATAATAGGTGACGGTAACCGTCTTATAGCTCGAATATTCCCCGCCGTAGTTGAAGAAACCGCCCAAGGTGAAGTGGAACACTGTCCCGAGCAACATTCCCACAAAGATTATCGCGGAGGATATTATTGCAACGACGCGAAGTTTGGAAGAAAATTTAAAGTTATTCATCGTCTTCCGCCTCCCTTTTGAATCCGCAGAAAGCGTTTTTGTCCGAGACGTTGGACGAAAGCACGTACCACATAAATCTCGTAAGCCAATACAGCACGTATGAGGCTATGGAACCTATCAGGAATATGAGCCCGCACGCGGCGAGTTCGCCCACGCCCACAAGGGTCATTATAACCGAGGCGAGGATGAGAATGACATGCAAGTCGAGAATGCCGAAGAGCGT
Organism: uncultured Clostridia bacterium; assembly: GCA_947627955.1. GTDB lineage: Bacteria > Bacillota > Clostridia > Christensenellales > Borkfalkiaceae > Coproplasma. Next base: position 7,460 of record CANQXZ010000023.1, read on the forward strand.
ACGTTTATAGCCCGTTTTTACAGCCGTGGCGTATACCCTGCCGACCTCTGTTTCCCTTCTCACGCCCTCGAAAGTGAAGAAATTGGAGAAGCACATCACCGCAAGGGGCAGTAGCGCGGTAAACAGCCCCGCGACAGTGAGCTCCACTCCCGTGAGGAAGATCGCGGTGACGAGGGACACGGCGTACGCGGCGACCATTATCGCGTTCACGAGCCCGAGTTTTTTGTATTTGATCACGGGCAGGAACGCCGCCGCAAGGATGACCGCAAGGGCGAACGCCCCGAAATATATCGCGGCGTATTTGCCGTATGCGGGAGTTTTGGTTAAAATCACGGGAGACGTGCTCTCGTCGGAGTCGTTATACGCGTTGACGAGCATCTTGCCCTTAGCAACTGAATCTATGGCTATGGCGTAGTCCTTTGCCACGCCGAAACTGCCGTTTACCTGAAATGTGAGCTTATCCGATACGCTCTGCCCCGAAGTGAAGCTGAGCCCCATCGGCGTTTTGCCTATATAGAGATATCCGTCGCTCTCCGAAACGGCGTCGTTGAACACGCTTACGCCCGCCGCCGTGAGCTCGATCTCGAGCGCGTTCACGTCGCCCGCCTTGAAGGCGCGGGCGCCCTTGAAAAATCCGTTGAACGCGTTCTCTTCCTTTTCGAAGTAGAGAGATTTGCCGTCCTCATAAGTCTGCGACGACCACAGCTTCAAGCCGCCGTCCGCCATAAGATAGGTGACGGCATGGCTTATGTCGCTTATCTTCGAGGAATTGCCCGCCGTCATGTATTCCCTGTATTCGGCGTACGTGAAGCCCGTGGGAACGGTTATCTTGATGGCGTACCCGTTTACGACCGAGACGGAATAGCTTGAATACTCCTTTTCGGAAAATCTGTCCGAGAGCACTTCCGCGTCGGCTTTCACGCTTGCCGCAAACGCCGCCCCGTCGTCCTCGCCGAGTTTTTCCTTATCGATGTAAAAACCGTTCTTACGGACGTACTTCTCTTCGTACTCCTGCTGCTTGTCCGCGTTGCCGTATACGGCGCGCCTGTAATCCGATTCGGAAATAACGCCCGCTGGATAGAGGGTCGCCGACGCCTCCCCCGAGAGATCCGCGCCGAGATTTATGTTTGTTATAAACGAATTATATCTGTCTATCCCGTTGCTCCCGGGCAATTCCGGGACGGAAATAGTGGCAAACAGCGCTAATACGACGATCGCCGCCACGAGAAGAGCGGTTATTATCGCAGATTTGACTTTGCCCATCGCCTGTCTCCTTATAATAATGAAGAAAAATAAAATCTAACCACTATATTATATAAAAAAATTTTTTACTCGTCAATAAATTTGCGCTTTAATTATACATTTTTAGCTACTTTCGGCATATTAAAAGGCGGAAAGGGCGGCTCCGCCGCCCTTTAAAAGATATTTCCAGCCTTTTTGCGCCGCATCCGGCGGAGGTCAGCCCCCGTTTTTTTTGTGCGCCAATGCGTGCATGCCGCACTCGACGCGCTTTTTCATCATCTCGCAGGTTATGGCGTAGGGGATATTCACGTCGCCGCAGAAGTGATAGTTGTTCGCCGCGCACCCGCCGCTGCATATGAATTTGGCGAAGCACTTCTCGCAGCCCTTGCGCGTGAACAGGCTCGATCCCGAGAATACAGAACGGATACCGCCGTCAAGCCCGCCGCCGTACACGCTGCCCATGAGAAATTTCTTGTCGCCCGCGAATTGGTGGCAGGGATAGATGTCGCCGTTGGGGACTACGGAAAAATATTCGTTGCCCGCGCCGCAGGCGGAAACCTTTTTTTGCAGGCACACTCCCCCTTCCAGATCGACGTTGAAGTGGAAGAAGTTGAAGCCCTCGCCCCTGTCGTACTTGTCGAGATACTGCGAAAGGAGAGTTTCGTATCCCGAGCAGATCTCGCCGAGATGCTCTTCCTTTATGGCGAGGTCGTCTATGTCGGTGACCACGGGCTCCATGGAAATGCTGTCGAAGCCGCTCTCGGCGAGGAAAATCACGTCCTTGTAAAAGTCGAGATTTTTCGCGGTGAAAGTGCCGCGCACATAGTACGACTTGTCCCCGCGCGAGCGCACGAACTTCTTTATCTTGTCTATGACGAGGTCGAAACTGCCCTTGCCGTTTACCGTCTTGCGGATGGCGTCGTGCACTTCCTTTCTGCCGTCGAGGCTCAAAACCACGTTCTCCATCTCGCGGTTGAAAAAGTCTATCGCGTCGTCGTCGAGCAGAAGGGCGTTCGTGGTGGTGGTGAAGAGGAACTTTTTGCCCGTCTCTTTTTCCCGCTTGCGGGCGTAGGCGACGGTCTTTTTGATGGTTTCGAGGCACATTAAGGGCTCGCCGCCGAAGAAATCGACTTCGAGCACTTTGCGCTTGCCGCTCTTTTCTATGAGGAAATCTATGGCTTTTATAGCCGTTTCCGGGCTCATGAACTCGCGGGCGGAGTGATACGCGCCCTCGTCGGCGAAGCAGTAGCGGCACCTCAGATTGCAGTCGTGGCAGATATGCAGGCAGAGCGCCTTGACTTCGTCCGTCTTTATGGGCGCGGCGGCAGGTTCCGCCGCAAAGAGAAGCCCGCTTCTCCTCAACGGCTCGAGCTCGCCCTCTATCTCCGCCTGCTTTTCGGGCGGAATTTCGGACAAATCGCCGCAATTTTCGTATTTTGCGGCGACGTATTTTCTTGTGGTCTCATCGCATTCGTGCAGACTGCCGCTGCCCGAATCGAATATGTAATTCTTCCCCAAACATGTAAAAGCGTGTACCATAGTCGATAATATTAAATAAGGAGCAGAGTTTCTGCTCCTTTTGAAATCTTTTTACTTAACTTTTTCGGGATCCTGTTCTCTCGTTATCCTTTCGCAGCTCTGGTTGCCGACTGTGCAGCTCGTCTTGCAGGCGGATTGGCATGTGCTCCTGCACTCGCCGCATCCCGTCACCTTTTTTTCGGAAGGCTTTGCGATGGTCTTTATCATTTTGAAAATCTCCTTAAAAATCAAGTTATCTTTTCACTTATTATAAAGTATACAGGTGAAAAAATCAAGCGTTTTTTCAGGTTTTTCTCTTTATATTGGCGGCAATTATGCCCGTCACCGCGCCCGCCGCCGCGCCTATGAGAATTTCTACGATAAATTTCCAATCCGCGACGAACACTTTTGCTATCGCGCTGAAGATCAGCCACGTTATAATTACGGTGAGCGCGCCGTGCACGGCGCCCTTTATTATCCCCTTGCCCTCCCTGATGAAGAGCAGTCCGCCCGCCGCTATGGCGACGATCTTGAATATCTGGTTCACGGGTCTTATCACCGTGACGGGCAATGTAAACAGCTGGATCGCGACTGTGAAAATGAGCACGAACGCGAGCGAGACCAAAACAGAAGCGAGCACGGATTTTACGACCTGAAATATGTGTGTGCGCATAATAAAACCTCCGCTTTACTATATGCGGAGGTCTTACAAAATATTATTCGTCTTTCTTTGCGGGCTCTTCTGCGGGCGCAACGTTTTCCGCGTCCGTCTCAGCCGCGTTATCCTGCGGCTCTTCGGCGGGCTCTTCCTCTGCGGGACTTTCAGCCGCTTTGGGCTCCACGACCGCGTCAGTCTGGTAGATAGCCTGTCTGTCGAACTTTATATAGCACTTGCCCGTGGTGGGGGAACCCGTTTCGAGGATAAAGGTGTTTTCCTCATTGTCCACCTCCACGACAATGCCGCAGATGCCGCCGATAGTCTTGACCTTGTTGCCCGGTCCCACGGCGTTTATGAGGTTCTGGGCGTCCTGCTCCTGCTTTTTGCGCTTTTTATTGCTGAAAACTATCCAGACCACGCACAAGACGAGCATCAAGCCCACGATTATCCACATTCCGTTCCTTTGAAGCCATTCCATAAATCAATTCTCCGTTTTTAAATACTATAATATTTTGCGGAAATTTTGGCAAGCGATTTTTAAAGACACGCCGCATTTTATATCAAAATTTCACACAGGCGGGAAAATGTCGGTCTGTTCCGAGCCGTACCGGGAATAGAACTCCCGCGCAAAATCCGTGAGGCTGTCGGCGAAGATCGCCTCCCTCATCCCCTTCATCAAGCCGTGCAAAAAGGTTATGTTGTGCAGGGACAGGAGCATAGCCCCCAGCATCTCGTCCACGTTTATGAGGTGGCGCAGATAAGCCTTGGTGTAATTTTTGCAGCAGTAGCACCCGCAGTCGGGGTCGAGGGGGGAAAGATCTTCATAAAACGCCGCGTTGCGCGCCACTATCTTGCCGCGGGAGGTGAGCGCAGTGCCGTTCCTCGCTATGCGCGTTGCGAGCACGCAGTCGAACATATCTATCCCGCGCAGCACGCCCTCTATGAGGCAGTCGGGACTGCCCACGCCCATGAGGTAACGGGGCACCCCCTCGGGAAGTTCGGGGCGGAGGAGCTCCAATATCTCGTACATGCGCGATTTGGGCTCGCCTACGGAAAGCCCGCCTATGGCTATCCCATTCACGGCGAAAGGCTTTGCGCGGCGCAGGCTTTTCAGCCGCAGATCGTCGTACATATTGCCCTGCACTATCGGGAAGAGCGCCTGATCGTCGCGCGATTTCGCCGCGGCGCAGCGTTCCAGCCACGAGTAGGTGAGATCCGCCGCCCTCTCCGCCTGTTCGTGGGTGTAGCCGTACTCGCTGCACTGGTCGAGCTGCATTATTATGTCGGCGCCGAGGTTTTCCTCTATCTCTATCACCTTTTCGGGCGTGAAGAGATGCTTCGAGCCGTCTATATGCGAATTGAAATATACCCCTTCTTCCCTTATTTTATTCAGCTTTGTAAGCGAAAACACCTGAAAGCCGCCGCTGTCGGTCAGAATGGGCTTGTCCCAATTCATGAACTTGTGGAGCCCGCCCGCCTTTTTCACGAGCCCGTCGCCCGGGCGCAGATAGAGGTGATATGTGTTGGAGAGGATTATCTGCGAACCCGCCTCTTTGAGGTCGCGCGGATATACCCCCTTGACCGTCGCCTGCGTGCCGACGGGCATATATACGGGCGTGAGGATATCGCCGTGCGGGGTATGGAACACCCCCGCCCGCGCGCCCGTGTGTTTATCTGTATGTTGAAGTTCGAATGAAAAATATTGCATTGCTGTCCTATGTGATTTGCAGTAGCAGGAATTTTTTAAAGCATATCTTTTGAGGAGCGCGAGCATTGGCGAGGGGAGCGTACTATTTTGTACGTGACCCGAAGCCAAGCGCAGCGGGACAAAAATAAAGCGTTTATGTGTTAATGATGGGCTCAGAAGCAAGCGTATCAAGGAGTGCGAGGAAAACCCGAAGGAGTTTACTGAAATGTAAATGACTGAGGGTTGCCGCAACGCGACGAAACATAAAGCGTTTATGTGTTAATGATGGTCTTAGAAGCAAGCGTATCGAGGAGCGCGAGCATTGGCGAGGGGAGCGTACTATTTTGTACGTGACCCGAAGCCAAGCGCAGCGCGACGAAGAGACGCGCCGCTTATAAGACCATCATAGCGTCCCCGAAAGAAAAGAACCTATACCCCTCCCCCACCGCGGTGTTGTAGACGGACAATATCTCCTCGCGCCCCGTGAGGGCGGCGACGAGCATGATGAGGGTGCTTTCGGGCAAGTGGAAATTGGTTATCAGGGCGTCGACGCACCTGAACTTATAGGGCGGATAGATAAAGATATCCGTTTCGCCCTTGCAGGGGCGGACTATGCCGTTTTCGTCCGCCGCGCTCTCGAGAGTGCGCACCGACGTTGTGCCCACGGCTATTATCCGTCTGCCCCCGCGCTTTGCGGCGTTGAGGCGTTCCGCCGCCTCTTGGGTCACCTCGAAGTACTCTGAGTGCATCTTGTGGTCGGTTATTATCTCTTCCTTTACGGGGCGGAACGTGCCCAGCCCCACGTGGAGGAGCACCTTGACTATCTCCACGCCCATGTCCTCTATCTTTTTGAGGAGCCCGGGGGTAAAATGGAGCCCCGCCGTGGGCGCCGCCGCCGAGCCGTCCGCCCTTGCGTACACCGTCTGATAGCGGGAACTATCCTGTAATTTTTTCTTGATATATGGCGGCAGGGGCATATTTCCGACGCGGGCGAGGATATCCTCGAACACGCCGTCGTAACTGAATTTTACCCTCCGCTCGCCGCTCTCGGTTATGCTCGTCACGGTGCATGAGAGCTCTTCTGAGATAATGAGTTCCCTGCCCACGCCGCACTTTCTTCCGGGCTTTACGAGCACCTCCCACTCGTCTATGTTGAGCCTCTTTAAAAGGAGCACCTCGACGGCGCCCCCGCTCTCGGTATGCGCAAAAAGACGGGCGGGCAACACCTTGGTATCGTTTAAAACGAGTACGTCGCCCGCTTTGAGGTAGTCCGTGACGTCCCTGAATATCCTGTGCTCTATCTTACCCGTCTTTCTGTCGTACACCAGAAGGCGCGAACTGTCGCGCGGTTCGGCGGGGGTCTGGGCTATCAGCTCTTCGGGGAGGTCGTAATAAAAATCGCTCTTTTTGTACTGCATTTCAACCGTCGTTTTTAATGTCCTTGTCGAACATGGATATCTGCTCGCGCTGTCTGTCGCTCATCTTATACCCGAGATGTTCGTAGCCGCCGCGGAGCACGATCCTGCCGCGGGGAGTGCGCGCTATAAAGCCGAGTTGGAGAAGATAGGGCTCGTACACGTCCTCTATCGTGCCGGCGTCCTCGCTTATGGTCGCCGCGAGGGTATCGAGCCCGACGGGCCGCCCGTCGAACTTCTCTATCATGGCGCGGAGATAAGCGCGATCCACCTCGTCGAGACCGAGCTCGTCCACCTCCATTTTGGCGAGGGCGAAACGGGCGTCGTCGAGGGTTATCCTCTTGCTGCCGCGCATTTCGGAGAAGTCGCGCACCCGCTTCAAAAGGCGGTTGGCTATTCTCGGCGTGCCGCGGCTTCGGCAGGATATCTCCCCTGCCGCGCCGTCGTCTATCTCTATTTCGAGGGCGCGCGCCGAGCGCAGGACTATCTCTTTCAGCTCCGCGGGGGTATACATGTCGAGGCGGCAGTTGATGCCGAACCTGTCGCGGAGGGGGTTGGAGATCATTCCCGCGCGCGTCGTCGCGCCTATCAAAGTGAACTTTTTGAGGGTGAAGCGGATATTCCGCGCGCTCGGACCCTTGCCCACGATTATGTCGAGGGCGTAGTCCTCCATGGCGGAATACAGTATCTCCTCAACGCTGTGGTTGAGGCGGTGTATTTCGTCTATAAAGAGCACGTCGCCCTCGTTGAGGTTGGTGAGGATAGCCGCGAGGTCGCCGCTACGCTCTATCGCGGGTGCGCTTGTCAGTTTGAGCTGTCCGCCCATTTCGTTTGCTATTATGTGCGCGAGAGTGGTCTTGCCGAGACCGGGCGCGCCGTACAGCAAAACGTGCTCCAAAACCTCGCCGCGCTTTTTGGCGGCGTCCATGTATACCTTTAAATTTTCCTTGACCTTGGACTGCCCGACATAGGCTTCGAGCGTCTTGGGTCTTAAGACGTTTTCCTCGGCGTCAAACTCGCCCTTTGTGCTGCGGACGAGCCTTTCCTCCCCGCCGTACTCCTCTTCATCGTCATCGAAAAACATATCACATTCCCTTTAACGCCGCCATAATGACGTCCTCTACGCTCGAAGCGCCGCCCGCCTTTGCCCGCGAGACAGCCTTTATGCTCTCCTGACGGGTGAAGCCGAGGGTCATAAGCGCGACGACCGCGTCCTCGTCGCCCTGCCCTACGCCGATTTCCGCAACGGGAGCCCCGCCCTCGGCGGAGACGGCTGCGGAGACCTTTTCGCGCAGTTCCAAAATTATGCGCTCGGCAGTCTTTTTGCCGAGCCCTTTGACAGCCGAGAGCCTCTTCACGTCGTTTGTGGCTATCGCCGCGGCAATGTCCGAGGGGCGCATAGACGAGAGGACGGCTATGCCCATCTTGGGACCCACGCCCGAGACGGAGATGAGCTTTAAAAACATCTCCTTTTCCTCTCTGTCGGCAAAGCCGAACAGCGTTGCGCCGTCCTCGCGCACTTGCAGCCACGAGAAGAGCTCCCCTTCCTTTTTGCCCGAGAGCTTGTCGTAAGCCGCGGCGGAGATGAGAAGCTCGAACCCCACGCCGGACGGCGTCAGAATGAGCGCTTCGTCGGGGGAAAGGGATAAAATTGTGCCTTTTACGTATCCTATCATAGTTTATCCTGTCAATTTATTCCGAAAAGTTTGCCGAAACGGGATGTATGCGCATGGCAGAGCGCAACTGCGAGCGCGTCCGCCGCGTCGTCCGGGCGGGGGATCTTTGAGAGCGAGAGCATGGAGGTTACCACCCTCTGCATCTGCACCTTATCCGCCTTTCCGTAGCCCGTGAGGGACTGCTTTATCTGGTTGGGGGTGTACTCGTACAGCCTGCCGCAATACTTTATGCAGGTGAGCAGCATCACCCCGCGCGCATGCGCCACGGGTATGCCCGTAGTTATGTTCTTGGAGAAAAACAGCTCTTCCACCGCTATCTCTTCGGGCTTGTACTTCAAGAGTATCTTGTTTATGCCCTCTTCGAGCATGGCGAGCCGCACGGGCAGGCTCTCTTCCTTGGGGGTGAGCACCACGCCGTAGTCGACAGCCACGGTAGAATCGTTTTTCAGTTTTTCCACAACGCCGTATCCCATAGTGGCGAGACCGGGGTCAAGTCCCAGAATAATCATCGCTTGTACTCAAAATGCTTGATTTGTCGCATTTATCCGATTATAATATATTGTAATTTAAATCGCGGAATAAGTCAACTTATTAAAGGACGGTAAACGAATGAAACTGTGGGAAGGCCGCTTTGACAAGCCCGCGGCGAAGAGCCTCGAGGAATTCAACGACTCCCTCCCCTTCGACAGGGAACTGTGGCGGGAGGACATCAATGGCTCTAAAGCGCATGTGACCATGCTCGGCAAAACGGGCATATTGCCCGTTGCCGACTGCGAAAAGATCCTCGGCGGACTGCGCGGGATAGAAGAGGACATACGCTCGGGAAAGCTCGAGATCTGCGGCGCAGAGGACATTCATTCCTTTGTGGAAAACGAACTCGTGAAGAGGATCGGCGAAGCGGGCAAAAAACTGCATACGGCGAGGAGCCGCAACGACCAGGTGGCGACGGACTTCCGCCTCTACGTCATGCGTGCTTTCGACGAGCTCACCGCCGGATTGAAAGAGCTCGTTTTGAGCCTCTGCGAGCGCGCGGAGGACGGGCTCGACTGCATAATGCCCGGATATACCCACCTCAGAAAAGCCCAGCCGATATGTGCGGGGCACTTCTTCAACGCCTATGCCGAGATGTTTTTAAGGGACATGGAACGGGCGGTGCAGAGCCGCGGACGGACTGCCGTTATGCCACTCGGGAGCGGGGCGCTCGCGGGCACTTCCTATCCCATAGACAGGGATATGACCGCCTCCCTCCTCGGGTTTTCGCGCCCGTGCGAAAACTCCCTCGACGGGGTCTCCGACAGGGATTTCGCCGCGGAATACCTCTTCGTCTGCTCGCTCGCAGCCGCGCATCTCTCGCGCCTCTGCGAGGACATTATCCTCTACTCCTCCGAAGAATTCGGATATCTCGACATTTCAGACGAGTACTCCACGGGTTCTTCCATAATGCCGCAGAAAAAAAATCCCGACATACCCGAGCTAATACGCGGCAAGACGGGCAGGATATACGGGCACCTTATCGCCATTCTGACCACGCTGAAAGCCATTCCGCTCGCCTATAACAAGGACTTGCAGGAGGACAAAGAGGGGCTTTTCGACGCCAAAAAGCAGATAGGCGCATGCCTCGGCGTCATGGCGGAGCTGCTTTTGAACATAAAACTCGAAAGGGAAACCGCAGCCGCGGCGGCGGAAAAGGACTTCTGCTGCGCGACGGACATAGCCGACTACCTCGCGAAAAAGGGCATGCCCTTCCGCACGGCGCACGCCGTGACGGGCAGGATAGTGCGCGACCGCATAGCGGACGGGCGCACATTGCAGGATATGACCGCTGAGGAATACGCCGCATACGACCCGCTGTTCGGACCCGATATATGCGGAAAGGTGAAGGGTTGGGCTTGCGCCGAAGCGCGCTCTTCCTACGGGGGAGCCTCCCCCGCACGCGTGAAGGAAAACCTTCTGTCGATAAAAAAACGGCTCGAAAAATACGGCTGATAAAAAAATGCAGCGGCAATATGACCGCTGCGTTTTTTATTTTTCAATAGTCGTCCCTCTTCCCGAGAAGATAATCGCAGGAACAGCCGAACACGTCGGAGAGCTTCAGAATCGAGCCTGCCGTCGGCTCGCAATCCCCCTTTTCCCACAACACTATCATGGGCTGGCTGCATCCGACGGCAGTGGCAAGTTCGCGCTGCGTTATCCCGAACTCCTTTCTGAGCTCCTTTATCCTCTGCCCTATCACCATTGTCATAGCCGAATTATAGCCCAATATAAGTAAACCTATCAAAAAAATAAGAATTCTTATTTTTCCACTTTAATAAGCGGTCTATTATATAATTTACTTACGACATATGTCGAAATAACATGGAGGATATGCAAAATGATAAAGAAGAGGAATATTGCTCTTGCAATACTGTTTACGATCATCACTTTCGGTATCTACGGCATCTATTGGTTCGTCTGCCTCACCAACGACAGCAACACGATAAATCCCGAAGAGAAGACCGCAGGCGGCGGGATGGCGATACTGTTTTCTATCATCACCGCAGGCATCTATCTTTACTATTGGGCATATAAGCTCGGCAAGAAGATAAAAGAAAGCGGCGTGCTCTATCTCATTCTTTACTTGTTCGGCTTCGGGTGGCTCGTATTCCCCCTTGCCCAGTCTGAAATAAACAGACATGCGCATACAGACACAGAATAATAATACGAAAACGCAATACCGCCGCGGCTCAACGCCGCGGCGGTATTTTCATGCGCAAGGCAGATTTACTTATAGCTTTCGATAAGGGCGCGGAAAGCGGGCAGGGAACGCTCTATCGTGGCGGGGGACACGCAGTAGGATATCCTCACATACCCCTCGGCGCCGAAGTCGTCGCCCGCAACGAGCAACAGCTCGTACTTCTTGGCGCGCTCGCAAAACGCCACGGCAGACGGCTCGCACGACTTGACGAACATATAGAATGCGCCGTCGGGTCTGACTACGGTGTAGCCGTAGCTTTCGAGCGCCTTTAAGAGGACGTCGCGGTTGCGCTTATACACCGAAATGTCGGAAGTGACGCCGTGTATCCTCTTCACGAGTTGCTGGAAAAGGGCTGGCGCGCACACAAAGCCGAGGGCGCGCCCCGCGCCCATTATGCCGGCGTACAGCTCCTCCCTCTCCCGCACGCGGTCGCCGACGGCGATATAGCCTATCCTCTCCCCCGGAAGGGAAAGGCTCTTCGAATAGGAATACAGCACCACCGAATCGTCGTAATAGTTCATTATGCACGGCACTTTCACGGACTTGTCGAACACGAGCTCGCGGTAGGGTTCGTCCGAGATGAGATATACGGACGAGCCGTGCTCTTTGCGGTATTTTCCGAGAACGCCCGCGACAGCCCTTATGTCCTCCTCCCCGTAGACGACGCCCGAGGGGTTGTTGGGGGAGTTTATCAGCACGGCTTTGACCCGCGGGTTCAGCGCGCTTTCCAGCGCCTTTATGTCGGGCTTGAAAGTGCCCGCGACGGCGGGCAGGGCTATGAGTTTGCCGCCCGCGTGTTCGGTGAACACCTTGTATTCGGGGAAGTAGGGCGCAAAGGTTATCACCTCGTCGCCGTCGTTCAATATGGCGTTGAGCGTTATGGTTAGGGAAGCCGCCGCGCCGCAGGTCATGTATATGCAGTCCGCGCCGAGCGCGGTGGAAAAGCGGGCGTTGAAATAGTCCGCCACCGACTTGCGCACCGAATAGTCGCCCTGCGCGGAAGTGTAGCCGTGCAGCGCCACGGGGTCGGTGTTGTCTATAATGTCTTTGAGCGCTTCCGCCACCTCGGGGGGCGCGGGCACGCTCGGGTTGCCGAGGGAGAAGTCGAATACGTTCTCCTCGCCTATCTCCTCTTTGCGTTTTTTACCGTACTCGAACAGTTCGCGTATGGAAGAGCGGACTTTGCCGAGAGCCACGTTTTTTTCGTTGAGCATAATTCACCTTCAAATGCGGTTTTGGGTATATTATATCACCTTAAAAGCCGTTTGACAAGCATCAGCCCGTTAAATCGCGCCTGAATGCGCGCATTATCCTGTTCTCTATCCGCGACACCTGCACCTGCGAAACGCCGAGCATACCAGCCACCTCGCTCTGGGTCATGTCGCGGAAATAGCGGAGGATTATCACCTTTCTGTCCCGCTCGGGCAGGTTGGAGATCGCCGTTTTGAGCTGAAGAGAGTCTATTATCTCCTCCTGTCTGTCCTCCACGGGCAATTTTTCGAGCAGTTCCTGACCCTTGTCGTCCTTGTAGTCGCCGCGCTCGTATATGGAGACGGGCATGCGCGTGGAGCCCATGGTGAACACGACCTCGCTTTCAGGCATGCCGAATTTTTCCGCGATGGCTTTGACGGTGGGCTGGGCGCCGTGCTCGGCGGAATACTGCTCAATGAACAGGTTTATCTGCTTGGCGGCGCTCTTCATCGCGCGGGAGACCTTTATGCTGCCGTCGTCGCGCATGAAGCGCTTTATCTCCCCCGCTATCATAGGCACGGCATAGGTGGAAAAACGGACCCCGAACGATTCGTCGAAGCCGTTTATGGCTTTAAGCAGCCCCATGCCCGCGAGCTGATAGAGGTCGTCGTATTCCACGCCCTTGTTCAGATATCGCCTGACGATGGATTTTATCAGGTTGTTGTTTTCGGTAAGCAGCGCTTCCTTAGCGCCCGCGTCGCCCTCCTTTGCCCTTCGTATCAAGTCGTTCGTCTTATCGACGTCAAGCATTCTCCACTTCCGTTTTAAATCTTTTTGACATATAAACGACGGTGCCCTCGCCCTTGACGGAATTGACGGAAAAATCGTCCATAAAGGTCTGCATTATGGTGAACCCCATTCCGCTCCTCTCGTCCGCGGGCAAGGACGTGTAGAAAGGCTGGACCGCCTTTTCTATATCCGCGATCCCCTCGCCCGAATCGCTTATCTTTATATGTAGCTCGCAGCCCTCTATCTCGCACTCCACCGTCACCATTCCGGGCGCGCTCTTATAGGCGTGCACCGTGCAGTTGGTCACCGCCTCCGAGACCGCCGTCTTTACGTCGGAAAGGTCGGAAAGGGACGGATTGAGTTCGAGGCAGAAAGCCGCCACGGCGTCCCTCGCGAACGACTGGTTGCGGGGATAGGAATAGAATTGAAGTTTCAAATAATTTTTTGCCATACGCTCCTCTTTATTCTGCCTTCGGAATGATGGAATATATGCCGCTCAGATTCAGAATTTTGTCGGCGGCGAAATCAGGTTGCTGGACGTACATCGCGGCGCCCGTCTTTGCGGCTTTTTTGTATCTGCCTATCAAAAACCCTATGCCCGTGGAATCCATAAATCTGACTTCGGAAAGGTTGACTACGATCTTTTTGACTGCGGGATTTTCGTCTATCAGCTTGTCGCAGCGGGCACGCGCCTCTTTTGAGGAGCACTCGTCCATCTCCCCCGACAAACCTATGTAAAGCGTTTTATCCCTTATCTGCCCCGTGACTACCATATTCGCGCTCCGTGGTTTTTTTTAAATATTACAACCCGCGCGGACGAAAAATATGTAAAATTAGGCGGAATATAGCCATATTTTGTCGCGTTTTTATTTTCCCGCGGTTTACAAAAAAACTTGCCAAAACGCGGAAAATCACTTGACAAAAATCAAAGGGTATATTATTATAATTTAGCGTTGCGGAAGTTATCCGTGATTTGAGGGACTTTAGCTCAGTTGGTTAGAGCGGTCGGCTCATAACCGATTGGTCCGCGGTTCGAGTCCGTGAAGTCCCACCATCATTTGGCCCGATAGCTCAGTTGGTTAGAGCGCCAGCCTGTCACGCTGGAGGTCGACGGTTCGAGCCCGTTTCGGGTCGCCAAATTTTTTTACGCCGAAAGGCGTTACGCCTTGGTAGCTCAGTCGGTAGAGCGGTGGACTGAAAATCCATATGTCGGCGGTTCGATTCCACCCCAAGGCACCACCCTTCGCGGGTTCGCGCTGGTGTAGCTCAATTGGCAGAGCAGCTGATTTGTAATCAGCAGGTTGTGGGTTCGATTCCAATCACCAGCTCCAACGCACAAGCCCCGCGGTCGTCGGGGCGAAAATTTAATACGGGCGGATTGCAGAGTGGCCAAATGCATCAGACTGTAAATCTGACGTCTCCGACTTCGGTGGTTCGAATCCACCTCCTCCCACCACAACAAGGGACACCCGTTTGGGTGTCCCTTGTTGTGATTATGAGTTCGCAGTTCGAACCACAGTTCGCGCGAGCGGGCTTGCCCGCGACGCTTTGCCGAGGTTCCGCTTGCGGATACGGCAAAATCCATCTCACCACATGCAGAGGCTGTAATAAGAAGCCCGACTTTATTCGGTGGTTCGCGCGAGGCGGCAGACGATAAAAGAATATTTTTTGTTATTTGCTCACTCTGTCGCCGACGCTCTCGCGGCGTAGCCGCGAGAATCCACCTGCTCCCACCACAACAAGGGACACCCGTTCGGGTGTCCCTTGTTGTGGTTATGAGTTTGGGGTTCGAACCACAGTTCGCGCGAGCGGGCTTGCCCGCGACGCTTTGCCGAGGTTCCACTTGCGTATACGGCAAAATCCACTTCACCAAACAAACTGTCACAAAGTGCAATTTAAAAGAGGTTATCTGTTCAGACAACCTCTCTCCAAGAACCTTTATCATTATTTATGCGTTGAAAGTTTGATGTTTAATCTTCAAACAAGCCCTTTATTGAGTTATAAATCCGATTGCAATAAAAGTTATCCAAATGTTCCTTTGCAAGGTAATATGCCTCGAAGAACGCACTTTGAAATTCCTCAAAACGATTTGTTTTATTGTAAATAACACCGAGATTATAATACACCATTGTCATAACAGGTTCATATGCCGAAGGGTCTTTTTCGGCTAAGCGTTTATAAACGCTTATTGCCGCTTTATAACACATTTCGGCTTCTTTATAGCGACTTATCTTATCGTAAACAATACCGAGATTATTATAGCTTCCCGCTTCTTCGGGTTCAAATGTCGCAGGATTTTCCTTAGCTAACCGCGTACGAATTTCCAATCCGTCCAAAAGATATTTTTGGGCTTCTTCATAACGTTGCAAATCCATATACAGAACACCGATATTATTGTAGCTATAAGCTAATAACGGTTCATATGCCGACGGATTTTCCTTGGCTAAACGTTTATAAATTTTTAATGCCGAAAAAAGATTTTCCTCAGCTTCATTATAGCGATTTACACTCTGGTCATATCGGCTTAAATTATCATAGAATTGCCCGAGATTATTATAACTATTCGCCAACATTGGGTCATATTGCGAGGGGTTTTCGGCAGCTAAACGTTTGTAAATTTTCAACGCCGCCGAATAACTTTCTTCAGTATCTTTAAAACGACCGATTCTGGAGTAAGTTATGCCCAATTTATTGTAAATTTCCGCTAAATACGATGCATATTTCGAAGGTTTTTCCTCGTCTAAGCGTTGATAAATTTTTAATGCCAACAAAAGGTTTTCTTCAGCTTTTTCATAGCGATTCGTATTTATATATAATATACTAATGCTATGGTAGCTATCTGCTAAATTGGGTTCATATACCAAAGGATCTTCCACAGCTAAACGCTTGCAGATTTCAACCGCCTCCGAGAAATTTTTTTCGGCTTCATCAAAGCGGCACAAGTCACAATAAAGATCGCCGAGGTTAATGTAGCTAACTGCTAAATCGGGTTCATATACCGATGAATTTTCGTGTTCTAAATTCTTATAGATCTTAACTGCCGCCAAAAGATTTTCTTCGCCTTCTTTGAATTTGTTTTGCTTGCAATATATTATACCTAACAGAATATAAAGTTTGGCTTTGTCCGATTCTTCAACAACGAGTTTAGGGTGGGCATAATAGTATTTCAATATAGAAGCAACATCCAATGCCGATTCATATTCGTTTTGATTATATAAAAAAGAAGCATAATCGTAGAGAGGCGATTTGTCGAGATTGAATTGCTCTATGCGCGCGTAAACGATTTGATAAATATCTTTAATTTCCTTTGCCGTATTTTCATTTATGCCTTTGGCTTTTAATACATCTATACGTTGTATAAGCTCGTTGGCGTTTAGCTGGATACGCTCGATGTACCCCTCACCCATTTCCTCATTATGGGCTAAATCAGCCATGATCGCGTCGAAATCGAGAACTTCAAGCGCAAGGGAATAATCGCCTTGTTCCAACGCGCGATACGCCAGCACCTGACGGGGAGAAAGGTTACCGCGGTCGGTACTTTCGGTTATGACCTTTGTCATTTTGAGTACCGACGTTTCAATTTCTTTTATGGCTTGTTCGACCTCTTTTCTTCTGCTTGACGCTTCGAAACACTCCGAATACAGTTCTTCGTCATCGGGATTCTCATGTCTTTTTATCGTTAATTCTTCGCATAGCTCATTGAGCTTTTTAAGCTCTTCGCGATATTGCGACAAGGAATCGTTACCCGCAAAAATGGGCACTTTGGAGGTATCGGCAATTTCTGTTGTGCCAAGCATGACCTTACCATTCTCAACATTCGGTTCCACACTGTCGAGTTTCATTAATTTTAACTGCATCAAAATACCGAGTTTTAAAGTGTCTATGTTTTGATAGACATTGTAATAGTGCCTTATTTCCTTATCCAAAAGTTGCATAAAACCCTTTATCTCTTCCGTAGCTTCGGCGGGCGTGGTGACATACTTAAAAAACGTAACTATTTTGGGTTTGTCGCTGTTTCTGAAAGAGTCGAGCGCGACTTCGAACTCATGGCGGGTATAATCGCCCAACTTTTTGAAGAACAAGAAAATGCACAAATCGCTTTCGCGTATCTTGCGGTCGTACTCTGCCTGCTTGCCGCCCGCCTCGCTCGAAATAGCTATATCGCCTGTTTCGCAACGATAGAGGTAAATTCTTACGCCGATTTCAACATAAAAATCGTTGAGCCGATTGATAAACGCCTCGAATTTATCCCTGTCGCTTTCAAGTTCTGTGATGGAAGAAGCCAAAAATATGTTGATTTTTTTCAGTTGATTTTGACCCATTTGAATTTTCCTCTTAATTGTAAAATAATTAACAATGTTTATTGTAACATAGTTATTGCGTAAAATCAAGTTAAATGTGAGATTTTTATTTTGAGGCAAACGAGCGGTTTTGACCGGGAAGCTTACTCCCCCCTCGCGGCAACGCCGCGAGGGGGGAGGAGAATTAGTGCAAGGTGTAAAAAATTATTAGCGCGAGAGGGCAAAGTTAGTGAGGGTGTACGGGGCACATTGCAATGAGCGGCGCGAGGGGAAAGTTACTGAAATGGTCGGGTTCACTATGGGTATTAATTTCGTTCGGGCGCAGCTGGGAAAATGCGGAAAAATTATTAAACAATTTTGTTATTCTCTATTGACAAATGTGTGTGTTTTATGTACAATTGAATTGTGGTCGGCACGATCCGACAAAAAACGCAAGGAGAAACGTTATGAAAACTATCGGCAACATTCTGTGGTTCTTGTTTACGGGTCTTTGGGAAGGTATCGCGTGGTTCTTCACCGGTCTTATCTGGTGCATTACCATCATCGGTATCCCCTTCGGACTTCAGGCATTCAAGATCGCAAAACTCATCTTTTGGCCTTTCGGCAGAAAAGTTGAAAAGAACTTCGGCAAGCATCCCATCGCCAACGTAATATGGATCATATTCGGCGGTCTGTTTATGGCTATCGGCTTCCTGCTCCTCGGAGTTCTCTGGTGCATAACCATTATCGGAATTCCTTTCGGCAAGCAATGCTTCAAGCTCGCGGGACTTTCGATCGCACCTTTCGGCGCGGAAATCACGGTTCCTTCAAAGGCTGCCTGAACCGAAAAACCGAACAAAAACAAAAAACACGGCTCGTTCAGAGCTGTGTTTTTTTATGCGATTTGCAGGGTGTTGTTATGAACGTTCCGTTTAATCAGGCGTCTTAACGGCGTTGAAAGCAGACGGCGGACGGGCTGTTCAAAGCGGGGCGGCGGCGCAGTGTCTGCGCCGCCGCATTTTTTAATAATAACTGTCATTTCGAGCGAAGTAAGCTAACACGCACGTAGCCGAGAAATCTATTACGCAGTATAATAAGGTTTTGATTGTTTAGAATTGGGTTTCGCGTTTCAAAGTGCCCCGAACAGACCACGGGGGTCGAGTGCGGACTTCTCAAAACAGCGGACACCCGCTGTTTTGCCGCACGAGATGAGCTTGCGCATAGTGCAAGGCGCAAGCGGTGCCC
>CANQXZ010000024.1 GCA_947627955.1 uncultured Clostridia bacterium
AAAGTTAAACTTTATACTGTTTGTTTTCCAATAGCGCCTTAAACATATCTCCATTCCCGACGGCGTGACGTCTATCGGCGACAGAGCGTTTGAGGATTGCGGGAGCCTTACGGAGATAACCATACCCGAAAGCGTGACGTCTATCGGCCACGCAGCGTTCTACGGCTGTTCTAATCTTGCGGAAATAGAGATCCCCGCAAGCGTGACGTCTGTCGGCGACCGGGCGTTCTACGGCTGTTCTAATCTTGCGGACATTGAAATCTCCGACGGCGTGACGTCTGTCGGCCGGGACGCGTTTGAAAATTGCACGCGCCTTACGGAAATAGCTGTCCCCAAAAGCGTGACGTCTATCGGCGGAGGCGCGTTCCGCGGCTGCAACAAACTTGAAAGCATCACCTTGCCGTTCGTGGGCAGTGGGCACGACTCGGTTTCAACGCACTTCGCGGTCGTATTCGGCGCGCCGAAAGACGAGGACCCCAAAAATTACGTGCCCGCCTCCTTGAAGACGGTGACGATAACGGGCGGGGAAACGATCCGCAGCAACGCCTTTTACAAATGCGCGGGCATCCGGAGAGTGACCCTTTCTGGCAACATAACGCATATAGAAGAATATGCGTTCCGCGACTGCACGGGGCTCAGAAATATTTCCATCTCCGAGAGCGTGACCTCCGTCGCATGCAACGCGTTTGAAAATTGCACGGAGCTCATATCAAAGGACGCGACGTTAGAATATGTGGATAAATGGGCGATAAAATGTAACGGCGCGGCAACCGTGGCGTATTTACGCGACGATACCGTAGGCATTGCCGAATACGCTTTCTATGAGTGCAACAACCTTACGCAAATAGTTATCCCCGAAAACGTCGCCCATATCTGCGACTGGGCGTTCGAGTCCTGCAAAGAGCTGAAAACGGTTTATTTCGGAACGGGCAGCAGGCTGGCTTCCATCGGCGACAAGGCGTTTGAGAGTTGCACGAACCTTACTGAAATAACCATACCCGAAAGCGTGACTTATATCGGCGAAGCGGCTTTCAACGTGTGCAAAAACCTTACCCATATAAATATACCCGCAAATGTCGCAAATATCGGCGATAGAGCGTTTCATGCCTGCGACGGGCTTAAAAGGGTTGACTTCGAAGCGGGCGGCAAGCTGACTTCTCTCGGCAACCACGTATTCAGCACATGCGGCAGTCTTACGGATATAACCATACCCGAAAGCGTGACGTCTTTCGGATACAGAGCGTTTGCGTGGTGCGGCAGCCTTACGGAGATAACCATACCCGCAGGCGTTACCGATATCGGCATGGAGGCTTTCTTGTCTTGCACCGAACTTAAAAGCGTGGTCTTTGAGGACAAGGCTATGTGGGCGGTCTCACAAAACGGAGTTGCGTGGGAGAACGTGAGCGTGGCAGACCCCGAAAGCGCCGCCGAAAAGTTTACGAAAACTTATACCTACTACGTATGGAAACGGATGGGAGAGCAATAAACCGTTCGGATAGAAAGATAAGGGCGGCGGGCGCGAAAATTCGCGCCCGCCGCCCTGTTATCTATATGAAAAGCGATATCATACGGATCCGGGAAAGCTCAGACTTCGAGTTCGGGATAGGAGTCCTTTAAATAGCCCGCCGTAGCCGCCGTCATCTCATTGAAGAGACTGCGCGCACTGTCCACCGTCAGCCCCGAAAGCAGCGGCTGGTTCAAAAACGAGGCGAATATCTCCCCGATATCCCTTGTCTTTATGCCGTGATAGCACGTTTCGATATTCATGCCGTTGCGATAGACGAGGTTCGTCACCGCGGGCGGCAGGCTGTTCGCCACAACGGGCTTTACGGAATCCGCGTCGAACACGCAGTTCGTCTCCACTATCATCCCGCGCGGCATATCGGGCATCTGCCCCATGTTGGGCATGTTCACGTTGGAGACCACCTTGCCCTCGCCGAGGACAGCCAGCATGAGCCGCGTCGCCTCTTCGTCGGAATGGACAACGTTCACGGGCTTTTTGCCGTCCGCCATCAGCTCGCTCTCCTCTATCTTCGCGCGTTGGTCGGCGCGGCGGTAGTCCACAGAAGTCAAGTGATATCTCCACTTCTCGACCGTTTGGGGGTCCTTTAAGTACCACGCGCCGTCCAAGAACTCCACGAGATGCCTGTCGCCCGCGGCGGCAAGCGCGCCGTAGCGGCGGAAGAGGTCGAGCTTGACCTTATTGCCGTAGAGGAAGGGGTTGTCCCCGAGGTGGGCGCGCCTGTCGAAGCCGAGCTGTTCGCAATAGCCCTCCTCGAAGTACTTCTCCGCAAAGCGCGGCAAGAGCGCAAGGAGGTCTTCCCCCTTATACCTCGCCTCGGTTATCCACGTGAAGTGGTTTATGCCGCTCGCGTCTATGGTTATCTCGTGCCTGTCGGGGCGGGGGATACCCAAGAGCTCCGCGGCGGCGCACGCCAGAAGTTCCTGAGCGTGGAACACCTCGTGACAGCACCCGAACGCCTTTATCCGCGGGAACACGTCGTAAAGCGTTTTTGTACAGATGGACATGGGATTGGTGAAGTTTATCACCCACGCTTGCGGGCAAACCTTCTCTATCGCCGCGGCAAAGCCCTCGTAAATGGGCACGGTGCGCATTGCGCGCAGCACGCCGCCCGGTCCCACGGTGTCGCCCACGGATTGGTATATGCCGTACTTTTCGGGCAGGTGCACGTCCGCCGCCATCTCGTCGAATGTGCCCGGCAGAATGGACAGCGCCACGAAATCCGCGCCCGCAAGCGCCTCTTCGAGCCTGTCGCACACCGTATATTTCCACTTGGAAATGGTGCGGGAGTCGGCGTTTATCCGCTCGCCGATCCTTTGGTTGCGTATGGCGGCGGGCTTATCTATGTCGTAGAGCGCGATCTCCCCGCACAAGCCCTCCGTTAAGGCGAGGTCGTACATGAACACCCTTGCCCACATCTTGGATCCGCCGCCTATATAGGCGATTTTTATATTCTCCATATGTTCCCCCTTAAAGTCCCTGCGCTTGGCAGGATGAGATAAGATTGCCGTCCGAATCGAATACATAGGCGTAGTCCGTCTCCCTTCTGCCGCCGACCGAGTGCATATACAGCACGAAATGCTCCCCGTTGAACAGCGTGAACGAACGGGAATAGCCCGTCAAGCCGCTGTCGTACGCCAGATCTTCGGCTGAAAACCGCGGCTCGCCGCCTATGTTCTGCGAATAGTACTTTTTGCGTCTGTAAAACATCACGGTATCCCTGTCGAACGCCGTTATGCAGCCGCCGTCCACGCGCAGAAGTTCCTCGATCTCCCCCGTCGGAAGCGAGTACTTTATAAACGCGCCGTAGGATATCCCCGAAACGCCCGCGACACCGCCGCCGAACAGAATGCCCGTGGTGTGGTCGTACACGTTCACAAAGCCGTAAGCGGAGCCGTCGCCGCCGTCGAGCAGATATATGTGGATAAAGGAAACGCCGCCCGTCTCGTATTTTCGGGTGAGCGCTTCGAGTATCCCGTAATTTTCCCGCGAAACGCGGGTATGTCCCCGCCAGCCGTTGTCCATGCTGTCGAGAATAACGGGCGCGTTGGGGATCTCGTACAGGTAAGTCGCGTTGCCGACCTCCCGTTCCCAGCTGCCGCAGGGTTCGTCCTCCACGGGTTCGCCCGGGATATAGCCGTTCACGCCGCCCGCGTTTTCAAAAAAGGAGACCTCTCCCGTTGCCCTGTCCACGCGGATATAGTCCTCTCCCGCCTCCGAACAGCCGTCGCCGAGCGAAATATTATAGTAATAGTAAGTATCGTCCGCGTGCGGGGCGTAATAGTACGCGCCGCTGCGGTCGTTCGGGTCCATATCCGCCCTGCACCCGCGGCAGCCCGCAAAAAACATGGCGGCTGACGTGAACGCGGCGAATACTGCTATAAAAGCGGCTATTTTTTGCCGCATCGCTTTTCCGCCTCCGCGCCCTTTATTTTCTCTTCTCCCTTTTCATCCCCCTGCGGCTTATCCAGCTCCGCGAGCATGGCGAGTATCTCCTCGTCGGACATCTCCCCGCACGTCTTTTCGAGCTTGCCGTAGGCGAGTTTATCGTGATGGATAGTCATACACGGATTATACTCCCCGCCCGTAAATTTGTCAAGGGGCGCGGCTTTTTTGAAAAAAGCCGCGCCCCTGCGCTCTGTCCGTATTTTACAGCCCCAAAAGGGCGAGCACTTCCCCCGCGTTGGTATCTGGCTTCACCTTGGGCATTATGTGCGCTATTTTTCCCTCTTCGTCTATTATGAAAGTAGTGCGCATCACTCCCATGGAGGGCTTGCCGTACAGCTTTTTCTCCTGCCACACGCCGTAAGCCTTTATGGCTTCCAGCCCGGGGTCGGCAAGGAGGATAAAGGGCAAGCCGTACTTTTCGGCGAATTTTCTGTGCGACTCCGCGCTGTCTTTCGAGATGCCTATCACCGCGACGTCCGCCTCTTTGAAGCGGGAATATGCGCCCGCGAACGCGCACGCCTGCCGCGTGCAGCCGGGGGTGTTGTCCTTGGGATAGAAGTATAAAACCACCTTTTTGCCCCTGAAAGAGGACAGCCTCACTTCCCTGCCGTCCGCGCCGCAAAGGCATATTTCGGGCGCGGTATCGTTTACCTGCAACATGTTCTTGTCTCCTTTTATTTTTTCCGCCCTTCGGACGCGCCCAAACGGCGGCTCAATCCTCTTTTTTCCGCCCTTCCGCCTCAACGGGGCTCTTTTTTCCCTTTGCGCCGAACTTCACGGCGGTCAGCTTTATGAGGTTTGATATGGGCTTGTAGATGATCAGCACTATCACGGCGATTATGACCGCCTTGATAACATTGAACAGTATCACCCAATACCACACGCCGAGGAAGAAGTTCATTCCGTCCTGCCAATTGAAGCCGAGAAATACGGGGAAATTCAAAAACAGGTTGACGGGGAACGACCACACCACCTGCGCCACGCAGCCTATGGCAAGGAAAATTATGACGCTCGCTATGCCCTTTTTGTACTTATAGGCTATGCAGGGTATCAGCACGAAGGGCAGCATCACGAGGATATTAGCCAGCTCGCCCACGCCCATCGTCGTGGAGAAAAACATCCACAGCGCCTCTTTCAGCACGCCTATCGTCACCCCCGCCACGGGTCCCAGCGCATAGCCGCCTATGAGGGGGAAGATATTCGAAAAATCCACCTTCAAAAAGGAGACGGGCGTGCCCTGCAAGATGGGGATCTCCCAAAAGCGCAGCGCGTACGAAAACGCCGTAAAGATCGCTATGTACGCTATTCTCGTCCCCGTGAAATAGCCTGCGAACGCCTCCCGCGCGCTCTTCTTTTTGTCCTGTGCGGCTGTATTTGCCGCGGCTGTCTCTGTCTTTTCCATACAAAAACTCCTCTGAATTTTATTATTCAAAGCCGTTCTTTGCAGAAAAACCGCCCCGAAAAAGATTTCGGGGCGGAAAACGTCATAAAATATCGCGTTTCGGTTTTCTCTTTTATCATCCGGACTATACCGTCGGTGCGGGAATTTCACCCGCTCGGGCGCAGACGCGCTTCGCAGACTATACTGCCGGTGGGGAATTTCGCCCCGCCCCAAAGAAGAACCTTGAATCAGCTTGATTATACAGCCTCGGCGGCGTTATGTCAACTGTTTGAGCGCATTATTCGGCTATAAACAGCACGCCGAGGGTGTTTTTGCCGCAGTGCGAAGTGACTACGCACCCCGCCACGGTTTCGAGTATCTCGGCGAAAGAGAAGGTCTCTTTCACGATGGAGCGCGCCATCTCCACCACTTCGGGCTCGCAGGAGGAATGGGTTATGAAGCAGCGCGTCCTGTCGTAGCGGGGATAGTCCGCCGCGAGGTCCTTTATATACTTTTTGAGGCAGACTTCGAGGTTGCCCATGTACTTCTTTTTGGCGTACATCTGCCCCTCCTTCATGGAGATGAGGGGGTGGAGCCTGAGCACCTTCGCCCCTATCAGCGAGGCGAGCGAGCACCTGCCGCCTTTATGCAGATAGTCCAGAACGTCGGGCACGAAAGAGGTGTTCAGCTTGGGACGGAGGGACTCGGTGATCTCCACTATCTCGCGGGGCTTTTTGCCCGCGGCGGCGAGGTCGCACGCCTTTAAAACGAGCAGACCCTGCCCCGTGGAGAGCGCCTCCGAGTCGACCACGAATACCTTGCCCTTAAAGCTCTTCGCCGCGCTCGCGGCGTTGTCGTGCGAGGACGAAGCCTTAGCCGAAATATTGTAGTGGATGATCGCGTCGCAGTCCTTCAAGAGCCCGCCGAAAAACTCCGCGTACTCATCTATCGAGGGCGCCGCCGTCTTGGGCAAGACGCCCGTCTCCTTTACGTATCCGAATATCTTCTGCGGGGTGACGTCTATCCCGTCGCGGCAGGTCTCGTCCCCCAAAATCACTTTGAGGGGGATTATGCCCACCCCGTATTTTTCCACGAGCTCGGGGCTGAGGTCGCAGGTCGAATCGGCAGTTATCTTTATCTTCATATCTTCACCGTCCTTTATTTTACGCTGTCCGCATATAGCGGGAATCTTTTACACAGTTTTGCCACTTCCCCGTTGACGTAGCCGAACGCGTCCTCGCGCTTTTCTATGACCTCGAAGATGAGCCGCGCTATGAGGCGCGCTTCCTCTTCTTTCATTCCGCGGGTCGTCATGGCGGGAGTGCCCACGCGTATGCCCGAAGTGACGAAGGGCTTCTGCGCGTCGAACGGAACGGCGTTCTTGTTCACCGTTATGTGGCACCCGTCGAGCAGTTTTTCGAGCTCCTTGCCCGTCATGTTCCTGTCGGAGAGATCCAGAAGTATCAGGTGGTTGTCCGTGCCGCCCGAAACCATCTTTACGCCGAGTTTTTTCCACTCGTCCGCCATCGCCGCGGCGTTTAGGACTATCTGCCTCTGGTATTGCCTGAATTCGGGAGAGAGCGCCTCCTTGAAAGCCACTGCCTTTGCGGCTATTATGTGCATGAGCGGACCGCCCTGCACACCCGGGAACACGGCTTTGTCTATCGCCTTGCCCCACTCCTCTTTGCACATTATCACGCCGCCGCGGGGTCCGCGCAGGGTCTTATGGGTGGTGGTGGTGACGAAGTCGGCATAGGGCACGGGCGAGGGATGCAGTCCCGCCGCGACGAGCCCCGCTATGTGCGCAATGTCCACCATCATGAGCGCGCCCGCCCTGTCGCATATCCCGCGAATGCGCTTAAAATCTATCGTGCGGGGATAGGCGGAAGCGCCCGAGATTATCAGACGGGGCTTGCAGGCGAGGGCGATCTTTTCCATCTCGTCGTAGTCTATCACCTCTTCGCCCCTCTTTACGCCGTAGGGCACTATCTTGAAATACTTGCCCGAAATGTTGACGGGCGAGCCGTGGGAGAGGTGTCCGCCGTGGGAGAGGTCCATTCCCATCACCGTGTCGCCCGGCGTGCACGCGGCGAACAGCACCGCGAGGTTCGCGCTCGCCCCCGAATGGGGCTGCACGTTGCAGTATTCGCACCCGAACAGCGCTTTGAGGCGTTCGCGCGCCAGATCTTCGGCTATGTCCACATATTGGCAGCCGCCGTAATAGCGGTGCCCGGGATAGCCCTCGGCATACTTGTTCGTGAGGTGGCTTCCCGCCGCGGCGAGCACCGCCTCCGAGACAAAGTTTTCGCTGGCGATCAGCTCTATATTGTTCTGCTGTCTGGAAAGTTCGAGTTTCAGCGCTTCGGCTATCTCGGGATCGGTTTGGGCTATCAGGGAAATATCTATCATTCTCGGCTCCGTCCGTTTTTGGACATTATAGCACGTTTTCCGCCGCATTACAAGCGGTATATAAAAAAATATGGCGGAGGAACCACTCCCCCCGCCCTTTTTTAAAGGTTTTCGTCCAGAAATTGCTTCATTTCGGACTTCGTGGAATAGCCGAGGCTCTTCGCCGCCTCCACGCCGTCCTTGAAGACGACAACGAGCGGTATGCTCATTATGCCGTAGCGGGCGGCGAGCTCGGGATTTTTGTCCACGTCGGCTTTTATGAACTCCGCCCTGTCCGCGTACTCTTCGGAAGCCTGCTCCATCACGGGCGCAAGCATCTTGCAGGGTCCGCACCACGTGGCGAAAAAGTCGCACACGACGGGCTTTTCGCCCTTTAAAATTTTGTCGAATTCTTCGGTCTCTACTTCTCTTACCATGATTTTTTCTCCTTTTTCAAGTATGCGCCCAATTCGTTTATTTTAACCGTGCGGACGGCGCCGTCCGACATGTTTTTCAGATTGACCTCTCCCGAGAGCAGTTCGTCCCCGCCTATCACCGCGGAAAACGCCGCACCGGACTTGTCCGCGTATTTGAGCTGCGCCTTGATTGAACGCTCCATCAGGTCGCATTCGGCGGAAACGCCCTCCCTTCTCAGTGCGGAGACGATGCCGAACGCCGCCTCGCGGGTGGGTCCGTCCATGCCCGCAAGATATATGAGTGGCTTTTCCTCCTCGGGATAGGGCGTTTGGGTGTTGTCCATCAGTAGCATGAGCCTCTCTATGCCCGCCGCAAAGCCTATCGCGGGGGTCTCGGCGCCGCCGAGCTGGGAGACGAGACCGTCGTACCTGCCCCCGCCGCACACCGTGCCCTGCGCGCCGATCGCGTCCGAGACAAACTCGAAAACGGTGCGGCTGTAATAGTCCAGCCCGCGCACTATGCGGGGATTTACCGTGTATTTCACGCCCTGCCCGTCTAAAAGGCTCTTCAGCCTTTCGAAGTGCCCGCGGCATTCGGGGCAGAGATAGTCTGTTATCTCGGGAGCACCCGCGGAAATCTTCTTACACTCCTCTTCCTTGCAGTCGAGCATTCTGAGGGGGTTGGTCTCATAGCGCACGCGGCAGGTGGGGCACATCTCCCCGAGGCGGGGCTTAAAGTACTCTTTAAGCGCCCTGTTGTACTCCGCGCGGCAGCTCTTGCAGCCTATGGAATTTATTTCGAGGCGCACGTCCTTTATCCCCAGCCTCTCCAAAAACAGCGAGGCGGCGGAGATTATCTCCGCGTCCGCCTCCGCCGCGGAGGCGCCGAACATCTCTATGCCGAATTGGTGGAATTCCCTCAGCCTCCCCGACTGCGGACGCTCGTAGCGGAACGCGGGCGTGATATAATAGGTCTTTACGGGCATGGGCGTGGAGGAGAGCCCGTTTTCTATAAAGAGCCGCGCCGCGCCAGCCGTGCCCTCGGGCTTCAAGGTCATGCTTCTGCCGCCCTTGTCCTCGAAGGTATACATCTCCTTGCCGACCACGTCGGTGTTTTCGCCGACGCCGCGGCTGAATAGCTCGGTATGCTCGAACACGGGCGTGCGGATCTCCCGCATGCCGTAAAGGCGCGCCACGTCCCTCGCCGTGCCCTCTATATACTGCCACTTATAGCTCTGCCACGGCAAAACGTCCTTTGTTCCCTTGGGAATGTTTATCATAAAAAACTCCGTATCCCGCTTACGTCACAGCACGTACTGTTTGAGGTCGCGGTTTCTGACTATATTTTCGAGGTGCTCTTCCACGTACTTCTCGTTCACCTCCACGGGTATCTCGGGATAGTCGTTCCCGCCCGCGTTGTAGGAGATATCCTCCAAAAGATATTCCATCACGGTGTGCAGCCGCCTCGCGCCTATGTCCTCCGACGTCATATTTATGTCCGCGGAGATCTCGGCTATCTTCTCTATCGCACCGGGCGTGAACGTCAGCTTTATGTTGTCCACGGAGAGCAGGGCGGCGTATTGGCTGGTTATGGAGTTCTCGGGCTGGGTGAGGATATTCACGAAGTCCTCCTTGGTGAGGCTCTTCAGCTCCACCTGAATGGGGAACCTGCCCTGCAACTCGGGAATGAGGTCCTCCACCTTGGAGACGTGGAACGCGCCCGCCGCTATGAAGAGGATATAGTCCGTCTTTATGGGTCCGTACTTGGTCATGACCGTACAGCCCTCCACTATGGGCAGGATATCGCGCTGCACGCCCTCGCGGGAGACGTCCGCGCCCTGGTTGCCCTTGCCCGCTATCTTGTCTATCTCGTCTATGAAGATTATGCCGTCGTTCTCCGCGCGGCGTATGGCTTCCGCGTTGACCGCGTCGCTGTCGATAAGTTTATCCGCCTCTTCCGCAACGAGCAGATTTTTCGCCTCGCGCACGGTGAGCTTGCGCTTTTTGGTCTTCTTGGGCATGAACCCGCCGAAAACGGAGCCCAGATCTATCGCCGCGCCGCTCCCGGGCGAGAGCTCGAGGGGCTTGGGCATGTCCGCCACTTCTATCTCTATCACGGTGGCGTCGTACTTGCCCGCGTGGATATCGTCCACGAGCCGCTGTTCGAAGAGCTCCTTTGCAGTCTCGCCGCGCTCGTCCTTTTTCATCTCGGCGAGCACCTTGGCTATCTTGCGCTCCGCGACGGCGGTCGCCCTGTAACTCACCTCCTGCGTCTTCTCCTCTTTTACGAGGCGGATAGCACATTCGGCGAGGTCGCGCACCATCGACTCCACGTCCCTGCCCACGTAGCCCACTTCGGTGTACTTGGTGGCTTCCACCTTTATAAAGGGGGCTTTCACGAGCCGCGCAAGGCGGCGGGCTATCTCCGTCTTTCCCACGCCCGTGGGACCTTTCATTATTATGTTTTTGGGGGTTATCTCCTCCTGCAGCTCCGCGGAGAGCATGCTCCTGCGGTAGCGGTTGCGGAGGGCTATCGCCACGGCTTTTTTAGCCTCGTCCTGTCCTATTATGTGCCTGTTGAGTTCGTGCACTATCTGTTTGGGCGAAAGATCCATCATACCACCTCGCATCTGATATTATCGTTCGTGAAAACGCATATTTCGCTCGCTATTTTGAGCGATTTTTTCGCGATCTCTTCCGCTGTGTAATCGGTGTTCTGGCAGAGAGCGCGCGCCGCCGCGAGGGCGTAGTTGCCGCCGCTGCCTATCGCCGCTATCCCGTCGTCGGGCTCGATGACTTCGCCCGTGCCCGAAACTATCAGGAGGGTCTCCCTGTCTGCCACTATCATGAGGGCTTCGAGCTTGCGCACCGCCTTGTCCGAGCGCCACAGCTCCGCCAGCTCCACCGCCGAACGCATGAGGTTGCCCGAAAACTTGTTGAGCATCTCCTCGAACTTTTCCGAGAGGGAAAAGGCGTCCGAAACCGAGCCCGCAAAGCCCAGAATGACTTTGCCGCCGTAGATCCTGCGCACTTTTTGTGCGCTGTTTTTGAAGATGACGCTCTCTCCCATGGTTACCTGCCCGTCGCCCGCGATGGCTGTCGTGCCGCCGCGCTTGACGGCGCAGATGGTTGTTGCGTGAAATTCGACCATAATTACTCCTTATTTATCTCAAAACTCATTACGTATCGAGTTTTTGAACATATTCCCGCATATCGCCGAGCGCGCGTTCGGCTAAACGGCGATATCTCTCTTTCTTGTCCCTCACCCTCTCCACAAGGGGCAAAAGCACGCCGAAATTTGCGTTCATCGGCTGAAAATTATCGTTCGGCGAAGATATGTACGCCGAGAGCGCGCCCGAAACGGTCGTCGCGGGAGGTATCAGCGGCGGCTTTTTTTTAAGTTTGCGGATAAGGTGCTCCGCGGCGAGGATCCCGCTCGCGGCGCTCTCCACATATCCCTCTACCCCCGTTATCTGACCCGCGAAGAATGTGCGCCCGGAACGCCTGTGAGAAAAGTCGGCGTTGAGGCAGTCCGGCGATTGGATGAATGAATTTCTGTGCATGACGCCGTATCTCAGAAATTCGGCGTTTTCAAGGGCGGGTATCATGGAAAACACCCTCTTCTGCTCGCCGAATTTCAGATTTGTCTGGAACCCGACCAGATTGTAGGCGTCGCCCGCGGAATTTTCCTTTCTGAGCTGCGCCACGGCGTAAAACCTGTTGCCCGCGCCGTCGGTGAGCCCCACGGGCTTCAACATCGCGAACCTGAGGCTGTCCCTGCCCCTTTCCGCCATGACCTCTATGGGCATACAGCCCTCGAATATCTCCCGCTTTTCAAAGGAATGCAGCTGCGCCCGTCCGGCATTGACGAGTTCTTCCCAAAATTTTTCGTACTGCACTTTGTCCATGGGGCAATTGATGTAGTCGTCGCCGCCCTTGCCGTATCTGTCGCCGTAAAAGCACTGCAAAAAGTCGAGGCTGTCGCGCGAAACTATGGGCGCGGAGGCGTCGTAAAAGTGCAATTGACCCCCGCATATGCCCGAAATACTCTCATAGAGCGGCTCGGTCACGAGCGGTCCAGCGCAGATAATGCTCCACCCCTCGGGGATCTGCGTGACCTCTTTTGAAATTATCTCGATGTTCCCCATCGAGGTCAGTTTTTGCGTTATATATCGGGCGAACAGCTCCCTGTCCACGGCGAGCGCGCCGCCCGCGGGGACTTCCGAATGCGCCGCCGCCTCCATAGTCAGCGAACCCATCAGGCGCATTTCCGCCTTCAACAGTCCGCACGCGTTGGAATATTCGTCCTTGCCCTTCAAGGAATTGGAACACACGAGTTCGCCGAAAAGGGGGCTCTTGTGCGCGGGCGTAAAGGCGTTCGGCTTTATGTCGTATAGGCGCACCTCAAACCCGCGCGAAGCGAGGCGGTACGCCGCCTCCGAGCCCGCGAGTCCCGCGCCCACGACGTCAATTTTCATCTTTTTCGGCGGGACGGGGTTCCGTGTATCCGCATTCGCGGGAGGAACATCTCACGCCCTTTCCGCGGCGGATGAGATATTTGCCGCACACGGGGCACTTCCCACCCGTGGGTATATCCCAGCTAAGGAATTTGCACTCGGGATAGCCCGTGCACCCGAAGTATATCTTGCCCGACTTGGAGCGCATCCTCCTCATCGGCTTGCCGCACTCGGGGCACTTGCCCTCGGTGTGCTCGCCCTCGCGCACGGTGCCGTCGGGCTCGGTCTGGGGGCGCTTTGCGCCGCACTTGGCGCATTCGAGATAGTTTCCGTATTTCCCGTGCTTCAAGACGAGGGGCGCGCCGCACTCGCGGCAGGTCTCGCCCGTTATCTTGGCGTCTATCGGCAGGATGGACGAGCACTCGGGATAGTTGGGGCAGGCGAGGAATTTGCCGAATTTCCCGCTCTTGACCACCATGTTCGCTCCGCACTTGGGGCAGCGTATCTCGGAGATCTCCGAACTGCTCTCGCTGACTATGTTGGAACAGTTGGGATAGTTGGAGCAGGCGAGATATTTGCCGTACTTGCCCGTTCTCCTTATCATGGGCGCGCCGCACTTGGAACATATCTCGTCCGTGAGTTCGTCGCCGTCGGTGGAAGCCGTTTTGAGCTGTTCGGCAAACCCGGGATAGAAGTCGGCTATTATCTTGTGCCAATCCACGCCGCCGTCCTCTATCCTGTCGAGGTCGTCCTCCATCTTCGCGGTAAAGCCCACGTCCATTATGTCCTTGAAGTACTTCACGAGCATATCCGTTATCTTATACGCCACTTCGGTGGGCACCATGTACTTGCCGTCCTTGGCTACATATTTGCGCTTTGTGAGCACCGAAATTATCGAGGCGTACGTAGAGGGGCGCCCTATGCCCTTTTCCTCCATGGCTTTTACGAGGGAGGCGTCCGTGTACCTGAGCGGCGGGCGGGTGAACTTCTGCTCGGACGTGAGCGAACACAGTTTCAGCGGGTCGCCCTCGCTGAGGGGAGGCAGCAGCCGTGAACTCTCCTCTTCCTCGTCCTTATCTTTGGGGTCCTGCCATGCCGCGGTGTAGCCCGCGAACAGCATCGCCTTGCCGCTCGCCCTGAACGTGTAGCCGCCGCTCTCCGCGTCTATCTGCATGGAGCTGTACTGCGCCTCGGACATCTGCGAGGCTATGAACCTGTCGTAGACGAGCTTGTATACGTTGTAGTGCTTTCTGTCGAGATGCCCTTTGACGCTCGCGGGGGTAACCGCAAGGTTTATGGGGCGTATCGCCTCGTGCGCGTCCTGCGCGCCCTTTTTGGCTGCGTAATAGTTGGGCTTTTCGGGGACGTATTCCTCCCCGTATTCCCTCTTTATGAACTCCCGTGCGGCGTCCTGCGCCTCTTTGGCGACGCGCACGGAGTCCGTCCTTATATAGGTTATCAGCGCTATGTGGTCGCCGCCCACTTCCATGCCCTCGTAGAGGTGCTGCGCTATGAGCATTATCTCGGGGGAGGACATTCCGAACTTGTTGGAGGCGTCCTGCTGCAATGAGGATGTGGTGAAGGGCGCGGGCGCGTGCTGTCTGGTTATCCCCTTCTTCACGCGGGTCACCTTGAACTTTCCCGCGCGCACGCGGGCTTCCGCCTGCGCGGCGAGCTCCTTGCCTATGCTCGCACCCGCTTTTTTGTATTGGTAAACCGCCTTGAAGGGCGAGTATTTGCCCTCCTCGTCCTGCAAGAGGGCGTTCAGATTCCAATATTCCTCGGGCGTGAACGCCGATATCTCGCGCTCCCTGTCCACTATCAGCCTTAAAGCGACGGACTGCACCCTGCCCGCCGAGAGCCCGTTCTGTATGCGGTTGTTCAGAAGCGGGGAGAGCTTATAGCCGACGAGCCTGTCGAGCACCCTCCTCGCCTGCTGGGCGTCCACGAGATTGTAGTTTATTTTGCGCGGGTGCTTCAAGGCGTTCTGCACCGCCGCGGGCGATATTTCGTTGAACTCTATGCGGTTGAGCCCGTTTTCGTCGAGCCCAAGCACAGTCTGCAAGTGCCAGCTTATCGCCTCGCCCTCGCGGTCGGGGTCGGTGGCAAGATACACGTTGGAGGAGTTCTTCGCCTCCTGCATGAGCCGCTTTATCACTTCTTTCTTGCTCGCCGTTATCTCGTATCTCGGCTCGAACCCCGCGGTTATCTTCACCCCGAGGGATTTTTCGGGCAGATCCCTTACGTGTCCGCCCGAGGCGTCGACCTTGTACTTGCCCTTTAAATATTTCGAGATTGTCTTTGCCTTTGAAGGCGATTCAACGATGATAAGATCCATAATCCTGATTTCCGTCTCAAAAAAATTTATTTACTTTACCGCGGCAAACCTGTTGCCGCCCAACCGCGTGACGCAGCCCTTTATTTCGAGCGAGGTCATGACGGGCGTGAGCACGTAGGGCGGAACGCCCGCCTTTTCGGCTATCTCGGGCAGGAACGCCTGCCCCGCCTCCCGCACGAGCTCCAATATCCTGCCCTCCTCTTCGGTGAGGGAGGGGACGGGCGACGGCTTTAAGTCTACCCCGAAAAAGGAAAAAATGTCAAGCGGTTCGGTGGTGAGGCGCGCGCCTTTTTTTATGAGTTCGTTGCACCCCTCGCCCGAGGAGAACCCTATGCCGTAGGGAAAGGCGAACACCTCGCGGGAGTATTCCTCGGCGTATCCCGCCGTGATGAGCGCGCCGCTCTTTTTGCCCGCGGAGACGACGAGCGTCGCCCGCGAAAGCCCCGCGATTATCCTGTTCCTTATGGGGAAATAGTACCTCTTAGGCTGCGTTTCGGGGGAAAATTCCGAGACGAGCAGCCCCTCTTTTGCCACTTTCGAAAGCACGGATGCCTCCGCCGAGCGGTCTGCCCAGTCGAAGCCGTACGCGAGCACGGATATCGCGCGGAAGTCCGCGCCCTTCAAAGCCGCCGCGTCGGCGCCGTCGGCAGAACCCGTTACCACCGTGAAGCGCTTTGAAAGTTCGCCCGAAAAGCGGGCGCACGCCGAGAGCACGTTTTCGGAAGTGCGGCGGGAGCCGACTATCGAGATGTGGTCCCCCTTTAAAAGATCCTTGTTCCCTTTCAGATAGAGGACCACGGGCGGACGGTCGGTCTCCTTCAGAAGCCGCGGATAATCCTCCGAAAAATATGTGACGCACTCCACTCCCCGCTTTTTGAGCCCGCCGAACACCGTCTCGCGGAATGCGGGGTCGTGAAATTTTTCTTTCACTTTATTATATACGCCGTCCGAGCCGCTTTTAATCAGAAAATCTTTCACGGCTGAAAAATCGGGCTCGGGCGAGGCGAGACAGGAAAGGGCTTGCACCCTCGCGGCGTAGCTGAGCTCCCCGAACGCGGAGAGCACTATCACGTCGCGCTCTTCGGCAGTGTACACCTCAGTATTTATCCGACTCGTAGTTCCTGTACGAAGCCGCCTCCAGAATGTGCGCGGGCTGTATTTCCGACGAAAACGCCAGATCGGCTATGGTGCGCGCGACCTTTATTATCCTCGTGCGGGCGCGCGCCGAAAGCCCCAGCTTGTCGTACGCCGCGCGCAACACGTCCTCGCATTCCGCCGAAAGACGGCAATATTTTTTGATCTGTTTTTCGCC
Organism: uncultured Clostridia bacterium; assembly: GCA_947627955.1. Taxonomy (GTDB): domain Bacteria; phylum Bacillota; class Clostridia; order Christensenellales; family Borkfalkiaceae; genus Coproplasma. The sequence goes on from CANQXZ010000024.1 coordinate 16,263, forward strand.
CATCTCGGCGTTTATCTCTATGTCCTCGCCCGAAAAGCGTTCACGCTGTATCGCGCGGGCGCGTTCCACCCTCGCCTTCACAGCCGCGCTCGTCTCTTCGGAGCCGTTTCCCGCAAGGTCGTCGTATTCCACGCCATCCACCTCGACCTGCAGATCTATCCTGTCGAGCAGGGGACCCGAGATCTTGCTCCTGTAACGGCGTATCTGCGCGGGGGTGCAGGTGCACTCCCGCGTTGCTGACCCGTAGTTGCCGCAGGGGCAGGGGTTCATGCTCGCGCAGAGCATGAATTCCGCGGGGAAAGTGACGGCGCCGCCCGCCCTCGTTATGGTTATCTTGCCGTCCTCGAGGGGCTGGCGCAGACTTTCGAGCGCGTGGCGGGAATACTCGGGCAGCTCGTCAAGAAAGAGCACGCCCTTGTGCGCCATGGAGATCTCTCCCGGTCTGAGTTTGGTGTTGCCGCCGCCGCACAGCGACACGGTGGTGGCGGTGTGGTGGGGAGTTCTGAACGGGCGGGTGGTGACTATGCCCGCCTCGGACAGCTCGCCCGCCACGGAGTGTATCTTGGTGACTTCGAGGGCTTCCTCGAAGGTCATATCGGGCATAATAGTGGGTATGCACCGCGCGAGCAGGGTCTTGCCCGAGCCCGGAGGCCCCGCGAACAGTATGTTGTGCCCGCCTGCCACGGCTATTTCGAGGGCGCGCTTCGCGACTTTCTGACCCCTCACGAGGGAGAGGTCGTAGTTGCAGTGTTTAAGCCCCTCCTCCGCCGAGAACAGCTTAGGCTCCACCGCCTTGAAGCCCTCGGCTCCCCTCAAAAACGCCACGACGTCTTTAAGGCTCGAGAGGGCGTACACCTGCGTGCCCGCTATGTAAGAAGCCTCGTTGGCGTTGGCTGAGGGCACTATGAAGCGGGTGAACCCGTGCGACTTTGCCGAAATGAGTATGGGCAGTATGCCCGTGACGGGGCGGAGCGCGCCGTCGAGCGCGAGCTCGCCCAAAAACACTATCCCGTCCGTTTCGACGAGCAGCTGGTCGCTCGCCTTCAAGATGGAGACGGCTATCGGCAAATCGAACTGCGAGCCCTCCTTTTTGAGGTCTGCGGGCGCGAGGTTGACGGTGATCTTATGGACGGGGAACAAAAACGCGCTGTTCTTTATGGCGGAGCGCACGCGCTCCTTGCTCTCCTTCACCGCCGCGTCCGGCAAGCCCACGAGGTCGTACGAAACGAGCCCCTTGTTTATGTCCGTCTCTATCTCCACGCACGCGCCTTCGAGCCCCGAAAGCGAATAACTCAGAATTTTTGAAAACATATGCAGTCACCGCGCGTTGCGCGCGGACCCCCCGTCGTGAAAATTTTCCCCGCAAAATACGCGGGTTTTAAAAAAGCTCCCGTGCGCAACGGGAGCTTTTTTATTATCTGGTTTCCTGAATTTTTGCAGCCTTGCCTGTGAGCCCGCGCAGGTAGTAGAGCTTTGCCCTCCTGACCTTGCCCTTCTTCACCACGGTGATATAGGCGATCTTGGGCGAATGCAGGGGGAACGTCCTCTCCACACCGACGCCGAAAGACAACCTTCTCACGGTGAAGCTCTCGCGGATACCGCCGTGCTTTTTGCCTATCACAACGCCCTCGAAGTTCTGGATCCTCTCCTTGGTTCCCTCGATGACCTTAAAGCCCACTTTCACGGTGTCGCCCACGTTGAACACGGGTACTTCCTTTTTCATACCCTCTTTTTCGATGGCTTCTACCAAACCTTTCATGACTTTACCTCCAAATACCCGACATTCATGCGTTAAAAAAAGCAGAGGACTGTCCGAAGTCGGGTTATATAATAACAGACTGTTTTTTTGTTGTCAACCCTTTTTAAAGGGTGTGTCGCAATTTTCACAAAAGAAAATCCCGCCGCCTATATATAATTATTGTGTATACGGCTCTCCCGCCGCCGCGCGGCTTAATTTTTCGCCCCGCCGCTCCACTTTGAGACGAACGACCGCCTGTGCAGGGGGCACAGCCCCGAGGAGATTATCGCCTCTATGTGCTCCCGCGTGCCGTAGCCCTTGTTTCTTTCGAAGCCGTACGCGGGGTATCGCTCCGCGTATTCATCCATGAGCGCGTCCCTGAACACCTTTGCGACGATCGAGGCGCAGCCTATCGTGTAGCTCTTTTCGTCCCCCTTTACTATGCACTTCTGGGGAATGGCGATATCGAGGGTCATATTGCCGTCGGTAATGACGAACGACGGCGTTACGGAAAGGCTTTCCACGGCGTTTTTCATGCAGAGTTTCGTGGCTTCGAGAATGTTTATGCGGTCTATCACGTCCGCCTCCACCCTGCACACGGAGAGGGCGGTCGCCCGCTTTTTTATCTCTTCCGCGAGAAATTCCCGCTTGCGCGCGGAGAGCTTTTTGCTGTCGTCCACGCCCGCGATAACGCAGTCCGCGGGCATTATCACGGCGGCGCACACCACGGGTCCCGCGAGCGGTCCCCTGCCCACCTCGTCCACGCCGCAGATATATCCGTAGCCCGCCGCGGCGAGTTCTCTCTCGTAAACGAATTTATCCATTGTCAAAAACCGAGCTCCGCCATGTCAGAGGGGTCGTCGAGGGTGATCTTCCCGAGCCTGCCCTTCCTGAAATCGTCTATCACGGCGCGCATGCCTCTTTCGAAGTCGAAGCCGCCGCCGCGCGTTATGAACCCCCGCTTTCCGCATGCCGCTTCAAGTATTTCAAGCGGCGTGCCCGTGCCGAGAGAATATCTCTCCGCGAGGCGCTCCGGGTACTTTGAAGAGAGCTCGGAAATGAGCCCCAGTGCAATGTCGTCGAGGTCGAGGATATCGTCGTTTATGCTCCCCACATAGGCGAGACGGGCGGCGAGCCGCTGGTTCCCGAATGCGGGCGGCATGGTGCCGGGGGTGTCCAGAAGCTCGCAATTTTCAAGACGTATCCACTGTTTGCCGCGCGTGACGCCCGCCTTGTCGCCCGTCTCGGCGCGACGTCCGCCCGCGATGAGGTTTATGATCGTCGACTTGCCCGTATTGGGCACGCCCGCAACCATAAAGCGGAAAGTTTTTCTGTATCCCTTTTCGAGGGCGCGCGCACGTTTTTCGGCGACGATCTTGTCCATTGCCCCCGTAATATCCCTTTTCGAAGCGCCGTTGAGGGCGTTTATCTTCACCGCCGCGGCGCCCTTTTTTACGATAGCCGAAAGAAGGGCGTCCGCCCCGCCGTCGGCGAGGTCGCCCTTGTTGAGAACGTATAAAACGGGCTTGGCGCTCGCTGTCTTTTTGAGTTCCGCGTTAAATGACGCGGCGGGGCAGCGCGCGTCGAGGACGAATATCACGCCGTCCACGAGCGAGAGATTTTCCCGCATCATGCGCATCGCCGCCGCCATATGCCCCGGGAACCACTGTATGGTCTTCATTTCTTTTCTCCGCGCAGGTCGGGGCGGCATTTTTTTGTGAGCTCCTCGCTCTGCCGCCTGCGCCATTCGTCTATTCTGGCATGGTCGCCCGAGAGCAGCACCTCGGGCACGGGCACTCCCTTGTACACCGCGGGACGGGTGTACTGCGGGTATTCCAGCCCTCCCGACGAAAAGCTCTCGTCCACGAGGGAACCCTCCGATATGACGCCCATGACGTAGCGGGCTACGCAGTCGCACACCACCATGGCGGGCAGCTCCCCGCCCGTGAGCACATAGTCGCCTATCGAGATCTCCTCGTCCGTGTACATGTCTATCGCGCGCTGGTCTATCCCCTCATAGTGCCCGCACAGCAGCACTATGTGGTCGTAGCCGAGCAGCTCGAACACCATGTCCTGCCTGAACGTCCTTCCCTTGGGGGAGAGATATATCCTGCGCGCCTCGTGACGGGGGTCTGCCGCCTCCATCGCCGCGCCCACGGGCTGGGGGGTCATCACCATCCCCGCGCCGCCGCCGAAGGGATAATCGTCGCACTTTTTGTGCTTGTTTTCGGCATAGTCGCGGATATTCACTACGGATATGTCGAGCAGTCCCTTTTTTTGCGCCCTGCCGAGAATGCTCTCCCCGAGCGGGGCGAACATCTCGGGGAACAGGGTCAGAACAGTTATCTTCAAACCGACACTTCCTTGAAACGCTTTTTGTCCACCGTTATCCGCTTTGCGGCTATGTCCACTTCCGTTATAACGCCCTCCGCCGCCGCGAAACTGACTTCCCCCGCGGGCGTGGAGAGGGTGAAAATATCCGTGCGGGCGGGCGTGACCTCGGTCACCTCGCCCACCTTGCCGCCCGAGGCGTATTCCACCGTGCAGCCTATCAGATCGCCGATATAGTATCTGCCCTCAGGCAAGGGCGGGCAGTCCTCCCTGAGGGCTTCCATGTCCTTGCCGCGCATCAGCTCGGCGGCGTTTCTGTCGGCGATGCCGCGGAGGGTCACATATGCGAATTCCCCTGCGGCGCGCACGTTCATAACGGGGTACTTCTCCCCCGCTATGTACACGGTTTTTATCTGTTTCAGCTCCTCGGCGGAGTCGAGGAACACTTTTACCTTCAACTCCCCGCGTATCCCCTGCGGTTTGAGGACGTTCGCCACGGTAAGATATTCCATAAACACCTCAGGTTGCCGAAAAAAGCCGCACGGCGGAACTGCCGCGGCTTTTTCGGTCGTTTCGGTTCAGGGCAAATGGCATTATGCCTTTTCCTTTATCTCCACAAAGTAGCGCTTTGCGCCCTTGGGCGTAGCCGCGCTCACAAGCGTTCTCAGCGCCTTGGCTATTTTGCCCTGCTTGCCTATGACCTTGCCCATATCGGCGGGGTCGAGGAGCACGGTCACTTCCACGGCGTTATCCTTTTCTTCGACCTTGTATTCGACCGCTTCCTTGTTTTCGGCGAAGCGTTCGACGACGTATTTTATAAGTTCAAGTTCCATAAATTTCTCCCTTGGCGCGTGATATAGGGGTGATGCGCCGTACGGCTCTCCCGTCGGTCACGGGCGCCGCGTTATTCCTTCTTCTTTTTGTTGTTGGTCTTGGGCGCGGAGGGCTTTGCGCTCTGCTCCATCGCGCCCGCCTTCACGAGATAGCTTTTTACCGTCTCGGTGGGCTGTACGCCCTTTGCGAGCCACGCCTTTGCCTTTTCCACGTCGATATTGATCTCCGCGGGCGTGGTGAGGGGGTTGACGTAGCCCACTTTATCGATGTACTCGCCCGACTGCGCCTTGCGCGAATCGATAACGACCACGCGGTAGAAAGGGCTCTTCTTGTCGCCCATTCTCGTAAGTCTCATTTTAACTGCCATAATGTTTTACTCCTTGGATATTTTTTCGCTGTCTATTCAAAAAGGCAATCTTTTTTTGCCGTTTTTCAACTGTTTCATCAATGTCTTGGTCTGCTCGAACTGCTTCAAAAGCTGGTTTATCTCCTGCACGGAAGTGCCCGAGCCCGCCGCTATCCTGCGCTTGCGCGAGGCGTTTATTATGGAGGGGTCCGTCCGCTCCCGCTTGGTCATGGAGAGGATTATCGCCTTTGTGCGCTCTATACGCCCCTCGTCCACGTCCTCGGCGCGCACCTTGTTGCCCACGCCGGGCATCATGGCAAGGAGAGCCTGCGCCCCGCCCATCTTTTTCATGTTTTCGAACTGCGTCAGAAAGTCCTCGAGCGTGAAAGTGTTTTCGAGCATCTTCTTCTGCATCTCTTTGGCTTGCTGTTCGGAAACGGCTTCCTGCGCCTTTTCTATGAGGGTGAGCACGTCCCCCATTCCGAGTATCCTCGACGCCATTCTGTCGGGATAGAAGGGTTCGAGGTCCGTGAGCTTTTCCCCCACGCCTATGAACTTTATGGGCTTGCCCGTCACGGCTTTTATGGAGAGGCATGCGCCGCCGCGGGTGTCGCCGTCCAGCTTGGTGAGCACGATCCCCGTGACTTCGAGCCGCTCGTTGAAGGTCTTCGCCACGTTCACCGCGACCTGACCCATCATGCTGTCCACGGTGAGGAGTATCTCGGCGACGTCCACCGCCTTTTTTATCTCCTCGAGCTCCCGCATAAGAGCGTCGTCTATCTCGAGCCGCCCCGCGGTGTCTATTATCACGGTGTCGTAGCCCATCGAGCGGGCGTATTCCACGCTCTCTTTAGCCGTCTTTACGGGGTTCTGAGTCCCCTTTTCGAACACGGGCGCGTCGGCGTTTTTGCCGACTACTTTCAGCTGGTTTATGGCGGCGGGACGGTAGATGTCGCACCCTACGAGAAGGGGCTTTTTGCCGCTCTTTTTCAGGTTCATTGCCAGCTTGCCGCACAGCGTGGTCTTGCCCGCGCCCTGAAGCCCGCACATCATTATGACCGTGGGGGGCTTGGGCGCCACGTTCAGCTTGCGGTTGCCCGAACCCATCAGCTCCACGAGCTCGTCGTTGACTATCTTTATGACCTGCTGCGCGGGGTTGAGGGATTTCAATATCTCCTGCCCCACCGCCTTTTCGGCGACGTCCGCGCAGAACTTTTTGGCTACCTGCACGTTCACGTCCGCCTCCAAAAGGGCGACGCGCACCTCGCGCATGGCTGTCTTTATTTCGAGCTCGGTCAGCCTGCCGCGCTTGGTGAGCTTGGAAAATATGTGGTTTAATCTTTCGGATAACGACGCGAATATCGCCATGCTTCCCCCCGTGACTTCTCTTCCGCCGCCTTGGCTTCGGCGGAATAGTCCCTCTCTAAAATGTCCGTGAGCTCCTTTATCTCGGCTTCGCACCCGGGGTGCGCGGCGGCAAACTTCTCCGCCCAGCGCGCCGCGTCCGTCATCATGAACGAAACTTCCAGCGAATACTCGTCGCTGAGCCTCAAAACGTGCAGTTTTTCCTCATATTCCTCGAGCTGCCTCTTGCAGCCGGCGAGGCAGTCCGAAACAGCCTGCCGCGAGATCCCCTTCTGCTCGGCGATCTCCGAAAGGGTCAGATCGAGATTGAAATAGAGGTCGGTCATCTCCCGCTGGGTGGGCGTGAGCAGCCCCGAATAGACGTCCCACAGACGCATAAATCCGATTTTATCCATAGCCGTAAAGCCATTGAGCTTGACACAATAATAAATTAAGGGCGCAATTTTGTCAAGTTCTTTTGCTTGACAGCGCCGATATTATAATTTTTAACATTTTTTTAAAGAAACTTTCAAACTTTTCAACGGAATATTCAACAAAATGTTTATATTTGACAACCGCATATAATAGTGATAGAATTAACTGCAAAGAGCGGAAAGCTCTTGGGGGAGATGTGAATATGTGTAAAGATATTGACGGAGTGCTCTACGACACAGCCAACTCCACAATAGACAAAAAATTCACGTACGGAATCCCCGGCGATCCCAGCGGCTATGAAGAGACATTATATATAACGAACGACGGGCGATATTTCTTGTACACTTTCGGAGGGAAAAATTCCAAATATCCCGAAGAAAACATTGTTCCGATTGCGCGGGAAGACGTAAAAAATTGGATGCTTTCCCGTTAAATAACGATAAGGAGGATAATTCATATGTCGGACGAAAAGCAAAAAGAGGAAAAGAAAGGCGGAAAGGTCTCGGGATTTTTCAAAAATCTCGGGAATAAGATAAACGATGCGACGTACGATATGCGCGCCGAGAGCGATTTCAACAAGAACCACCCCAAATACACCGTGTACACGGGGTCGGGACTGTTGGCGCACACGGCGGATCTGTACGCCGAGGAACACTTCGGGGGAGAGGCGAACTATATCCTCGCACCCTCCGAAGACGAAGAGATAAAGGCGGGTCACGTGATAGTGAACGACGAAAGCGGCGAGGCGAAGTACATCGCCGCCGTGGAAAAGGACGTCATAACCTACGTGTTCGAGGAAAAGTCCAATGAAAAGCCCGCCCTCAAAATAACCTTGGGCGAGCCCGCCGAAAAGGTGGAAGTCATAAAGGTCAACGACGACTACTATCTCAAAAAGTAAGAAAAAGCAAAACCACTAGTAAACTAGTGGTTTGCACAGACCCTAGAAGGGATTAACACCTGCTAACCCCTGCCGGGGC
>CANQXZ010000025.1 GCA_947627955.1 uncultured Clostridia bacterium
AAAGGCGTGGCTTCACGCCACGCCTAATTCTCTTTGAGCGGCGACTTACCTAAATTCCCTATGGGAACTACGGTAATGCGTCCGCCGCTTTATTTTTTTGTCTGTACTTACACGGGCAGAATACGGAAGATGGACTTCTTGAGAATCATGAAAACGAGGTCAAGGAGCCAAACGATAGTGAACCCGAATAAAAGGCGAACAATGAAAGCAACTATTTTGCCTTCCTGAAGCCTCGTGATCGCACCGCAAAGCCAGGACGTTACGGGAATTATAGCCAAAATAAGGCTTACAACCCAGCTAAGTCCGAAGTAATCATTCTTACCAGCCATTTTTTTCTATCTCCTTTCATTTATTGGTTATATTATATCACACGCAAAAATTATGTCAAGAAAAAAAGAATAAATAATCATAATGACAATAATTACAAAATCGCTCTGTAATATTTATATGCGCATATACCCCGCGCCATTACAAAAATATCCCCCGCGGTTGCGGGGGATATTTGCCGTTTAAACCAATTCGATTATCGCTTCTTCCGCGTTGTCGCCGCGGCGGGAGCCCAGAAGATATATTCTGGTGTATCCGCCGCCCTGACCGAGCTCTTCCTTTCTCTGCGCGTATTTGGGCGCGATCTCGTTGAAGAGTTTCTCCATCAGGGGATGCTGTACGTCCGCGGTGCGGTCCTTGAAGTCCTTCTTCTTCTCGTCAAAGGGCTTGACCTCCTGCAAATCGCGCAGATCTGCCATTATCCTGCGGCGCACAGCCAGCTTTTTGGGGCTGTCCTTTACGCCCTTGGTAACGACTTCCTTGCCCTTTTTGTCGGTGGTCTTTACGTCGTACTCTATGTTGTCGTCGTAAACCCTTATGGCTTTGGTGATTATCTTCTCCACATAGGGCTGAAGTTCCTTCGCCTTTGCCGCCGTGGTGGTTATCTTGCCGTACCACAGCAATTCGGACGCCTGATTTCTTAAAAGTGCCTTTCTCTGGCTCGCTGTTCTTCCCAATTTACCGGGCATGATTTAGTCCTCCTTGTTTGAAAGTGAAAGTCCGTAAGAGCCGAGCTTGGCTATTACCTCGTCGAGCGATTTTCTGCCGAGGTTGCGCACTTTGAGCATCTCCTCTTCGCTCTTTTTGGTAAGGTCTTCCACAGTGTGAATATTTGCGCGTTTCAGGCAGTTGTAGGAGCGGACGGAGAGGTCCATGTCCTCGATTGCCATCGCGAGTATCTTTGCCTGCTTGTCGTCCTCGTTTTTGACGAGGATGTCCATGTTCCTTATCGACTCGGAGAGGTCGACGAACAGCGAGATGTGATCCTGCATGATCTTGGCGGCAAGGGAAACTATTTCCTTTGCGCTGAACGCGCCGTTTGTCCACACTTCGAGGGTCAGCTTATCATAGTCGGTGTTCTGCCCTACGCGGGTGTTTTCCACCGAATAGTTGACCTTTTTGACGGGGGTATAGATGGAGTCGATGGGGATATAGTCCAAAAAGTCGGAGCTGGTGTGTCCCGCGCCCTTGTAGCCGCGTCCCCTGCCTATCGTTATCTCCAGATCTATTTTGCCGCCCGCGTCGACGGTGCATATGTGCTGGTCGCTGTTTATTATCTCTATTTCGGCGTCCTCGGAGATGTCGCTTGCCTTTACTTCGCAAGGTCCCTCCTTGTAGATGTGGACGACCTTTATATAGTCCTTATCGGTGACGGTGGTCTTTATTGCAAGCGTTTTGAGGTTGAGGATTATTTCGGTTACGTCCTCTTTTACGCCCGCCACCGCGGAGAACTCGTGCTTTACACTGCCGTCAAGGAACCTTATGCCCTGCACCGCCGCGCCGGGGAGCGCGGACAGAAGTATACGCCTTAAACAGTTGCCTATCGTAAGACCGAAACCCTTTTCAAGCGGCTCCACTACGACCTTTGCATACGATTGGTCCTCGCTTTCGTCCACATTGATTTTGGGCATATCCATTTCGATCATATAACTTCCTCCTTTTATTATACGGTTTTACTTGGAGTACAGCTCGACAATCATGTGCTCTGCTATCTGACTGTCTATGTCGTCCCTTGCGGGCAGCGATAAGATTTTCCCTTCCAGCTTAGCGGGATCGAACTCGACCCATTTGGGCATAGCCGCCGCTTTCGTAGATTTTATTGCTTCGAAATATTTGTTGCCCGCCTTGCTCTCCTTAACGGTGACGACGTCGCCCGCCTTCACGATGTAAGAGGGTATGTTCACCTTCTTGCCGTTGACGAGGAAGTGACCGTGGCTTACAAGCTGCCTTGCCTGCGCGCGGCTCGCGCCTATCCCCATGCGGAATATGACGTTGTCCAGCCTGCGTTCGAGAAGGGAAAGCATGTTTTCACCCGTGATGCCCTTCATTCTGTCGGCTTCGACGTAGTACGCGCGGAACTGCCCTTCCTGCACGCCGTAGATCCTCTTGACCTTCTGCTTCTCGCGGAGCTGCTGGCCGTATTCGGAAACCTTCTTCCTCGCCGCGCCGTGCTGGCCGGGAGCCATGGGTCTCTTTTCGAACGGGCACTTGCCCGTGTAGCATTTATCGCCCTTTAAAAAGAGCTTTCCGCCCTCTCTTCTGCAAAGACGGCATTTTGCTTCTCTGTATGTTGCCATATCCTGTTACCTCCTTATACTCTGCGGCGTTTGGGCGGTCTGCACCCGTTGTGAGCTATGGGCGAAACGTCGGAAATAAGGGTTATTTCCACGTCGCACGCGCCTATCGCGCGGATAGCCGATTCCCTGCCTGCGCCGGGGCCTTTGACGTACACTTCCACCGAACGGAGACCGTGCTCCTTTGCAGCCTTGACCGCCGTTTCGCATGCCATCTGCGCCGCAAAGGGCGTTCCCTTTCTGGAACCCTTGTATTTGAGGGCGCCCGCGCTCGACCATGCTATTACGTTGCCCTGAAGGTCTGTGACCGTGACAATTGTGTTATTGAAAGAGGACTGAATGTGAACCTGACCCCTGTCAACCTTTTTAAGCTCTCTGCGTTTTCTCGTAACGACCTGCTTTTTCTGTTGCTGTGCCATTATCGTCCTCCTTATTTAGCGCCTTTCTTCTTCGCGACCGTGCGGCGGGGACCCTTTCTCGTCCTCGCGTTGGTCTTGGTGGACTGTCCGCGGACGGGCAGGTTCTTTCTGTGCCTTATCCCGCGATAGCAGCCTATTTCCATAAGTCTTTTGATGTTTAAAGATACTTCCGTGCGGAGTTCGCCCTCGACCCTTACGTTGTGGTCGATGTACTCCCTCAGCTTGGAAACCGTGGTTTCGTCCAAATCCTTTACGCGCGTGTCGGGATCTACGCCCGTAGCCGCAAGGATTTTACGGCTGGTCTGAAGTCCGATGCCGTAGATATAGGTCAATCCTATTTCGACCCTCTTTTCTCTGGGTAAATCCACACCGGCAATACGTGCCATAAAATTTACTTTCTCCTTGTTTTTTATGTGTATGTCAACCGCCCGCCGCAACGTTTGAAAAATCGGAATGGTAAACGCCGCCAACGGACGAAATTATTTTCGCGTTTGCGCCAAAAGGCGTTCCGCCGCTTTTACGCGGGGGATGCGCGGGGCTCTGCCGCCCCGTTTTCAAGAGCTTTTAAAGGCGGATATATCCCGTCGTGCCGCAGTCTTGCCTATAAGCCTGCCGCGTGCGGACAAGCCGCCGCGGCGCGCATTTTCGCGTGCGCCGCAAAGGACTTCGACGCGCGGCAAAAGACCGCGGGATATATGCGCTCTCTATGCCCTCAGCCCTGCCTCTGCTTGTGGCTCTTATTCTTGGAACATATTATCATAACTTTGCCGTTGCGCTTGATGACTTTGCACTTGTCGCACATGGGCTTTACGGAAGGTCTTACTTTCATGATTCTTTCTCCTTTTATTTGCCGTCGGCTCAGTTTTTGCTGCGCCAGGTTATTCTGCCTTTGGTGAGGTCGTAAGGGCTCATTTCGAGCTTTACGCTGTCGCCTTCGATTATCCTGATATAGTTCAATCTCAGTTTGCCCGAGATATACGCGGTGATTATGTGTCCGTTGGACAGCTTTACCTTAAAGTTTGCGTTGGGCAGGCATTCTATGACTTTGCCCTCTGTTTCGATTACATCGTCTTTCGACATAAAATCTCCTTATGATACGTCCGTCTGCCTCAAAGGGCGCCGTCTTTGCCCTCGTCCCCGCCGTCCGCTTCCGCCGAGTTGTATGCGCGGAGCGCGGAATATATCTCGGTGTCGAATACCTGCTTGCAATTCTGCAGCTTTTCGGCTATCGACTCCGATATGTCCGGCAAGAGCCAAAGGTGCTTTAAGTTTTTCTTCTTGGGCGAGGCAAGGCGCTTGAAGTTTCCGTCGGTGACCATGACGCTTCCGTCGGGGTTGAGCGCCTTTATTATATAGCACCTGCCCTTGTCCCTGCCCTGAATACTGCGGCAAATTCCGCCTATACGGGGGGTTTTTACCTTCATATCGCTCCTTAAAGTGTGAGTATTTCCACTCCGTCGTCCTTGATGAGCACGGTGTTCTCGTAATGCGCGGAGGGCAACCCGTCAGCGGTAGTCACCGTCCAGCCGTCCTCGCGGTTGAAATTGACTTTCCACGTGCCCATGTTTATCATGGGCTCTATGCAGATGGTCATTCCCGCTTTGAGCCGCATGCCCGTGCCCTTTTTGCCGTAATTGGGGACGGAGGGGTCCTCGTGCATGTCCCTGCCTATGCCGTGACCCACGAGAGCGCGCACCACGCCGTAGCCGTGGCTCTCCGCGTGCGTCTGCACGGCGTAACCTATGTCGTACAGCGGAACGCCCGCTTTAAGCCCCTCTATCGCCTTGAAAAAGCACTCCTCGGTGACCTTTACGAGCCGCCTCTTCTCCTCGGATACGTTGCCGATGAGGAAGGTCCTCGCCGCGTCGCCGTTGAAGCCGTTCTTCTCGGCGGTGATATCCACGCTGACGATGTCGCCGTCGAGTATCGCCCTGTCCGAGGGAATGCCGTGCACCACGACTTCGTTTACCGAAACGCACGCGCTTGCGGGGAACCCGCCGTAGCCGAGGCTCGAAGGGCGCGCCCCGCACGAGGTGATATACCTGTACACGAGCCCGTCCACATCCTTCGTGGTCATTCCCGCGCGGATGTTCCTGCCGACGAAATCGAGCGTTTCCTTTACTATCCCGCAACTCTCGCGCATGAGCGCGATCTCTTCGGGAGTTTTAACGGCGATCATAAAATCTTATCGAGCTGTTTGCAAATTTCGGCAAATATCTCGTCGGGAGAGCCCTTTCCGCCGTCCACGGCGACGAGTTTGCCCTGTTTTTTATAGTAGTCTATGAGCGGAGCCGTCTGCTTTTCGTAAGTTTCTATCCTCGCGCCCACCGTCTCGGGATTGTCGTCCTTGCGGACGTAGAGCTCCTTGCCGCACCTTGCGCAGGTGGTCTTTCCGTTGAGGGTGGAGACGTGATAGCTCGCCCCGCAAGAACATACCCGCCTGCCGCAGATCCTGTCCATGAGGAGGGCGGGATCTACGTCTATGTTGAGGCAGACGTCAATTGCGGCGAACCCGTCGAGCTGTTCCGCCTGATACAGGTTGCGGGGAAAACCGTCCAGCATATAGCCGCCCTTTACGTCCTCTTTGCCGAGTCTGTCTTTGACTATCTCGCAGGTGACGTCGTCGGGAACGAGCTTGCCCGCGTCTATATACGACGCGGCGAGCTTGCCTATCGGCGTGCCGCCCTTTATGTTGGCGCGGAATATATCGCCCGTGGAAATGTGCAGAAGTCTGTACTTTTCGGCGAGCTTTACTGCCTGAGTGCCCTTGCCGGCGCCCGGCGCTCCCAATAAAATGATGTTCATATTATTTCGCTCCGTTTCGGAATTTGCGGACGGCGATGCGCCATTATTTGAGGAAGCCCTTGTAGTTCTTCATCATGAGCTGGCTTTCGAGCTGCTTGTCGAGCTCGAGCGCGACGGACACGACTATCAGTATACCCGTTGTGGAGAACACCGAAAGAAGGGTGAGGTTGGTCATTCCGAGGGACGCCAGCACCATACTTAAAATGGAGGGTATGAACGCGACGAGCGAGAGATATATCGCACCGAACAGCGTTATGCGGTTGGATATCTTTTTGAGGTATTCCGCCGTGGGCTTGCCGGGACGGTAGCCCTGTATGAAACCGCCGTTCTGCTGTATCGTCTTGGATACGTCCTCGGGGTTGAACTGCATCGACTGGTAGAAGAACGCGAACGCAAATATCAGCACGCAGAGCACTACCATATAGATGAGCTGACCGTACCAATAGGGCGAGGAGCCCGAGAACCAATTCGTGATGCCCGTCATGGCGCCCGAATTAGGCCAGAACATGCTTATGAGCATCTGCGGGAAGGTTATGAGCGCGAACGCGAATATCAGGGGCATGACGCCCGAGCCCGATATCCTCATGGGGATAACGGAGGACTGTCCGCCGTACATCCTTCTGCCTTTCACCTGCTTTGCGTACTGCACGGGGATCTTCCTCTCGGAGAGGTCAACCGTGACGATGGCGACAAACTCGACTATCGTGAGGAGCACAAAGCCCAGAAGTTCCCAGAACCTGTCGTAATTGCCCGCGAAGCCTTCCTGCAAGTTGGCGATTATCGTGAGTCCCGCGGTGGAGAGAATGCCTATGAAGATTATGAGGGAGATACCGTTGGAAATGCCGTATTCGGTTATCCTCTCGCCTATCCACATGACGAGCATGGAACCCGCCGTGTATACTACGGTGAGGAATATGCCCGCTATCCAGCGTGCGCCCGTCTCCGAAATGCCGCCCTCTACCGCGCCGAATATGTTGAGATTTATGGATGCCCCGCTGCCGTTTACGCCGTTGATGCCGAAGTTGACTATTATGCCCACCGACTGCGCTATCGCGAGCGCTATCGTGACGTAACGGGTTATCTGGGCGATCTTCTTCCTGCCCTCTTCGCCCTGCTTGGACAGCCTTTCGAGCGCGGGTATGCCCACGGTGAGAAGCTGTATTATTATCGAGGCGTTGATATAGGGGCTTATCCCGAGCGCGAACAGCGTGGCGTTCGCAAGCGAACCGCCCGTTATCTGCGACAGCACGCTCAGAAAGCTGTTGTTCTGGATGGTGCCGCTGAACGTGGCTACGTCTATGCCCGGAACGGGAATGTAGCATCCCAAACGGAAGATCAGAAGAAGAAGCAAGGTTATCCAGATCTTCTTCCTTATCTCCTTTACCTTAAAACAATTTTTTATTGTTTCGAACATTTAAAACCTCGCGCCGCCCGATACACGGGCGTAGGTATTTTTTATTGCTCAACCTCTGCGGTGCCGCCCGCCTTTTCTATGGCTGCCTTTGCGCTCCCGGAGAACTTGGCGGCTTTCACGGTGATGGCGGCTTTGAGTTCGCCGTTGCCGAGGACTTTGAGCCCCGCGGAGTTCTTCACCTGCTTTGCGAGCGAGTGCTCCGCAACGTAGTCATAGTCCACGACCGTGCCCGCGGGAACTTCCGCAAGCTGGCTGAGGTTGATTATGGTGTAGATTACGCCCCACTTGTTGTGGAAACCGCGCTTGGGGATCCTTCTGTGCATCGGCATCTGACCGCCCTCGAAACCGGGACGTACGCCGCCGCCCGAACGCGCCCACTGACCTTTGTGTCCTTTGCCGGAGGTCTTGCCGAGCCCCGAACCTATGCCCCTGCCCAATCTCTTTGCGGGCGTATTCGCGCCCTCTGCGGGCGATAATGTGTCTATTCTCATAAAGCTCCTCCTTATCCCTCTACCTCTTCGGTCTTTACGAGGTAGGAGATCTTTTTGATCTGCCCAAGATTGGCGGGAGTGGACTGCAATACCTTGCTCTGTCCTATCTTTCTGAGCCCGAGCGCTTCTACCGTAGCCTTTACGGATTTTACCTCGTTGGAGGCACTCTTTATCAAAGTTACCTTTATCATTTTCAGCCTCCTTTACGCTTTGAGCTCTTCAACGGTCTTGCCGCGCGCGGCGGCTACCGCCTCGGGCGATTTGAGCTCCATGAGCCCGTGGATCGCAGCCTTTACGCAGTTTATGGGGTTGGAAGTGCCGTGGGACTTGGTCCTTACGTCCTTTATTCCCGCGGCTTCCATGACGGCGCGCACGGGACCGCCGGCTATAACGCCGGTACCTTCCGCAGCGGGCATCATGAGCACGCAGCCCCTTCCGAACACGCCCTGAACGGTGTGGGGAATGGTGGTGCCATGCAACGCGACGGGCTTCATGTTCTTCTTAGCCTGCGCGTTCGCCTTTTCTATCGCCTCGGGGACTTCCTTGCTCTTGCCCATTCCGTAGCCTACCGAGCCCTTGCCGTCGCCTACGACCACAAGCGCCGCAAAGCGCATGTTTCTGCCGCCCTTGACGGTCTTGGTGACCCTGTTTACCTGAATGAGCTTTTTTACGAGCCCGTCGTCTTCCTGCTGTCTTCTTCTGTCGTTTCTTCTTGCAGGTCTTTCTTTCTTCTCTTCCATAACTCGCTCCTTAGAATTTGAGTCCGGCTTCCCTTGCGCCGTCCGCAACCGCCTGCACGCGTCCCGTGTACAGATAGCCGCCCCTGTCAAAGACCACTGTCTCTATTTTGAGAGCCACTGCCCTTTCGCCCACCGCTTTACCTACGGCTTTTGCGGCGTCGGTCTTGGATAACCCCTCCACCTTGGCTTTCAGTTCCTTTTCCATCGTGGAAGCCGAGCAGAGAGTGACGCCCTTTACGTCGTCGATTATCTGGACGTAAATGTGATTGAGACTGCGGAAAACGCTCATTCTGGGAGTTTCCGCCGTGCCGCTTATCTTCTTTCTCACGCGGACATGGCGGCGGAGCCTTTCCTGGTTTTTATCTATTTTCTTTATCATAATTTCTCCTTACGGGCAACGGGTTCAGACCCTTTGCACCCATTGCGGCGGCGCCGCACGGGTTTTACTTCTTGCCCTTGCCTCCCGTCTTGCCTTCCTTGCGCTCGATCACTTCTCCCTTGTAGGAGATACCGTAACCGTGATAGGGCTCGGGGATCCTTACTTTGCGGATGTTGGCTGCCGTCTGTCCGACGACCGTCTTGTCTATGCCGGATACGGTGATCTCTTTGTCGCTGGGGCAGGCGAACGTTATGCCCGCGGGCTCGGTGAACTCCACGGGGTGCGAAAAGCCCACGTTGAGCACGAGCTTGTTGCCGCTTTTTGCGACCTTCCAGCCGACGCCGTTCACGAGAAGGGTCTTCGTATACCCCTCCGAAACGCCGACCACCATATTGTGCAGCAGCGCGCGGTAGAGACCGTGCTTGGCGTTGGTGTCCTCGGCGTTGCCCGTGGTGACCACGTGCGCTTGGGCGCCCTCCACCTTTATGTCTATTTCGCCCGTAACCGTCTGCGTAAGCGTGCCCTTGCCGCCCTTTACCGTCAGAAGTCCGTTGTCGAACGTGACTGTGACGCCGGCGGGCAGAGCTACGGGTAATTTACCTATTCTCGACATATAAAATTACCTCCTTACCAGATGTAGCACAGCACTTCGCCGCCTACGTTCAGGGCTTTTGCCTGTTTGTCCGTGAGAATGCCCTTGTTGGTGGAGAGCACGGCTACGCCGAGCCCGTCCATGACCTTGGGCATATCTTCAACGCTCGTATACGTCCTCAAACCGGGCTTGGATACCCTTTTAAGACCGTTTATAACGTTCTTTTTCTTTGCCGTATATTTGAGGGTTATAACTATCTTGCCGTTGTAGCCGTCCTCCGCTACCTTGACGTCGGATACGTATCCTTCGGCAAGGAGTATGTCGGCTATCGCCTTTTTCGCGTTGGATGAGGGAACCTCAACCGTCTCTTTATTCGCGCTTATCGCGTTGCGGATGCGCGTGAGCATATCTGCTATGGGATCTGTCATCGTTCTCTCTCCTTGTCACCAACTCGATTTTTTAACGCCGGGGATCTGCCCCTTGTAAGCGAGGTTCCTGAAACAGATACGGCATACTCCGTATTTGCGGAGCACGGCGTGGGGTCTGCCGCAGATGGAGCATCTGGTATACGCTCTCGTGGAATATTTAGCAGGTCTCTGCTGTTTATTTATCATTGATTTCTTTGCCATAATCACTCCTTACTTTTTGAAGGGCATACCCAGCGCCCTTAAAAGTTCTCTCGCTTCTTCGTCGGTCTTTGCCGTCGTCACTATGCAGATATCCATGCCCCTGATCTTCTCGACCTGATCGTATTGGATCTCGGGGAATATCAGCTGCTCTTTGACGCCCATGCAATAGTTGCCCTTGCCGTCGAAACTGTCCGTGGGCACGCCCCTGAAGTCGCGCACTCTCGGAAGAGCTATCGACACGAATTTGTCGTAAAAGTCGTACATCATCCTGCCGCGGAGGGTCACTTTGAGACCTATCGTCATGCCCTCGCGCACTTTGAAGTTTGCGACGGATTTCTTCGCCTTGGTCAGCACGGGCTGCTGTCCCGTGATCTGTTTCAGCTCGCCCTGCGCTATCTGTATGGACTTTGCGTTGTCCTTTATGTCGCCGAGACCCGAGCTGACGACTATCTTCACGAGCTTGGGCACTTCCATGGGATTTTTGTAGCCGAATTTAGCCGTAAGATAGGGCACGACTTCGTTGCAGTATTGCTCCTGCACTCTCGATTTGTATTTTTCCGCATTTTCCGCAGCGGCGGGCTTTGCGGTTTGAGTGGTTTTTTTCGTATTAGCCATCGTGCGCCTCCTTATTCGGTCTTACCGCTCTCTTCTGCGGCAGCCTCTTCCTTCTTAGCGCGCTTTCTGACGCGCTTTTTGGGCTCTTCCTTTTTAGCCGCGGCTGCCTTCGCCGCCTTGCCGGAATATCCCTTGTCGAGCGACGCGCCGCACTTCGCGCACACGCGCGTCTTCTTGCCGTCCTCGCCTACGCTGTGCTTAACGCGCACCGCTTTGCCGCACGCGGGACACATTATCATGACGTTGGAAACGTCGATGGGCGCCTCTATCTCGACTATCTGCGAGACTTCGTTGGCTTTTCTCGCTTTTTTGGACTTCTTGTGAAGGTTTATCCCCTCCACCACAACAGTACCGCTCTTGGGAGAAGTGGCGATCACTTTGCCCTGCTTGCCCGCATACTTGCCGGTTATAACAACTACGTTATCGTTCAATTTTACGTTCATAGCCTTTCTCCTTATAATACCTCGGGTGCGAGAGAGATTATCTTCATATAGTTCTTTTCACGCAGTTCTCTCGCTATCGGTCCGAAGATACGCGTTCCGCGCGGTTCCTTGTTCTGGTTGATTATTACGGCTGCGTTGTCGTCGAACGTGATATACGTTCCGTCGTCGCGCCTGATGCCCTTGGTGCTGCGGACTACCACCGCTTTTACGACTTCGCCTTTTTTCACCGCACCGCCGGGCGTCGCGGTCTTGACGGAACACACTATGACGTCGCCTATGTTGGCGTACTTTCTCCAGCTTCCGCCGAGCACCTTGATGCACATGAGCTCTTTCGCGCCGCTGTTGTCGGCGACTTTGAGCCTTGTCTGAGGTTGTATCATAAATCTTACTCCTTATTGATTTGAAACTTACAACTTGTTTTTTCGCAGAGGATTGCGCCGCGCGCACATAAGCGAGGTGAGTTATCCCGCTCTCCATTGCCCGCCCGTGACAATCTTGCTCCCTTTACTTATGCGCCGCCGATCTCAGCGGCGCCGCGTGGTCCGAAAAAACGATTACTTCGCCTTTTCGATTATCTCGGCAACGCGCCAATTCTTTTGCTTGGAAAGTTTGCGCGTTTCGACTATTCTGACGGTGTCGCCCTCGCCGCACTCGTTGTTTTCGTCGTGCGCTTTGAAGCGGGTGGTCTTGGTTATAGTCTTTTTATAGAGGGGGTGCTTGGATTTTTCGGTGACGGCTACGACTACCGTCTTGTCCATCTTGTCCGAAACCACTATCCCCACTCTTTCCTTTCTCAATGTCGTTCTTTCCATTTCTTGCTCCTTTTACGCCTTTAACTGCCTTGCGCGGATCACGGTGTTCACCCTTGCGATGTCCTTCTTTACGAGGTTTATCGAAAGGGGATTTTCGAGCTGTCCGCTCGCATGGCGGAAGCGCAGATTGAAGAGTTCGGTCTTGAGTTCCTGAAGTTTTTTGTTCAGTTCGTCGTCGCTTAAATTGATTATTTCCTTAACCTTCATTTGCTTCACCGCCTTCCACAACTTCTTTCTTGACGAACTTGCATTTTACGGGGAGCTTGTGGCTCGCGAGCCTCATAGCCTCTCTTGCAACGTCTTCGGTCACGCCCGCCATTTCGAACATGACCCTGCCGGGCTTGACCGTAGCCACCCAATATTCGACCGCGCCTTTGCCCGAGCCCATACGGGCTTCTGCGGGGTGACGGGTGATGGGCTTGTGGGGGAATATGTCTATCCATACCTGCCCGCCGCGCTTAATGAACCTCGTCATGGCTATACGGGCGGCTTCTATCTGGTTGGACTTTATCCAGCCGCATTCTTCGGCTACGAGACCGTACTCGCCGTATGCTACGACGTTGCCCTTCTGGGCGGAGCCGTGCAACTTGCCGCGATGCTGCTTTCTCCTCTTAACTCTCTTGGGGATCAACATTTTATTCTTCGCCTCCCTCCGATATTATAAGTTTTTTGGTCTTGTTGAGAACCTCGCCTTTGTAGATCCAGCACTTTACGCCGAGCACGCCGAAAGTGGTGTGCGCTTCCGCAAAGCCGTAGTCTATGTCCGCGCGGATGGTCTGAAGGGGAATGGAGCCCTCGTGATAGCTTTCGCTTCCCGCGATCTCCCTGCCGTCGAGCCTGCCGCCCACGGTTATCTTGACGCCCTTAACTCCCGTCTTTGCGACTTTGGCTATCTGCTGTTTGACGGCTCTCCTGTAAGATACGCGCTTTTCGAGCTGCGCCGCTACCGATTCAGCCACAAGCTGCGCGTCCTGGTCGATCTTGTCGATCTTCCTTACGTTGATTATTATTACCTTGCCCTTGGTGAGCTTGGAAAGGCTCTTTTTGATGACGTCTATCTCCGAGCCCGCCTTGCCGATGAGCACGCCGGGGCGCCCCGTGTATATGCCCACCTCTATCTTGTTGGCGGCGCGGACTATCGTCACCTTGCTTATCGCCGCGTCGTAGTACTTCTTTTTGAGGAAGGTGCGTATATCGTTGTCCTCTTTGATATGCGCGGGGAATTGCTTTTTGTCAGCATACCACTGGGTGTCCCAAGCGGAAATTATGCCGACCCTTAAACCGTGAGGATTAACTTTCTGTCCCATATATTCTCTCCTTAAACCTTCTTCGCGTCGAGTATTACCGTGACGTGGCTCGTTCTTTTCAAAATGGCGTGTCCCCTGCCCTTGGATACGGGCTGCATCCTCTTGAGGTGAGGACCGCCGTCCGCATAGGCTTCGGCGACGACAAGGTCGCCCCTGTCCATTCCGTTGTTGTGTTCGGCGTTGGCTGCCGCGGAGAGCAAAACTTTTTTGACCTCGTCGCTGCCGCCCTTGCCGCAATATGTCAGAATGGCTTCCGCCTCTTCCACGGACTTGCCGCGGATGAGCGCGAGCACCGTTCTTACCTTATAAGGGGATAACCTGAGATATTTTGCCGTCGCGTAAGGGCGTTTGTCTTTGATAGCGGCAATTCTTTCCGTCTTTTTATTCATATTGCTTGCCATATTACGTCTCCTTACTTCTTGGCAGCGGTCTTTGCCGCGTGTCCTTTGAACGTTCTGGTCGGGGCAAACTCGCCGAGCTTGCAGCCTACCATATCTTCGGTTATATATACGGGTACGTGCTTCCTGCCGTCGTACACGGCTATCGTGTGTCCTACCATCTGGGGGAATATCGTTGTCGCGCGGGACCAGGTTTTTACCACCTTTTTCTCGCCGGCAGCGTTCATCGCCTCTATTCTTGCCATAAGCCTCGCTTCGGCATAAGGACCTTTTTTAACGCTTCTTGACATTGCTTATTCCTCCTTAATTGATACGCTTCAAGATAAACTTGGAAGTAGGATTCTTCTTCTTTCTCGTCTTGTAGCCGAGAGCGGGCTTGCCCCAAGGGGTCATGGGACCCGCGTGTCCGACGGGGCTCTTGCCCTCGCCGCCGCCGTGAGGGTGGTCGTTGGGGTTCATGACGGAACCGCGCACCGTGGGTCTCGTGCCGAGATAACGGGTCTTGCCCGCCTTGCCCACGCGGATTATCTCGTGTTCGAGATTGCCTACCTGCCCTATCGTCGCCTTGCACTTTAAGGGGACGAGCCTCATTTCGCCAGAAGGCATGCGCAGCGTTGCGTACGCGCCCTCTTTTGCCATTATCTGGGCGGAGATGCCCGCCGCTCTCGCGACCTGCGCGCCCCTGCCCGGTTTGAGCTCTATGGCGTGCACTACGGTGCCCACGGGGATATCCGAAAGGGGCAGGTTATTGCCCGACTTTATATCGGCGCCCGCGCCCGAGATTATCTTGTCCCCCACGTTGAGCCCGACGGGAGCGAGGATATATCTCTTTTCGCCGTCGGCGTATGCCACAAGGGCTATGTTCGCCGAGCGGTTGGGGTCGTACTCGATGGTCTTTACCGTTGCGGGTATGCCGTCTTTGTCGCGCTTGAAGTCTATTACTCTGTACTTTATCCTGTTGCCGCCGCCTATGTGGCGAACGGTTATCTTGCCCTGATTGTTCCTGCCGCCCGTCTTGCGCTTGTCGTGCAACAAGCTCTTCTGGGGCTTGTCGCAGGTTATCTCGTCGTACGCGCTTACCGTCATGAAACGGCGCGCGGCGGAAGTGGGCTTATACCTCTTGATTGCCATAACGCATTTCCTCCTTACGATAACGAGCTGAAGTACTCGATCGCCTTGGAGTCAGCTTCGAGCTGAACGATCGCCTTCTTGTAATCGGGGGTGTAACCCTCGTATTTGCCCATTCTCTTCAACTTGCCCTTGCAGTTTACGGTGTTCACGCTCTTCACGTCTACGCCGAACAACTTCTCAACGGCGGCTTTTATCTGCTTTTTATCCGCCGACTTCTTTACTATGAAAGTGTATTTCTTGTCGGCTATCCCGTCGTATCCCTTTTCGGTAAGGAGGGGTTTTATGATTATATCTTCGGCGAACATTATTTTCCGTAGACCTCCTCGATTTTTTCCACCGCGGCTTTGGTGAGCACTATTTTGGAGTTGGCTACCACCTCATACGCGGAAATTTGGCTGACGGGAAGGGTGGAAAGATTTTCGATGTTCCTCGCGGCGCGGATAACCAGCTCGTCGTTTTCGTCCATTACGACTACCGCCGACTTGTCGAGCTTGAACGCCTTGCGGAACGCCTCCATCTCCTTCGTCTTGCCGTTTTGCACAGAGAGGCTCTCGACTACCGTCAGCTCGCCGTCCGCCACCTTTTTGGAGAGGGCGGAAAGGAGCGCGCCTATCTTTGCCTTCTTGTTCATGTCCTTTGAATAATCGCGGCTCTTGGGTGCGAATACCACGCCGCCCTTTATCCATTGGGGAGCCCTTATGGAGCCCTGACGCGCGTTGCCCGTGCCCTTCTGTCTCCAAGGCTTCTTGCCGCCGCCCCTCACTTCCGTACGGGTGAGAGTGGACTTTGTGCCCTGCCTTTCGTTGGCGAGGCGGGTAACTATTGCCTGGTGAATGAGCGGCTCGTTGTATTCAACGCCGAACACGCTTTCCGAAAGAGCCATCTCCCCCGCTTCCGTGCCGTCCATTTTATATACTTTTACATTGATGTTAGGCATATCAGTCCTCCTTACTTGACGGTGTCGTTTATGGTCACGACAGCGCCGTTGGGTCCGGGCACCGAGCCCTTTATGAGCAGGCAGTTTCTCTCTGCGTCTACCCTGACTACTTCGAGGTTGAGCACGGTCACGTTTTCAACGCCGTACTGCCCCGCGAGCCTCTTGTTCTTGAACACCCTCGAGGGGGAGCTGTTCGCGCCCATGGAGCCGGGCTCCCTGTGCACGGGTCCCACGCCGTGGGTCTCTTTCAGACGGTGCTGGTTCCATCTTTTAATGACGCCCGAAAAGCCGTGTCCTTTCGAAACGCCGTGAACGTCTACCCTGTCGCCCGCGGCGAACGCGTCCACCTTTACTTCCTTGCCCACTTCATACGCCGACAGATCGCTGAGGCGGAATTCTTTGAGCACCTTGCAGGGCTTCACGCCCGCTTTTTTGAACTGCCCGAGGTCGGGCTTGTTCAAAGCCTTTTCCTTTGCTTCGTCAAAACCGAGCTTCAAAGCGGCATAGCCGTCTTTTTCCACAGTTTTGATCTGCACTACGGGGCAGGGACCCGCTTCTATAACGGTTACGGGAATGACCTTGCCCTCCGGCGTAAATATCTGGGTCATACCCGCTTTACGCCCGATGATTGCTTTATTCATCTGATAAAGTTCCTCCGTTTTTTTATATTGCATATACCGCAGATCGCCGTCGCGCCGTTTTGCGTTGCCGCAAACGTCGTCGCCTCTCCGTAGAGTATATATGAGCAAAAGTATTTAAAAACTTATTTAATTATCCCACGTTGCAAGCAGGGTTCCCCTGCGCCGCCTTCTCACACGGCGTAAGGAACAACGCCGTGTTCGGTCACCGTTCGTGCGAGACATATACACTCACTCATCTCGCGCGGCAAAACAGCGCACTGTGCTGTTTTGAGAAATTCGCGCTCGTCTCAATTTGCGAAAACTTTCGCCTGAGCGAGGTGAATGTCTGCGATTATATTATCGTGGGCACTGAAAAATCGCAGACAGAGGGCGAGAAGCCCTCAAATCACGGAAAATTGTGCGGGCGGCTCCCGCATAATTTTCGTGAATGCTGTTGTTACAGCTTTATCTTTATATCCACGCCCGCGGGAAGGTGCACCGTGTCGAGCAACTTCGCGTTGGGGGTGTATATGTCGATTATCCTCTTATACGTTCTCTGTTCGAACTGTTCGCGGCTGTCCTTGTCCTTGTGGGGAGAGCGCAAAATAGTGACTATCTCCTTTTCGGTGGGGAGGGGAATGGGTCCAGCTATTTTAGCCCCGCTCTTTTTCATGGTCTCCACTATGCGGGAAGCCGCAAGGTCCACGAGTTCGTGGTCGTAAGCCGCAAGTTTGATCCTTATTTTCTGTCCTGCCATTGTAAAGTCTCCTTTATACTAACTCAAAAAAATTTTTCGCGTTCTACAACCTATCCGTGTGTATCGCGGCTCGGGCACTAAAAAAACACCTTACGGTGTTAAAGGTACAAAAGCCACGGTTAGTCGCCCGGGTCGAGCCCGGACATTTGTCGGTGTAAATTATCTGCCGCGCTGCTTTCAAACGCGGATTTCAGTAACTTCACACGTCAACCCAATACGCACTTTTCTGAACACGCTCGACTATTATAATAGATAAAATTTCAAAAGTCAACAAAAATCAGCGGGTCGGAAAGGATTTTTAAGGCGTTTTTTGCCCTTTTTTTGCCCGTTTTGCCCCGTTTTTGCCACGCGCGCCCCAATTGTGTATTTTATGCCGCAGGGCACACAAGATATGGGGATCTCCGCCCCGTTTTTGCCCTTTTGCGGAGGCTCGGAATATTCCCGAAATTTGATATTATATTTTCTTATGGACTTTTGCAAATGAAATATAACAGAAAATTTGGTAAAAATTAACAGCTTGGCTGTCGGAAAATGTTAAATTTGCCCGAATGCGCAAAAAAATACGCGCGGCGGCGGGGTCTCCCCGCCGCCGCGCAGGCAAATTATTTTACCCTATAAAACAGCCTGCCGCAGCCCGCGAACGGGCTGCGGCAGTCCCTATACAGCCGTATAGATCAGGTTATTTTCAGTAGTCCGTAAGATCGCCAACGCCGTTTGTTATTTCGCCTTCAAAATCGTAGATCTCTGTCGGTTGAACGTAAGAGAAGTTCATGCCGGCGAATTCTGATATCTTGCCATCCTCAAACACGATATTCGCTCCGTAAGATTCTCCTATCCGCACATATAAATTAGCGGCTTTCGCGCCGTACCACTTACAGAATCCTTCCGCCGCAAACATTTCAGAGAGCGTACGGGATTCATTTTCATGCTCGTTTATGCCGTTGTACGCGCGTGTTAAGATCTCCTCTATGAATTGGATCTGAACGCCCTCCTGCGAGGCTATATCTTTGATTTTCTGTTTGAGTTCCGCAATGCCGTCGTCGGAGCTGACGGCAGCGCCTTCGAGCTGCTCCCAACGAGGTTCGACCGCGTCAACATAGCGGAAGACGTCGATCACCTTGCCCGAAACTCTGAAAAACCACTTTTCGCTATCAAGCATAAGCGCGGCTTTTTTGTTTTCGCCATCGTACATCAGAGAACCGCCGTCATATTTGCCGTTGCCGTCGTACATCAGAGAGTCTCTTTGAAATTGGATCTCATACGCCTTATCTTTTTCATCCATCGAAGCCGTTATCGCCGCTTCCCACTCTTCTCCGTTCATGTGTCTGGGCATGTCGGGGCGGTTTTCGGGAACGGTTATCGACGTTTCGCGCACCGCGCTGAAAGTTATGGTGGAGACTATGTTGTGTCTGCTCATATATTCGCCCTTGATCTTTATCTGAGGCACGTCGGGGTCGCCGCCGGAGAAAGTGACTTCATATGTCCTATCCCAATCCAACAGCGTATACACGCCATCTTTGAAAGAGAACTTCTGAAAGTTCTGATAGCCCGAGCTCAGGCGCGTTAAAAGGTCTGTTCCGCTTACGAAATAGTTGGAATAGACAGAATACCAACTTATATCAAAGCCGGACGTCTGCGAATCAAATCCCTCGGGGTTTATCCAATCGGGGTTGGGATCCCATTCGGCGTCACGATACAACACGAACTTGCCCGCGTCGGAGCCCTCGGCGATATAGTAGTGCTTAACGCCGTCTGAAAGCGTAACTTCCGATATGCCGTCTGCGACTTTAATGACGACGCTCTTGCCCGAAGCCTCGTCTTCGGCGCCGTCCGTATTGGTCACGGTTATGGTGTAGTTGCCCGTGCCTTTAAGGGCGTCGAATGCGTTCTGCCACTCTTCAAGGGTCTTATCGGGTTTTTGAGGCAATTCGGGGCGATCTGCGGGAACGGTTATCTCCGTCTCGCCGTATGCCGAGAACGTTGCGGTGAAGTTATCGCCGAATTTGTGCTGCACGAGCTTGCCGCCCTCGAATTTGAGCGAATTATCGCCGCTCGTAAATACCCCGCCCGCGTACGTGTAACTCGAATAACTCCCCGGATAACCCAATTTAGTCAAAGTATCCAGATACATGCCGTACTCGTTTTGACGATCGCCGCACAGGAACTCTCTGAAATTAAATCCCCGGATATAGTTGTCGAAATTCTCGCCGTCCATATCCTTCACGGCGTCGCTCCATGCGGCGTCGGCATATTCGAATACTGCGCCGTAGTTCGTCTGTTTATCTATTACCGTGTAGTACTCCTTTCCGTCCACGGCAATTTTGACTATGCCCGCATTGTAGTTGACGTACAGGATAACTTCCGTGCCTTCAGAGTTTATGGATACGGTGTAGTTGGCGTTTTGGGGATTTGAGAGATACTCGAAGATGTTCTGCCACTCTTCCTCGGTCACGTTGGGCGCTTCGGGCATTGTCAAGCCATCAACGCCGTCGGGATAGGTCACTTCCGTTGCGCCGTAGTCCGAGAAAGTGACGGTTATCAGCTCCATTTTGACCGGACTGCCGCCGCCCATATATACTTCGCAATTTCTGAGTTCAACGCACTTCAACACGTTGTCGGCGTCGAATATAAACTTATAGCTCTCACCGTCTTCGCCGGGCTGGACAAGACTGTAAGTTCCGCCGCCTCCTTCGTCAGCCTCGAACGTCAGCATGGGGTACATCTGCGTGGCACTGCTCAAGAAGTTGCCGATTATGCCGAATCCGTCGTACGAGCATTCGCCTACCCACTCTTTCACCGCGGAGGGGGACATATACTGACCGCTTCCCCAGCTATCCTTAGTATACATGAACATCGCGGTAACGTTGTTCTTTGTTACGAAATAGACTGCCATGGAACCTGCCGACGGCTCTGCCGTGGTCTGGACAGAGGATATCTCGGATTTTGCAAGGTCTATCTTGGTGGTGCTCTTGCCGATCTTTGCGCCGTAGTCCACTTCTACGGTATAGTTTGCGTCGTCCGCCGCAAGGGAAGCAATCGCAGCCGCAAATTCCTCGTTCGACATTGCGCCGTCGCCGAGGTCGCCGTATACCTTGTCGTATACTTCCTGAGGTATTTCCACCGCCTCGCCGTAGGTGAAGGCGTAGGAATGTTCCACTTCCACGTCACTATCGTCAATGTTTGAGGTAGTGGCTATTTTGAGCGAGGAGATCATTCCTCCGCTTATCCCCACCCGGATTTCGGCGGGGCTGCCGTTATAGGTGACTGTTTCGGAGTGGAAAAGCCCCGACTCCCCGTCATACGTGAACTCGGAGAATTTTTCGCTGAGGTCGCCGCCGAAAGAGCTGCCGAACACGTTGTCCCACATGTAGCTCGTGAAGTCAGCCTTTGCCTCTTCCTCGGAGGGATACTCGTCGGGAGTATCGTATATCATCCACATCCAGCCTTCCGTATCGGTTTCGGGATCGCCCTCGCCCAAATATGCTCCCGCATACTGTATGCGCTTGTTTTCCGAAACTTCGGTATACATATAATATTCGCTGGATCCATCGGAATCTCCCGAATAGTCATGCGTGCTTTCGTATGATTTATAATTTATACCGTCGAAACTGTATTCGTATCTCGCGTTGGGTTCGCCGTTCTCTTTATAATCGTAGACATATGCGTGACGGGTCGACGAACGGGTAGCTTCAAACGCCGCCGCCCAATCCTCGGCGCCCAACTCGGAAGCGGGCTTTGTCACCGTCACTTCGCACTGCGCGGTAAAGCCGCCGTCGGCAGTGGTCGCAGTTATCGTGGCGGAGCCCTCTGCAACGCCCTCTATTTTGCCGCTGTCGTCCACGGTGACCTTCTCGCTCGCGGACGAAGTCCACGTCACGCTCTTATTGGTGGCGTCTGTGGGCTCAACCGTGGCAATAAGAGTCTCCTCGCCGCCCACGGAGAGAGACGTCTCCTCTTTATTCAGCCTTACCCCCGTCACCGCAACCGTGGCGGACCCTGCGGGGGTCACCGTCACCTGACACTGCGCGGTAAAGCCGCCGTCCGTGGTGGTGACGGTTATCGTGGCGGAACCCGCGGCAACGCCCTTTACCTTGCCGCCGTTGTCCACAGTGGCTTTTGCGGGCGCGGACGAAGTCCATGTCACGCTCTTATCCGCGGCGTTTGCGGGTTCGACCGTAGCCGTAAGCGTGGCTTCGCCGTTCACCGCGAGGGAAAGCGAGCTCTCGCTGAGGGTCACGCCCGTAACCGCAACGGGTTTTGCGGGCGGATCTTCCTTTCCGTTCTCGCAAGCCGCAAATGTTATGCCTATCATAACGGAAAGAATAACCGAAATAATCGTGATGGCTATTCTCTTCATCTATGTTACCTCCTTACTGTGCGGGGAATACATTACATATATATTTATATTGCGCAGGAACGGTAAAATATATTTGTTTGCCCGTCTGCGCGGAAAAAGGCAGTCCCGCTGATACCCTTCCGTTTAAATGTTACACCCCCCCCCCCCCCAAAATGTCAAGGGTTTTTGGCTTTTTTGCCGCTTCCGGGGGCTGCGCGCCCGCCAAAAAAGCATAAAATTTGGGTTTGGGGCTTGAAAATCCGCTTTTGCTATTGTATAATGGATTACAGTAACTGCTTTCTTGCAGGATAAGGTGGAAAAAATGATTATATCTTCAAAGAACATCCGCAACATCGCCGTTATCGGGCACAGCGGAGAGGGCAAAACCACCCTCTGCGAAGCCATGCTCTTCAACGGCGGCGTTATCGACAGAATGGGCTCCGTTGCGGCGGGCACTACCGTTATGGACTTCGACGAGCAGGAAAAGGCGAAACAGCTCTCCGTTTACGCCTCCTCGGCGTATCTTATCTGGAAAGAGGTGAAAATAAACCTCCTCGATCTGC
This sequence comes from uncultured Clostridia bacterium, assembly GCA_947627955.1. GTDB lineage: Bacteria > Bacillota > Clostridia > Christensenellales > Borkfalkiaceae > Coproplasma. The sequence continues at coordinate 22,010 of CANQXZ010000025.1, forward strand.
CCGGGTTTTACGACTTCGAGGGCGAAAGGCACGCGGGGCTCGCCGCTTGCGGCGGCGCAGTGCTCGTGATAGGGGCGAACGGCGTGCTGCCCATCGGCTCCGAGAGCGTAGTGGACTATTGCCTCAAACTCGGCAAGCCGCTCGTAATCTTTATCAACGGAATGGATAAGCCCAACGCCGACTACGCGGGCACCGTGCGCGCGCTCGGCGAAAAGTACGCGGGCAAGCTCGCGCCCATACAGATCCCCATCATGCAGGACGGCAAGATGACGGGATACGTGAACGCCATTCAGGAGAGGGCGTATAAGTTCTCCTCCACAGGGCGCACCGAAACGGAGATACCCGAAGAGCTGAAAGAGAGAATGGCTGAAATGCAGGCGCGCCTCATGGAGACCGCCGCCGAAAACGACGACGGGCTACTGGATAAGTACTTTTCCGACGGCAAGCTCTCCAAGGAGGACACCGTTTACGGCATAAGGAAAGGCATCGCCACGTGCGGCGTTATCCCCATCATGGCGGGGAGCGCGTTGCAGAACAGGGGCGTTATCAACCTCCTCGACGAGATAGTGCGCTATATGCCTACCGCCAACGAGAGGAAAAACGCCATCGCCACCGACCACAACGCGGACGAAATGGTGAACGTCTCCTGCGAGGACGACGGTCCCTTTGCCGCGCAGGTGTTCAAGACGACTTTCGACCCCTATACGGGCAAACTCAACTATATAAAGGTGTTCCGCGGCTGCCTTAAATCGGGCATGACGGTGTTCAACGCCACCAAGGGCGCAGAAGAGCGCATAGGTCAGATATTCATGCTGCGCGGCAAGAAGACGGAGCTCGTAACCGAGCTCTCCGCGGGCGATATCGGCGCGGTGAACAAGCTCTCTTCCACTGACACCAACGACACCCTCTGCGCCGTAGGCACAAACCTGCAATTCGACCCCATCCGCTTCCCCCGCCCCACCCTTTCCATGGCTGTTTCGGCGGCTGTCAAGGGGGACGAGGAAAAGGTATTTTCCGGCTTTTCGAAGATGCTCGAGGAGGACTACACCTTCTCCATAGAAAAGCGCCCCGAGACGGGCGAAATGATTTTGAGCGGGCAGGGCGAGATACACATAGAGATATTGGCTAAAAAGCTCAAATCGCGCTACGGCGTAGACGTGATACTCACCGAGCCCAAGATACCCTACCGCGAGACGATACGCGCCACAGCCGTCGCCGAGGGCAAGCACAAGAAGCAGACGGGCGGACACGGGCAATACGGGCACTGCAAGGTGCGCTTTGAGCCGTGCGAGGCGGACTTTGAATTCGCCGACGAAGTAGTGGGCGGCGCCGTTCCCAAGCAGTATATCCCCGCGGTGGAAAAGGGACTGAGGGAATGCATGTCGCGCGGGGTGCTCGCGGGCTATCCCGTCATAGGCGTGCGCGCCGTGCTCTTCGACGGCAGCTATCACGACGTAGACTCCTCCGAAATGGCGTTCAAGGCGGCAGCCGCGCTCGCCTTCCGCGAGGGCATCAAAAACGCCAAACCCGTGCTGTTGGAGCCCGTATTGAAGCTGAAAGCGGCGGTGCCCAACGAGTATTTAGGCGCGGTCATGGGCGATATATCCAAGCGCCGCGGCAGGATAGCCGAGAGCGCCACCGAGGGCGAGCTGACCACGGTGATCGCCGAGGTGCCACTCTCCGAGACCGCAAAATATGCCACCGACCTCAGGGCGATGACCCGCGGGCAGGGCAAGTTCTCCACGGAGTTCTTGCGCTATGAGGAAGTTCCTCCCCAGCTCGCCGAAAAGATAATAAACAACTGACCTTATAGCCCCGCCGTCGTCCGACGGCGGGGCTTTTCAAGTATTTGCGGACAAAAAGATTGAATTGTCAAACTAAGTGCAACAGTTTGAGATAAAAAAGTTAAATAAATCAACAGGTTTTTTGTAAGATAAAA
>CANQXZ010000026.1 GCA_947627955.1 uncultured Clostridia bacterium
GTTTTATCTTACAAAAAACCTGTTGATTTATTTAACTTTTTTATCTCAAACTGTTGCACTTAGTTTGACAATTCAATTGTTCCCAAATAATTACGGCGCACTGCATTTGCGCATACCTGCGCCTGAGCGAGGACGAGCGAGGCATTTCATAGCACAGCACAGTGCGCTGTGCGTGCCGAAGCGAGAAGAGCGAGCGCATTCGCAAGGCGCGAGCGGTGACCGAGGCGGGCGACTGTCCTTACGCCCACCGAGACGGAGCTCCATAACTCACGGAAAATCACAGGCACGGCTTGCCGAGATTTTCGTGAACCATTACACAAATTGCAATATATCCACGAGCACCGCGAAGCCCAAAATTGCGATAAAGCCCACGGCGTGGATAACAGCCTCTATTTTGCGCGGCACGGGCTTGCGGAATATCCACTCGATAAGGCAAAATATCACCTTGCTGCCGTCCAGCGCGGGAATGGGCAACAGGTTGAACACGGCGAGGTTTACGCCGATATACGCCGCTATCTCGAAAAAGCTCTGCGCCGACTGCGTGGCTATCTCAGAGGTGAGCTTTATAGTGGTCACGGGTCCGCCCATGGCGTCCAGCCCGATATGCCCCGTAAGGAGCTCGCCCAGCACCTTGAAGATAGTGCCCGCTATCCTGAACGAATACTCGAAGGAGTGACCGAGCGTGGTGAAAAACCCGAACCTGCAACTCTCCACGCCAAGATCGTAGTAGTATACTGTGTTCTCCTCCTCTCCCTCGCCGTAAGTGACGGGATAGGTGCCCACGCCGAGCGCGTGCCAAAGTTTGGAGACCTCGGTGGAGCTTTTAAAGTCGCAGTCCGCCCTGAGTTTAAGGACTATATCCCTGCGTTCGCCCTCCCTGAGGACGGTGAAGCCGACCTCGTCGCCCTCGCGCTTGCCGCCGAGAGCCGACATGATGTCGGCAGTGAGATATATATTCCTGCCGTCCGCCCTCAAAATCACGTCGCCCTCCTCAAAGGAACAGCCCGAATACGCGCCCGTGCCGTCGGGGGCGACGGAGCCTATTTTGAACATGGTCTGCCCGAATGCGAACATGGCTATGATTATCAGGAGCAGCGCCAGAAGATAGTTCATTAAAGGACCAGCGACGAGGACAATTATCCTCTTCCACGGCGCCTTTGACGTGAACGAGTTTTCGCTCTGCGCCTCGCCGTCCTCGCCCTCGAACGCGCAAAAGCCCCCCAAGGGCAGCGCGCGCACGGAAAACACTTCCCCCGTTTTGCGGGAAGTGCGTTTAAAGAGTCTGGGGCCGAAGCCTATCGCAAACTCGTTTATTCCGAATCTGAGCGCCTTGCCGGCGACATAGTGCCCGAACTCGTGGACGGTTATCATAACGAGCAGAATGAGTACTGCGAGCAAAACCGAGCCGACGGTGGACATTACCTTTAAAAACGTTTCCAAATTCTAACCTTCGATGCGGCGGACGGCGGAATTTGCCGCGGCGCGCGCGGCGCGGTCGGTCTCTTCGAGAACGCCGAATTCCGCAGCCTCTCCGCGCGCGGTCGCGCTCACTACCCGCTCGACCACCCTGTAAATATCCGTAAAGCCTATCCTCCCGTCCAGAAAAGCCCGCACGGCGACCTCGTCGGCGGCGTTCATGGCGCAGGGCAGGGTCCCTCCCTCTTCGCCGCACTTCACCGCGAGGTCGAAAAGGGGATACGCTCCCCTCTCCATGGGCTCGAAATCGATCGAAAACGCCCTTTTGAAGTCCATCGGCGCAAGCGACGAGGAAAGCCTTTCGGGATATGTAAGCGCGAGCTGTATGGGCAATTCCATTGTGGGATAGCTCATCTGTGCCAGAACGGCGCCGTCTTCGAACTCCACCATGGAATGCACTATGCTCTGCGGCTGTATCACCGTATCTATGCGGGAATAGGGCGTGCCGTAGAGGGCGTGCGCCTCTATCACCTCATAGCCCTTGTTTATGAGCGTGGCGCTGTCCACCGTTATCTTCGCGCCCATCTTCCACGTGGGGTGGGCGAGCGCCTGCGCGGGGGTTACCCCTTCCAGCATTTCGGGGGAATAGCCGCGGAACGCCCCGCCGCTCGCCGTTATCACGAGCCTTCTCAAAGGCGCGTGCGCGTCAAACGCGAGGCACTGCCAGATGGCGGAATGCTCGCTGTCCACGGGAATTATGCGCGCGTCCGCGAACCGTGCGACCGCTTCCCCGCCGCACACGAGGGTCTCCTTGTTGGCGAGCGCGAGGGGTTTGCCCGCCTTTAACGCTTCCAGACTGTATCCGAGCCCCGCAAAGCCCGCCGCCGCGTTGAAGACTATGTCCGCAGAGCCAAGCGCGCAAGCCGCGAGCGCGCGGCTTTTGTCCTCCGAGGCGAGCGCAAAAAATTCGGGCGCGAACTCCTCTGTCTGCCGCGAAAACTCCGCGGAAGGGCGGTTTGCCACGAGCGCCGAAACGCGGAATTTATCGGGGTGGTTCTTCACCACTTTAAGCACCTGTCTGCCCACGGAGCCCGTGCTGCCTATCAGCGCAATATTTTTCATTTATATTATACCCCCATTTGTATCAAATAATGACAAAGTCCCCGCATGCCGCGGGGACTTTTCGGTTCGGCTCACGCAAAACCGCGCAATGTCAGATTATTATGGTGCCGAACGACAGCAGAACGACCACCGAACAGTAGAGCATGCTGTCGAAGCGGTCTAAAACTCCGCCGTGCCCCGGAAGGAGCTTGCCCATATCCTTTATGTTGCACTCCCGCTTGATGGCGCTCTCGAAGAGATCCCCCACCTGCGCGAGCACGGAGGTGGCGAGCCCCACGAGGATAAACGTGACTATGGGATGGATGGCGTTGCTCGAAAATACGAGATATATGTCGTTGAAGCGGGTGAGGACGATATTGTCGTTCACGCCGCCGAAATAGTAGATCAGCGCATACGAGACGAGCCCGCCGAGTATGCCGCCGACTATTCCCCCGACCGCGCCGATCACCGTCTTATTGGGCGAGAGCTTGGGCGACAGCTTCAAGGGAATAAACTTCTTGAAGAGCGAACCGAAGATGAACGCCCCCGTATCCGTGAAAACGGGTACCATGAAGAGCATGAGCACCGCCGCCATGGAATTGCGCCCAAGGTGGTTGACGGAGGAGAGGATAGCTGAGAGCACGCCGCAATACAGCATGCAGAATATGCAGGAGACCGTCCCCTTTACCGTCGAACGCTGGGGGTCGAACACCGAAGCCGCCATCAAGAACATGACGTACACCGTAAACGCGCACGCTATCGCCAGAAAGCCCTTCTGCATCGACAGCTCCACGCCGACGTACAGCGGCACCACTATCGCCCCGAACGCTATCGTAAACGCCTTTTGCGGGAAGGATACGCCCCCCGTCGCCCTGAGATACTCGACGCTGCCTATCACGGATACGGCGCAGAAAAGAACGTCGAAGCCGAGCGAGCCCCAGCCGCCGGGCACCGTCCATTTGAGCGCGGTAAGCCCCGCCCACACGATCACATAGCATATTGAGGTTATGAGCCTCGGTTTAAAGCTGCCCTTCCCCGAAGATACCGGGGCTGCCGCAGTCATGTTTTCTTCCATTTAAAATTCTCCGCGATCCGCGGCGCAGTCACACGCCGCCGAATCTTCTGTTCCTTTTATTGTATTCGGCTATCGCCTTATCGAATTCCCTCTCCCCGAAATCGGGAAAGAGCACGTCGGTGAAGTACAGTTCGGCATACGCCGCCTGCCACAGCAGAAAGTTGGAAAGCCTGAGTTCGCCGCCCGTCCTTATAATGAGGTCGGGCGCGGGCATTCCCGCCGTGTAAAGCGCGTCTGAAAATCTCTCTTCGGTGACCGCGCCGCCCTCTGAGGCGAGCTTTTGCGCGGCGCGGACTATCTCGTCCCGCCCGCCGTAATTCAATGCAAAACACAGCGTGAACGCCGCGCCTTCGGGAGAGTTCTTCTCCCCGTCGGCGAGCAGTTCGGCTATGTCCGCGGGGAAGGCGGAAATATCGCCTATTATCTTCACCCGCGCGCCCGAAGCGTGCAGTTCTTTGAGATTTTTGCCAAAATACTGCCTCAGCAGCCCGAACAGCCCTTCCAGCTCTTCCCGCGGGCGGGAAGCCATGTTCTCCGTGGAGAGGGCGTACACCGTGAGGTATTCTATGCCGAGCTCCTTTGCGTGGCGGGAGAGCGCGATCAGCGCCTTCATTCCCTCCGCGTGCCCGAGGCTTCGCGGCAGGAGCCGCTTTTTTGCCCATCTTCCGTTGCCGTCCATTATCAGCCCCACATGACGGGGCGGCTTGATAGCGGCGGGCATCAGACGGTCATTATCTCCTTGTCCTTGGCGGCGACGACTGCGTCTATCTGCGCGATCGCGTCGGACACATATTTTTCCACGTCCTTTTCAAGGGAGGAAAATTCGTCCTCGGAGACGAGCTTGTCGGTCTTTAACTTTTTAAGGGCGTCCATCGCGTCGCGGCGGATATTCCTCTCCGCGACCTTAGCGTCCTCGCCCATCTTCTTCACCTGCTTTGAAAGATCCCTTCTTCTCTCCTCGGTGAGCTGGGGGAAATTGAGCCTTATCACCTTGCCGTCGTTGACGGGGGTTATGCCTATGTTGGAGACCTGTATCGCCTTTTCTATGCCCTTCAAGAGGGAGGAATCCCACGGCGATATGACGAGGCTCCTGCCCTCCTGCACGGAGATGTTGGAAGTCTGCGCTATGGGCGTAGCCGCGCCGTAATAATCCACGGTTATCTTGTCGAGGATATGCGGATTTGCGCGCCCCGCACGCACGGAGGCGAATTCCTCCTTCAAAACGGAGACCGTCTTGCCCAGCCTGTCGTCGAGAACGAGCATGATCTCTTCGGCTTGTTCAATCATATTTTCCACTCCTTAATTATTGTCTATAATCGTGCCGATATGCTCACCGCATACCACGCGGACTATCGAATTTTCCTCGTCCAGCCCGAAAGCCACTACGGGAATGTCGTTTTCCATGCACATCGTGGCGGCTGTGGTGTCCATCGCCTTGATGCCGTCCTTTATGATGTCGAGATAGTTGATATGTCCGTATTTCTTCGCGCCCGGATTGGTCTTGGGGTCGCTGTCGTATATGCCGTCCACGTTCTTCGCCATCATGAGAAGGTCCGCCTGTATCTCGCAGGCGCGCTGCGCCGCCGCAGTGTCCGTGGAGCAATAGGGGTTGCCCGTGCCGCACGCCATTATCACGACCCTCTTCTTTTCGAAATGGCTGAGCGCCTTGCGGAGGATATAGGGCTCTGCGACGGAGGTCATGATCAGCGCCGTCTGCACGCGCGTGGGAATGCCCTGCCGTTCGAGGGCGTCCATCATCGCGAGGGAGTTCATGACCGTTGCGAGCATTCCCATATGGTCGGCGATAGTCCTGTCCATATTCTTGCCCTGCCTGCCGCGCCAGAAGTTGCCGCCGCCGATCACGAGGGCTATCTCCACGCCCATGTTGTGCACCGTCTTTATCTGTTCGACAACGCGCGAAATGACGTTTTCGTCAAGCCCGTGCCCTGCCTTGCCCGCAAGCGCCTCGCCCGAAAGTTTGATCAGTACGCGTCTGTATTTTGGCGACATAAGTCCTCCCGATAATTTCACTTGGTATATTATACCATAACGTGAAGCAAATTTCAATGATTTTGGACAGTTTGGCAGAATAAAATTACAGCGCGGCGGAAGTACGGCAAAAAGGGCGGGATGAGCGCCGGTTCAAGCGCTCCTCCCGCCCTTACTGCGGTTATATATTTTACAGTCCGTATCTGTCGCGGCGTATCTCGCGGGTGTTCTCTTCCACGGCGCGGGTATGCGCTCTTATAGCCTCGTTGTAATTTCTCTGCTCCTGCACGGCGAGCTCGGCGGCACGCGCCCTTTGCTCTGCGGCGTCGGCGCTGCGCCTTGCCTGCACTTCCAATTCCGCATTGTGGCGCAAAGTCTCCTTTTCGAGCCTTGCCGCGCGCTCTTCCGCCCTCTGCATGGCTATTTTTCTGTCTATGGTGGCTTCGGTTTTATAGAGGGCGTCGTTGAAAGTAGCGCCTATTGACATCTGCTCTATTACCATCGGCAAGATCTCCGAGTACGCCCTTTCGGGGAGAAACACGCGCGCATAGCTGTCTACGGTTTCACAGTTGGCGTTGTAGGCGTTGAGGCACTTTATGAGCCCCGTATACAACACGTCGAGTCCCTTTTCATACTCTTCGGAAAGCACTACGCCGCGCAGATAACCCGTTCTGTCTATGATCTTTTGGGCGTTGCTGCTAAACGATCTGTTTATCACCCGCCATGCAACGGCTATTATCGGCTTCGTCAAAAGCCACAACACCAACAATATCAATGCGCTGCCGACCGCGGCAACTACGGCAAGCGCTATGCCGAAGCCGTAGTCCCCATAGCTCCAGACAGTCAGATAAATTGTAGCCATCACGCCCCAGAATATAAACCAGAGGATCGACAGGAATATGCGCTGGTTCCTTGCGATACGGCGGATATAGCTCTCCGAATTTCTGTTCTTCGACATGCTGTTTACCTGCTCTTCCGCATTGCACTCCACCGCTTTGGCGCTTATTTTGTAGGAATTCAGGTGATTTACGACTATCTCCGCCTCGTTATATGTAAATATATTATCTATCGCGCCGCCTTTTTTAAGCGCATCGGATAGAACTGCGGGCTCCACGCCGTAAAGCCTTTCGCAAATCTTTTCCACAACTTCGGGCGGGACCTTTTTCGGCTGTACGATCACCTTGGTGGCGAGGCGGGCTTCCCAGCCCTCCCTTATCTCGTTCAATTGGTTTATTTCATTGGATTCCCTGTCTATCATGCAGTTATAGGAGGTCACCTTTTTCAGAACGCCTATCTGTTTTTCGCGGAGTTTCGCGGAAGACATGCCTGTATCGTCATAGAATTCCGCTCTGTTTCTTATGACGGGTCTTTGGTCTATTTCGTAAGTATCTGCCGCAATGTGCGAGCTGACTTCCCCGACCGCTGCGGGCAATTGCTTGCCTAACTCTTCCAATTTTTTCTTTTCTACCGCAACGTTTGCGTATGCGTTGGCTATAATGTCCTTTGTGACAAGATGTTCACGTAGAAGATATAAAGAAAAACTGAATTTTGAAAAGAATTCCAAAACTTTTCCCATTTGCAATTCCACCTCGATAAATAATTTATTTTAAATCGCAGTGCGCCGCAACTCTACTCGCGGTTTCTGCGGCGGCGGCGAGCACGGTAACGGAGCGTGTTGATTATTATCAGCACGGGCATTATAAGTTGCAATATCAGCGCTATCCACGAAAAATTTTTGAATACCGTCGTGAGGGTCAGAAGCGCCGTCCCCAAAATGGCAAACCCGAATTTCCGCATGAACGCGGGCGTGTAGTGCTCTTCCGAATGCGTAACGGGCGTGCCGTCGGTATAGTACTCTTCCCTGCCGATCAGATCGTACGACTGCTCCTGCGTGGTATAGTCCGAGTCGGATATGTCCGTAAGTAACAGATACATATACACGTAATACAGCCCCACCTGCGCCACTATCGCCGCCAGATAGTACCCGTAAGGCTTATAGTGCCAATACACGAAGCTCAGCGCAAAAGACGCCGCCGCCAAAACTATCTGCACGCTGTTGTAGATTATTGGGAATCGCCTGCTGAGATAGTCGAGCAGCTTGTTCACAAGCACAGTGATTATTACGAATACTATCGCCACTGCCGCAACTATCAGGATCACTTGCAGATCGCCGTTCATTGTTTGTCCTCCGTAAATAGATTTGATAACTACATTTTACATCACTAAATGATGTATGTCAAGCATTAAAGTGATGTAAAAGTTATAAGATTAAAATATGGATATCAAAAAAGAAGTCGGTGAAAGGTTGAAAGAGGGCAGGAAAGCCGCGGGCTACACGCAGGCACAGGCGGCGCGGATACTGCACATGTCGCAGCAGCAATACAGCCGTTTCGAGAACGGGATATTCGAGCTGAATTACTCGCAGATAGTCACGCTGTGCCGTCTTTATGATATCTCCGCGGACTACCTGTTCGCGCTCACGCTGTTTTGAAGAGGGCGGGGCGCGTTGAACGCGCCACGCCCCCTGAAACGTTAAAAGCGCGCCCCGACCGGGGCGCGCTTTTAAAATTTTGCGGTATATCTTCCTTCATAGTTATCCATTCTCTGAAACGCTTTTTACATACGCTTCCGCATTAAGTCCTATAACAATAAATGCTATTTCCATAAGCACAATGCCTATTACAATGCCCACGATAGGGTTTGTCAAGACTATCGCCAATAAAACACAAACCCATGCCAATACGAATATGATCAAATCGGTTGCGAACAGCTTGAAGATGTTTTTTGCATTTACTACTTGTTTTATATCGACTTTCTTCCAGGCGTGAACTACATAGGCTTCAAAAAGCGAAATAAAGCCGAACAACAAAATAGACACAAGCGAAGAAATGAGTGCGCCCGGCTTCCATACCTGTATAAGCCATACGCATAATGCAACCAAAGTGGCGGTAAGCAACGAATCTATAAACGCATTGAGCAAATACTTCCACAATGAACGCCTTGCAATATTTCGCCTTACAAGCCACCTTGTCAGGAAATATCCGCCAATAAGACCGAGAACAAGAAAGACAATAAAAGCCGCAAAATAAGAGACCAGGTCCGTCGTAAAGGCGTTTATAACGGTTGTGAATTGCGCCGTATAGACTTCTGCACTTCCCACGAACGAACTTACACACTCGTTAAGGGTTTGCATAAGCCAATCGTTACTCAACATTGTTTTTATCGCTTCCGACGGGTCATTCCAATCCAATGCCTGAACTGCGGATATAGCGCTGTCTTTTAATGCGTTATAATCAATAGTCGTGTCGCTCAATATTTTTTGAACGCTGTCTGCAAGTGTAGAAAACGAAGCGATTATTCCCGGTATGAGTACGGATAATCCGAAAATAAAACCGAGAGCAAGCGTGCCGAGCGGCGTAAAAAAGTATTTTAAGTTTTTGAAAAAGTTTATTATTCCTTGTTTAATCATAATTTTATTACAATTGTAGAGATTATTGCTTTTCAACTCCTTATTTTGTCCTTTCATTTATGAACGCCATCATTCTGTCAAAGGCGTCTTTTGCCACGGGATCGACTCTTTCGGAAGCTACAAAACAATGCTGTTTGGTTTCTCCGCGCTCCGCATAAGGGTCGATAAGTATGTGTTCGCAACCGAGTTTTTGGAGTTCCTCGTGCATTACGTTCATATCGTGACGGTATTCGCTGCCGAGAAGCACGGCGGCGGGATAACTCGCGGTAAGGCTCTTTATGTTGTTGTACCTTTTAATGTCGTTTTTATTAAGATAGATACTGCCCTTGACATAATTTCCGACAAGGATCTTCGTTGCGAAAGAAAATTTCTCGTAATCGAGGGGCGCGTCGTCAAGAACGACCGCCTTGACTTGTTCGGGCTTGAACGCGGGCGTAATTCCAAGCAATCCGGCATATTCGGGATTGGTAATGATACTGCCGAGCTGGCTTGCCATGATCGCTCCCGCCGACGAACCCATGATCACGACTTTGTCCATATTCAAGTGATATTCTGCGGCGTGTTCCTGCATATACGCAAACGCCCTGTTCGCCTGTATCAGCGGCACGGGGAAACGGCAGGCGGGAACGAGCGCGTAGTCTACGTTGACGATATTGTATCCCGCGGCGCAAATATCGTCTATTAAAGCCGTTGCATCGGTTTCCGCCATAGGGTCGCCCATATTCTTGCTGCCGGCGAAGAAGCCGCCGCCGTGGAAATAGAACAGCGTGGGGCGGTCGGCTTCCCTGTTTTTATCGGGATAAGTAACGTCGAGGTAGCTGTTGGGATATTCCGTATCGTATTTTATCTCGCTGATAAGATACTGCCCGTTGTTCTTTTCGCCGTTTATCGGCTCATAATACGGCTCGTATGAATTGAACGGATCGTCGCCGTAAGTCGCTTTCTGAATGAAGCCTACGATAATTTGCGTATTGCAAGTAACCACAAAATAAAGTATCAAGACCAAGATCGCCAAGCCGCCTATAATGGAGCCTGCAATGATAAGCCCTTTGTGCTTTACTTTCTTTTTGGGGACGTCTGGTTTGTTTTGCACTGCGGTTTGTTCTTCCATATTCAAATATCTCCCGAATCAAGCGATCGTCTGAAATTTCCATGCAGAAATTCTGATATATCTTTCCATTTTCCAGATTGACAAATCATATAATGCATGATATACTCTTTCTGGAACTATCGTACCAATAATGTACCACTTTTCGCTGTGATTGCCAAGTATCTGCCCGCGCCAAAAAGCGCAACGGTACGAAACCGATAAAAAGTACCGTAAAGGAGAACAATATGGGCGGAAACGCTAAAACGACGGAATTCCTGAAAGAGTGTCTTGCGGACGCGCTTATTAAGCTGCTCAGGAAAAAGCCGATAGAAAAAATATCCGTTCCCGAAATTTCGGAAACGGCGCAGGTCGGTAGAACGACATATTTCCGTAACTTTTCAAGCAAACAAGAAGCGATCACATTTAAGCTGATAAAGTTATGGGAACGCTGGGCGGAAGAACATAATGTTTCGGAACGGAAAAACTTTACTCCCGAAAACGGCTTGACTTTTTTTGAGTATAATTACAGCATAAGAGATATTCTTACTCTTTGTTATGAACGAGGCTTACAGACGGCGATCTACAATTCTTTTTATGAAATTATGGTGCCACAGCATAGCGAGAATGCGCTCGAATGTTACAGAGGCAGGTTTTACTCCTATGGGCTGTTCGGACTGCTCGACGAATGGATCAAGCGCGGCTTCAACGAAACGCCGCAGGAGATGCAGGAGTATATAAATAAGATCTGCGAAAAATGAATCGAGGTTAAACTATAAGAAAGATCATAAGGCCGTAAGCACACCTGTAACAAAAAGCAAGGGCGGGGTTCGTTCAACGCGCCCCGCCCCCGGAAGCGATAAAAGCGCGCCCCTGCCGGGGCGCGCTTTTTATTATTTCTTCATGGATTCTATCTGTTTTGCAACTTCATCCTGCAAGTTCTCGTTCTTCTTTTCGAGCCCCTCGCCCATCTCGAAGCGGGCGAAACGCGCGACCTTGAACTTGTCGCCGATGACCTGCGAAACCTTCTGGCTGTCGTCCTTTACGAAGGGCTGTTCCATGAGGCAGTTCTCCTGATAGAACTTGCCTAACTTGCCGTCCACTATCTTTTCGAGAATGGCGGCGGGCTTGCCGGCGTTCTTCGGGTCGTTCTGCATCTGGACGAGCATTATCTCCTTTTCCTTGGCGAGCACCTCGGCGGGGACCTCTTCGCGGGTGACGTACGAGGGACGGGAAGCCGCTATCTGCAAGGCTATGTCGTGGAGTGTCTCCTCCGCTCCCGCCTTGAAGCTGTCCGCGTCCACCATGACGCCCACTTTGCCGCCCATATGGATATATGTCTCCACCTTGCCCGCGTTTTCGAATATCACGAAGCGGCGGATGGAGATCTTTTCGCCGATCACGGCGGTCTCGTTGACTATGAAGTCCTTTACGGTAGCGCCGTCGAGAGGGCAGGAGTTGAGCGCCTCCACGTCGGCGGGCTTGTTTTCAGCCACTACCTTTGCTACTTTGTCCACTATGGCGTGGAATTTTTCTCCGCGGGAGACGAAGTCGCTCTCGCAGTTTATTTCGAGCAGGACGCCCACGCCGCACTTGTCGCATACATATGCGCCGACGACGCCCTCTGCCGCGATCCTGCCCTCCTTTTTGACAGCCTTCGCTATGCCGCGCTCGCGAAGGAGCTCGGCTGCCTTTTCCATATCGCCGTCCGCGTCGGTCAAAGCCTTTTTGCAGTCCAGCATGCCCGCGCCGCTCTTGTCGCGGAGCGTCATAACGTCCTTTGCAGTGAATGCCATATTTATATTCTCCTTGATAATTCTCTTATTCGGCTGCGCCGTCCTCAGCGGGGGCGGGCTCTTCCGTTTCGGCTGCGGGTGCGGCTGCTTCCTCTGTCTCTTCGGCGGGAGCGGGCTCTTCGCCCTCTTCTGCGGGAAGGACGGGAGTTTCGCCCTGGTTAGCCTCTATGACCGCGTTGGCGATCACGGAAGATATGAGTTTTACGGCGCGGATCGCGTCGTCGTTTCCGGGGATCACATAGTCTATAAGATCGGGGTCGCAGTTGGTATCGGTGATGGCTACAATGGGGATATTGAGCTTGCGCGCTTCGGCAACGGCTATATCCTCGTTGTGGGGGTCTACTATGAACATTACTCCGGGGAGCCTGTTCATTTCCCTTATGCCGCCGAGATTGGTCTGCAACTTGGCGAACTCCTCTTTGAGCTTTGCGACTTCCTTTTTGGGGAGCAGGTCGAATTCGCCGTTGGCTTCCATCTTCTCTATCTTGACCATCCTGTCTATGCGGGAGCGGATAGTCTTGAAGTTGGTGAGCGTGCCGCCCAGCCAGCGGGAGTTGACATAGTACATTCCGCAGCGCTCCGCCTCTTCCTTTATGGCGTCCTGAGCCTGCTTTTTGGTGCCGACGAAGAGCACGGTCTTGCCCTCTTTTACGCTCTCGCATACGAATTTGTACGCTTCCTCGATGAGGTCCACCGTGAGCTGCAAGTCGATAATGTGGATATCGTTTCTCGCGGCGTAGATGTACTTGCCCATTTTGGGGTTCCACTTTCTCGTCTGGTGCCCGAAGTGTACGCCCGCTTCGAGCAGTTGCTTCATTGTTATAACTGCCATTTCAATTCCTCCGTTTTACCTCCCCGAAGGCGCGGCTTTGCGGCGCTTATTGCGGCATTGAAAGATTTACCGCCACGGAGCGCCCGCCCCTCGGGTGCGAATTTTTTACAGCCTAAGTATTTTAACAGATATTTTTTTATTTGTAAAGGGATTTTGCGCCGCCTTGCATAAAAATAGCGCCGCGCGGCAGATTTGCCGCGCGGCGCGCCCGTATTTCTTCCTGTTTTTTACCAGTTGAGGTTGAGATTATCCATGAGGTGAAGGGCGCTGAAGAGGTTGTAGTTGTTGAAAACCACTACCGTTGCGAGCGATATGGTGGACATTATCTTTATGAGTATGTCGAGGGAAGGTCCCACGGTGTCCTTCAAAGGGTCGCCCACGGTGTCGCCGACGACGGACGCGTCGTGCGCGGCGCCGCCCTTGGCTTCGCCCTCTATGCCGCCCGATTCGATGTATTTCTTCGCGTTATCCCACGCTCCGCCCGAGTTGCCGCAGAATATGGCGAGCATTATGGCGGAAATGGTCGCGCCCATCAGCACGCCGCCCACGAAGTAGGGTCCGAATACGAAGCCCGTGACGAGCGGGAAGAGTATGCAGATTATGCAGGGAACGCGCATCTCTTTGAGCGCGCCCGAAGAGGAGATCTCTATGCAGGTCTTGTAGTCGGGCAGAACTTTGCCCTCTCTCAGTCCCTCTATCTCGTTGAACTGCCTGCGCACTTCCTCCACCATCTTCCTCGCCGCCTTGGCAACGGCGTTTATGAGCATGCCCGAGAACATATAGGGCAGTGCGGCTCCGCAGAGCGCGCCGCAGAGGGTGAGGGGATTTATGAGGTTGAGCAAAAGGTTGCCCGTAAGATCCACTCCGCCGAACGCGTACAGATAGCTACTCATGAGCGAGAGCGCCGCAAACGACGCGCTGCCTATCGCAAAGCCCTTGCCGATAGCCGCCGTAGTGTTGCCCACGGAGTCGAGCTTGTCGGTTATCTCGCGCACTTCCTCGTCCAGATAGCTCATTTCGGCTATGCCGCCCGCGTTGTCGGAGATGGGTCCGTAGGTATCCACGGAGACGGTCGCCGCGACGAAGGAGAGCATTCCGAACGCCGCGCAGCCAACGCCGTACATGCCCGCTATCGCGTAGCTGCCGAAGATCGCCGCCGCAAGCACCACGACGGGGAGCATACAGCTTATCATGCCCGTGGAGAGCCCCTGCGTTACGGTGAGCGCCGCGCCCTCCTTGGAAGCCGCGGCTATGCCCTTAGTAGGCTTATAGTCGTAGCTCGTGTAATATTCTGAGATTATGCCTATCACTATGCCCGCAACGATTCCCATGACCGCCGCCAGCCAGGGGCTGAACGCGCCCACGCGGAAGCCGACCGCGGTGTAGATCTCCGACTTGATGTCGCCGAGCCCGCCGCCGATGTCCTTGAACATGACTATGGCTATGACTATGCCCGCGACGACGGTAACGCCCGCCGAGATCCACGTGGCAATATTCAGCTCCATGTGCACGTTTTTGGAGAGGTTGGGTTTGAGCACTATGTAGGATATGCCTATCACGCAGGCGAGGAGCCCGCAGCCCGCGAACACGAGGGGATAGAGCATCATGGAGTTCATCAGTTCCTTGCTCATGACCTTGCCGTGCATGAACAGCTCGCCCGCGAGCATTACGGCGGAGAGTATCGCGCCGACATAGCTTTCCAGAAGGTCGCTGCCGAGCCCTGCCACGTCGCCCACGTTGTCGCCGACGTTATCGGCTATCGTGGCGGGGTTGCGGGGGTCGTCCTCGGGGATATGCTCTTCCGTCTTGCCGACGAGGTCCGCGCCCATATCCGCGGCTTTGGTGTAGATGCCGCCGCCTACGCGGTTGAACATGGCTATTATCGAACAGCCGAGCGCATAGCCCGAAAGGGTCATTGTGAAGTTGGTGGGAAGCCCTATGAAATTCTTCATCTCTTCGGCTTTGCCCGTAACTATATCGTTTATCTGCCCCGCGCCGAGCCCGAATATGAGATATACGACCACCGCGCCGAGTAGTGCGAAGCCCGCCACGCACAAGCCCATTACCGAGCCGCCCTTAAAGGCGACTTTCAAGGTCTTGCCGAGGTCGCGGGTCTCGCGCGCCCTGTTCGTCACGCGGACGTTTGCGTAGGTGGCTATTTTCATGCCGACCCAGCCCGCCGCCGCGCTCATAACCGCGCCTATTATAAAGGCTATCGCCGCCTGCCAGCTTATGATGACGAGCACCACGACAGCGACTACCGCGCCTATTATCGCGACTATCTTGTACTCATACTTTATGAACGCGTTGGCGCCCGTACGTATGGCAGAGCCGATTTCCTGCATTCTTTCCGTACCTTCTTCCAACTTTTTCACGCTGAAATAGTTGAAAGCCGCGTATGCGATCGCGAGCACGACCGCTATACCGACGATAATCAGAAGAAGCTCCATAAAAAATTCTCCTTGATTTTTTAAATATACACAATTCTAACACATAATATCACAAAAAGCAACACGGAAATGAAAATTTATCCCGATTTTTGGCGAAAAATGACCCCTGCCGTTCAGGCAGGGGAAACAGCCGCGTCCGTTTGTCCTTTTCAGCCGTATATGCCCGTGGAGAGATACCTGTCTCCGCCGTCGGGGAGTATTACCACGATGTTCTTGTCGGCGTTTTCCGCCCTTTTGCCTATCTTCGCCGCCGCGGCGAGCGCCGCGCCCGAAGATATCCCCGCGAGATACCCCTCCGCTCTGCCGAGTTCCGCCGCCGCGGCAAACGCCTCGCCGTCGGTCACGCGCACTATCCCGTCCAGAACGGACATATCGAGGGTGTCGGGCACGAAGCCCGCGCCTATGCCCTGTATCTTATGCGCTCCCGCGCGCCCGCCCGAGAGGACGGGGGAGGAATCGGGCTCCACGGCGACGACCTTTACGCCGGGTATCCTGCTCTTTAAGTACTTGCCCGCGCCCGTCACGGTGCCGCCCGTGCCCACGCACGCGACGAAGATATCCACCTTGCCCTCCATCGCCGAGAATATCTCGGGTCCCGTGGTGGCAAAGTGCGCCGCGGGATTGGCGGGATTGGTGAACTGCCCCGCTATCACTGCGCCCTCTATGGAATTTTTCAGCTCTTCCGCGCGGGCTATAGCCCCCTTCATGCCCTCCTTGCCGGGAGTGAGCACTACTTCCGCGCCGTACGCCCTTATCAGCGCGCGCCTCTCGCTGCTCATGGTGTCGGGCATGGTGAGAATGACTTTATAGCCCTTTGCCGCGCCGATGGCGGCGAGCGCTATGCCCGTGTTGCCCGAAGTGGGTTCTATCACTGTCGAACCCGCCTTCAAAAGCCCACGCTTTTCGGCGTCCTCTATCATGGCGAGCGCCACGCGGTCCTTCACCGAGCCCGCGGGGTTGAAGCCCTCGAGCTTGGCGAATATGCGGGCGCAAACGCCCTCCCTCGCGCAGTATGCGCGGAGTTCGGCTATGGGTGTATTGCCCGTGAGCTCCGCCACGGATCTTGGTACGTTCATGCGTTTTACCTCGTTTTTTATATGATATGCGCGGGCGCGCCCGTTATGACTCTTCCCCCGAGAGGAGAGCCTCCCTCTCGGCGACGGTGAGCGCCTCTATCATCTCGTCCAGATCCCCCATCATGAAGGCGTCTATGTCAAAGAGCGAGAGCCCTATCCTGTGGTCCGTGACCCTGCCCTGCGGGAAGTTGTAGGTGCGTATCCTCTCGCTCCTGTCCCCCCGCCCGACGAGCGATTTTCTGTGCGCGTCGTACTCCGATTGCTTGCTGTTCCTGTAATAGTCGTACAGCCGCGAGCGGAGCACCTTGAAAGCCTTGTCCTTGTTTTTGAGCTGGCTGCGCTCGTCCTGACAGGTGACCACTATCCCCGTGGGGAAGTGGGTGAGGCGTATCGCGGTCTCGGTCTTGTTGACCTTCTGCCCGCCCGCGCCCGAGGAGCGGTATACGTCCACGCGCACGTCCTCGTCGCGTATCTCCACCTCCACGTCCTCGGCTTCGGGCAAGACCGCCACGGTGGCGGTGGAAGTGTGTATCCTGCCCTGCGACTCCGTCTCGGGAACGCGCTGCACGCGGTGCACGCCGCTCTCGAATTTGAGCTGTTTATATGCGCCCTTGCCGCTTATGTTGAGCACCGCTTCCTTTATGCCGCCGAGCTCGGTCTCGCTCTTGTCCACCTCGTCCACTTTGAGCCTGTGACGCTCGCAGTAGTTGATATACATTCTGTAAAGCTCGTAGGCGAACAGCGCCGCCTCCTCCCCGCCCGCGCCGCCGCGGATCTCCATTATGCAGTTCCTCTCGTCGTCCTTGTCCTTGGGGATGAGCAGCGTCTTTATCTCGGCGAGTATCTCCCCGAGCCTCTTTTTCTGCGCGGCGCACTCCTCGCGGAACAGCGCGCGCATCTCGGGGTCGCTCTCCTCCGCTTCCGCGCTCTCCGCCTCCGCTATCTGCCGCTCGCAGTCGGCGTATTCGGCGTACTTTTGGGCGGTTTCGGCTATCTCAGCCTGCGCCTTGGCAAGTTCCGTCCACTGCGCCCTGTCGGCAATGACGGCGGGATCGCCCAGCTTTTCGCCGAGGAGGGTGTACCTGTCGTAGATATCTTTCAGTTTTGCGATCATATTGTCCATCGGGCACCGCTTTAAAAGACTATTTTCACGAACCTGTCAACGCCTGCCAGATCCTTTTGCACCATTGCGTAAGAACGCTTTTTGAAGAGCTTCAATATCTCCTCCGCCTGTCCCTCGCCGCACTCCATTATTATCATGCCGTCCTTGGCGAGATAGGACTTCGCCTCGGCGGCTATCCGCCTGTAAAAATCGAGCCCGTCCCCGCCGCCGTCGAGGGCGACGCGGGGTTCGAAATCCCGCACCTCGCGCTGGATGAGGGGAATTTCTCCGCTCTTTATATAGGGCGGGTTGCACGCGATTATGTTGTATCTGCCGTGCACGCTCCTGAACATGTCGCCCACGGCGAAGTTTATCTTCACGCCGTTGAGCGCCGCGTTCTCGCGCGCGAGCATTATGGCGGCGTCGGAGATGTCCGAAGCCGTGACCGTGACCCCCTTGTCGGCAAGGAATTTTGCCGCGGCTATCGCCACGCACCCCGAACCCGTGCACATATCGAGTATTTTATCGCCCTTTTCGGCGGATTTTATCACCATGTCGGCGAGCAATTCCGTCTCGGGGCGGGGGATGAGCGCCCGCTCGTCCACCTTTATTTTAAGCCCGTAGAACTCGGTGTCGCCCACGATATACCAAAGGGGTCTGCCCGTCAGCCGCTTTTTTACGAGTTCGTCTATCTTCTTGCTCTCGGAGGGCTTCACCGTGCGCTCCTTTTCAAGCTCGCTCCTCTTTATGCCGAGGCTCAAAGCGTATATCCACTCCGCGTCGCTCCCGTCTATTCCCGCCTCGGCGAACTTCTTTTTGGTGTCGGCGAGCATCTTGGAGAGTATTCCCCCCGTCACGAACTCCGTCTCGGGCACGGAGGGGTCGGCGTCCATTTCGAGCACCTTTTTAAAGGCGGCTATCGCCACTTCTATCATCTCCCTGTCGGGCTCGCGCGTGGTCAGGGTCTTCTGTATCAGCATTCCGGGCGCCTTGAAGATGGCTGCGAACTTGTTGTCGAAACGGGCGAGGAATTTGAGTATCTCGTAAGAAATCCCCGCGATCACGGGCAGCAGCACGAGCTCTATGCCGAGCTGTGCGAAAAATCTCGCCGCCCGCCCGAGGTCGGCTTTGAACCACACGTCGAGCACGCCCCATGTGACGAGCGAGAGCACGAGCACGTTTATAAGCAGCACTATGAAGAGAAAGGAAGTGCCGCACCTGTCGTGGATGCGCGACGCCTTAGCCACGTTTTCGGGAGTGAGCTCCATTCCGTGCTCGTAGGCGTTGATCGTCTTGTGCTCCGCGCCGTGGTATTTATACAGCCTGCGTATGTCCTTCATGAGGAGGATCAGCGCGAGATATATTATGAATATCAGGAACTTCGCCACGCCCCATATCACGTATCTCCACACGCCGCCGTGCGCCGTCTCTATCGCGGGGAAAACGCGTATCAGCCACAGATCGGTTATCGCCCTCGGCAAAAACATGAAGAGGGCGAACGCGAGCGCCACGCCGAGGACGAGGGAGACGCCCGTGACCACGTCCATGACGCTCAGCTTGAACTTTTCGGCGAGGAAGGCGGAGACCTTTCCGCCCTCTTCCCCGTCGTCGCCGTACACCTTTGCGGAGCGCGTAAGCACCTTCGTCCCGCGCACGAGCGACGAGACGAGGTTAACTATACCCCGCACGAACGGTATTTTGGCAGCCTTTTTCACTCCCGACGGGGAGTGCAGGCGCTTCGCCTCCACCTGTATCTGCCCGTCGGGGTCGCGGACGGCGCACGCCATGCAGGTCTTGCCCATCATCATAACGCCTTCCATCACCGCCTGACCGCCTATGTAGGTGCCGCATTTTTTGGTTTTTACTTTCTCTTTTCCGCTCATTTTTCCGTTCCGCCGAAAACAAAATACGGCTTTGCCGAGCAAAGCCGTATACACTTAAATGTTATATCTTTTCTTGAATTTGTCTACACGGCCGCCTGTATCAACCAGCTTCTGCTTACCGGTAAAGAAGGGGTGGCATTTGTTGCATATGTCCACTTTGAGCGTATCCGTCTTCTTCGTAGTCCCCGTCTTGAAGGTAGCGCCGCACGCGCATATTACCGTTGCTTCATGATATTCGGGATGTATATCGGGCTTCATTTACTCCTCACCTCGCTAAATATTCTTACAATGCTAAACTATTATATATAATTTATCCCTTTAAGTCAATTGTTTTTTCGGACGCTCGCAAAAATTTTACCGAAAAGGGCGAAAATCTTATCTTTTTCTTTTTTTATGAAATTTAGTTGCAAAAGTCGGCGAAGTGGCGTATAATGGGCATTAAGTTATGGATAACTGGGTTTTGAAAGGACCGCAGACGCTTATCAACGAGCAGTCGAGCGTAAATATCACCTCGCCCACGCAGGTCAAAGTTAAGGTTTCGCACCTACTTTTGACCGACTTTGACGCGCAGCTGTTTACGGGCGCGGAAGAGCCCGCCTATCCCAAGACGATAGGCAGAGCCGCTGTGGGCATTGTGACCGAAGTGGGCGAAAACTGCTATGGCGTGGAGAAGAACGCGCGGGTGTACTTCGAACCGACGAGACCTTGCGGGCATTGCCTCGCGTGCCTGAGCGGCAAGACGAGGGAATGCACTTCCGTATTGCAGGCGGGCAAGGACTTCGACGGGTTTTTGCGCGATTTCGTGGTGTGCGAATACAGCGAAGTGGCGCCCCTGCCCGATTCGGTGGACGATATCCACGCTCTGTGCATAGAAACGATAGGGATTGCCGAAAATATTTACGACAAACTCAATCTTCAAGCCGGACAGAGAGTCGCCGTCGTAGGCGCGGATTTTTCGGGCAACATAATAGCGCAGGTCCTCCAATATCATAAGGTGATACCCATAATCATAGACAACAACCCCGCGCATCTCGAAAAAGCCAAAAAGTGCGGCATGTATTACTCTTTCACCGCCGACGATGATCTGAACGCCAACATTCTGAACGCGACGGGCGGGCATCTGTGCGACGCCGCCGTGTACAGCGGCAATTCGCGCCTGCCCCTCTCCCTCTCCACGAGGCTGGTGGGTCAGGGCAAGACGGTGGTCATCTCGAGCATAGCCTCGGTAACAGCCCCGATGGACGCGCGCGATATCCTCACGAAAAACCTCACCGTATTCGGCGTTTCCAACGCCTACGACTACACGGACGCCGTCATAAACATGATAATCCACGGCGCGGTGACTACGGACGTATTCGAAAAGGAGATACTCACCGAATACGACCCCGTGGCTCTCTTCAAGGAGAGGTGCTCCCCCGCTTCCAACGTGAAAAAGAGCAAGATGACCGTCCTTAAAATGATTCTCTGAGCCGCATATTTCCATCATGCGCTTTCTGAAAATCATATTTTCACTCAATTTTCTGTATATCGTTCTGATTGCGGCGCAAGTTGCCGCAATCGTTTTTTTATGCTTTCTTGCGCCCGCGGTCATCCCCGTGGCGGCGGCGTATGCGGGGGCGTTTTTTCTCTCCGCGCTCGCGGCGGCGATACTGCTCACGCGGGGCGGCGGCGCAGAGGGCAAGTGCGCGTGGTTCGTGCTGATAGCCTCCCTGCCCGTGGCGGGCGCGGCAATATACCTTATCGCCACCGCAAAAAACCGCAGATACGGCAAACTCAGACTGCATGCGGGCGCGCTTTCGCCCGAGGGCGGGTGCGCCAATGCCATGTGCGGCACCTGCGACGCGGGCTACGACTCGGCGAGGTACTTCCCCGACGGCGCACAGGTGTTCGAGGCGGCGTTCGGGGAGATAAGGCGCGCAAGGGAGCGGGTGTGCGCGGAGTTCTTCATAATCTCCCCCGGTCACGTGTTCGACGGCTTTGTCTCCGCCGTGAAAGAGGCGGCGGCAAACGGCGCGAAAGTGCAGGTCATCGCCGACGGGGTAGGCTGCGCCTTCCGCCTTAGCAGAAAGGACATAAAGAGGCTGAAAGAGGCGGGCGCCGAGGTGAAGATATTCCACAGGCTTATACCCCTCCCGCGCTCCCGCCTGAACTTCCGCGACCACAGAAAGATAATAACCGTGGACGGCAAAGTCGCCTTTACGGGCGGGATAAACCTCGCGGACGAATACGCCAACATTTCAAGCCCGTACGGCTATTGGAAGGACACGGGGCTCGCGTTATACGGCGGGGCGGCAAAGGTGTTCGAAGCCATGTTCGACGCGATGTGGCTGGGCTCCTGCGAAAAAGAGGGGCGGTTCGGCGGAAAATATACCTGCCTGCCCTATTGCGACGCCCCTCCCGCGCGCGGGTTCTGCGAGGAGCTGTACGTGCGCAAGATAAACGCGGCTGAAAAGAGGGTGCATATCCTCACCCCCTATTTTTGCGTGAGCGAAAAGCTCGCGGGCGCCCTCGAATTCGCGGCGCGCAGGGGCGTGGACGTAAAGATAATTCTCCCGCACATTCCCGACAAGCCGTACGCCTTCGAGCTCTCCAAAGCCACAGCCGCCTCCTTCGGGGACTGCGGGGCGGAGTTCTTCGAATTCACCCCCGGGTTCATGCACGCAAAGGCGCTCATCTGCGACGCCGAGGCGTTTTTGGGCAGCTACAACTTCGACTTCCGCTCCATGCGGCTGAACTTCGAGTGCGGCGTAATGCTCGGCGGGCAGATGTGCGAGGAAGCCGAGCTCGACTTTGACAACTGCCTCGCCCTCTCCCAGCCCCTCACCGAGGGCAAGATCTCCCCCGCAAAGAGATTTTCCCGCTTTATACTCCGCCTTTTTGCGCCGCTGATATGACCGCGCATTTGACATTTGCGCGGTTTTAAAGTATGATATACTCATGATAAAACTCGTGGCGAGCGATCTCGACGGCACCCTTTTGATGCCGGGCGGGATAATGCCCGAAGAAACCTTTCCCCTCATCGAGCGCCTGTATGCGCGGGGGATAATATTCGTCCCCGCAAGCGGCAGACAGCTCCCCAATCTGAAAAAGCTGTTTGCGCCCGTGCTCGGCAAGATAGCGATAATCGCCGAGAACGGCGGGCTCGCGTGGTTCGGCGGGGAGACGGTCTTTTCCGACCCCACCCCCGCGGAGAGCGTGGAATACGCGCTGGGCATAATAGAAAAGACGGAGGGCTTACACCCCCTTCTTTCCTGCGTGGACTGCGCCTATTACACGGACGGCTTCGCGCCGTTCGAGGAGAAGATAGCCGCTTCCTACACCGCCTATAAGCGGGTGGACGGCTGGGCGGACGCGCCGAAAGAGGAGACGGCGCTCAAAATTTCGGTGTGGGACGAGGTCACGCCCTGCGCGGAACACGGCGGGAAGATACTCCCGCCCCTCATAAAAGGGCTAAGGACAATGGTCTCGGGCAGGGATTGGCTGGACGTCTCTTCCCCCACGGCGAACAAGGGGGAAGCGCTCGGGGCGCTGCAAAGGCGGCTGGGCATTGCCCGCGGGGAATGTATGGGCTTCGGCGACCACATGAACGACGCGGAACTGTTGCAGCGGTGCGGGGAGGCTTACGTCACCGCCAACGCCTTTGCGGGGCTGAAAGAGATGATAAGCGGCAGAGTCGCTTCCAACGCCGAAAAGGGCGTGATAGAAAAATTAAAGGAGCTGGTATGAAACTTTTTATCGCCTCCGACCTGCACGGGTCGGCAAAGTACACGGGGGAACTTCTGAAAGCGTTCGGAAAGGAGGGGGCGGACAAGCTGCTCCTGCTCGGCGACATACTCTATCACGGTCCGCGCAACCCGCTGCCCGAGGGATACGCGCCCGCGGAAGTCGCCCGCATGTTGGGCGGCGTAAAGGAGAAGATACTGTGCGTGCGCGGCAACTGCGACAGCGAGGTGGACCAGATGGTGCTGCCCTTCCCCGCCCTCTCGGACTATGCCGCGGTGTTCTGCGGCGGGGTGAACATATACCTTTCGCACGGGCATAAAGAGACGCCGCCCCTCTGCGGAGGCGACGTTTACATAACGGGGCACACGCACGTGCCCTTAAACAGCCGTGGCGAGGGCTTTTTGCACCTCAACCCCGGCTCCGTATCCCTGCCCAAAGACGAAAACGCCACCCGCGGATATATCCTCTTCGACGGCGGCGCGTTCCTCTTCAAAACGCTCGACGGGAAGATCTACGACAGGGCGTGACTTGCGCGGAAACGTCAAAGCGGCGGACGCAAAAAAGCGCACTTCCCATAGGGAACAAAAAATAAAATTTTTAGAATTGTGCTTTCAAGCGATGACAAAAACTCTCGGATAAATTCATCCGAGAGTTTTTGCTATTGTAC
>CANQXZ010000027.1 GCA_947627955.1 uncultured Clostridia bacterium
TTATTGTCGGCGAGCCAACAATAAAAAAGCGGCGTTCTTCAAACGCCGCTAACAAACATTAACAGCTTGCGGGCAAAAGTTTCGGGAATTTGCAAAAAATAAAAATGGAGGAGAAAATGAGAAAACTCAAAAAACTTTTGCCCGCATTGATGGCGATCGTGATGGCTCTTGCCCTCGTGTTCTCGGTAGCGTGCAGCGGCAGCTGCAAGCCCGCTTCGAATAACGAGCCGGTAAAAACGCTTCAGTCGATTACTCTTGACGCGGCTCAGGCAAAAACCGAATATGAGGTCGGCGATGAATATAGCTCCGAAGGGCTTAAAGTCACCGCTAATTTCAAAACGGGCAATGAAGAATCTACCGAAAATGTCGCTTTGACAGATGAAAATCTCTCGATCGACAGCAGCGGGTACGTTAAAGCCACGGAGGGGACGTATACCATAAAGGTATCGTACACCAATGGCGGCGTTACAAAGACTGCCGAATACGATGTTACCGTCGTTAAACATGTCGCAGGTCCCGGTCTTAAAGTGACGCTTGCCGAAGGAGCTCCCTCAAATATAGTTCTTTCACCTGAAATGCCTACCGCAACCATAGATTTGACCAAGATAAAAGTAGAGGTAGTAGACGGAAAGGGCGCAACTTTGGCTACTCTTACCTCTGCCGAATACACTGTAGAGCTCTATAAGGGTACGGAAAAGCTCACGTCTGCCTCCGGCTTGAAGGGCGGCGTATATCAGATTTGGGCTAAGACGAACAAGGGCTATGTGCTTGACTATGATTGGCGTCCCGACGACTTTGTCATTGTTAATGTCATAGATACTCCCGTATCAATGAAATTTATAGAAGAGGGTGCAGTTTTAACGCAGAAACTCGGTACTGAGGATGAAATGTCCGACACTTGGAAATTTGAAGTTACTTATTCAAGTGGCGACAAAGCAACTAAAACACTTAAAGACGAAGGCATGACGATTACAGGTTTCTCTACCTGCAAAGTTACGTCCGCAGGTGAAGCTGTTGTTGGATATTCCGAGACAGCGCTCGGAGACAAAAAAGAGGTTACCCCTGTTACTGTAAATTACTCAGTAACTTACACCTCTCCCGATCATGTACAATTTGCGTTGAATTTAACGGAACTTCAAAAAGCTATGGGACTGCCCGATGGCGGAGCGGAAACTGCGTTCACGCAAGAGCACCTCACAGGCGCAAATAGTTTCCTTACTGCGCTTACGGAAGACAATCCTAACCACAAGTTGCGTTTGGCTAACAGCTGTATCACAATAAAGAAAGCTGCCCTTTCGTTTGATATACCCGAGGGCGCTCAAAACGTTAAGGTTTCTCTTAAAGCGGCATCTACCGGCGGTAGCAATGATTCCAATATCTCTCTTAAACATGGAAATAGCTACGTTAAGGCAAGCAATCATGATAGTTTGACCGAATACACTACTACGGGTAATGTTTACACCGTTCATGGTACTACTATGGTTGATATCAACTATACTCTTACCGAAAGCGGAACTTATGTGATTGATACAGTGACAACCTCAAAGGACACGAGAATAGGTGCAATTACTGTTGAATTCGGTAGCGTTGCGGCTGTAAGTTATGAACTCAATCCTAACGACCTTATTCCTTTAGTCGATAACGGTGTTGGCGGAAAATATTCCATTCCTGAGGATTTTGGGGTTATACCCACTCCCGGAAAAGAACAGGCTGAGGATATTGCCTTAAATGGCACTTTCCAATGGAATGAGAACGCTACATTCACCTCAACGGGTTCATCCAAACTCAATTCCGATACCAAAGCGGCAAGTGTGACTGTTAAGGGTGCAGACGGTAAAGATAAGTCGGTTAAAGTTTACCGCCTTGAACTTGCAGGTAAAAACAAGCCTGACGACAAGATAATTCTCAATATCGGTGCGGAAGCGACTTTGTATGTATATGCAAGGCTTTCGGGTGCAAAAACAGACGGCAGGTATCTCGGACTTTATTCCGGCAGCGAGCTTCTCAGCCCTGCGGCAAACGACTCGGATGACAACTTCGGTACAAAATTCACTACTACTGATGTTGTATGCAGGCAATTGGAAATAACTTCTGATATGCTCGCAAAAGGAAGCACGTTTGATTTAAAGGCAAATGTTGATACCATCTGCATCATGTGGGTAACTGTAATTTATAAATAAGGTAAGCGAGGAGGTAAAATTAGGATTATGAAAAGTAACATTAAGAAGAAGTTATTGTCAGGAATTGCCGTTCTCGCTGTGTCGGCAACGGCAGTTGCAGGTGCAATTACTTTTACAAATTTGAACAGGGGAGGTTCGCCCTATAATGACGGCGTGACCGACTTAAAATCCAACGTCATTGCAACGGCGGTAGGCGCCGCTGTGCAGAAGGGCGGCGGCAAGACGTATTATGTCTCGCCCGATGGCAGTGCGGAGAGTACGGGTGAATCCAAATCCAGCCCCACTACGATCCCCGCCCTTATGCATACCGCGCCCGACGCCAATGTCCCTGCGAACCCGTCGAGCCTGCCCAAACTTCAGGCAGGCGACACGGTTATCGTAATGGACGGAACCTACAAACTCAATGAAAGGGTCATCCTTTGGGCAGACGGCACGTTCGATAACTATATCAAGATCATCCCCGACGAAAACGCAAAGCCCGTACTCGACTTCACCAATATGACGTTCGACGGAAATAACCGCGGCTTGTCTATATACGGCGACTACGTATATTGGAAAGGCATCGATATAATGGGCGCGGGCGATAACGGTATGTATGTTGCCGGCAGCTACAACGTCGTAGAGGATTGCGAGTTTTCGTTCAACCGCGACACGGGCTTGCAGCTCGGCAGACATGCGGGCTCGGACGAAAAGATATATGAGTGGCCCAACTATAACCTTATCAAAAACTGCACGTCGCATAACAATTACGACAATGAGTCCAAGGGTGAAAACGCCGACGGCTTTGCAGCTAAACTCACGGTAGGTTATGGTAACGTATTCGACGGATGCATTGCATACCGTAACTCCGACGATGGTTGGGACTTGTATGCAAAGGGCGATTCGGGCAATATCGGTTGCGTTATCCTGTACAACTGCGTGGCGTTCGAAAACGGGTTTATCGAAACTCCCCAAAAAGAATACAACGAAAAATTTGCCAATAAGAATGCGGCAAATCTCGAGGGCGAGGTTTGGGAAAACAGATATACCACGGCAAACGGCGACGGCAACGGTTTCAAGCTCGGCGGCGAGTCCATGGAAGCGGAAGTTATCATAAACAACTGCCTCGCTTTCAACAACAGGCTGCACGGCTTCACCGATAACTCCAACCCCGGCGTTATATCCATCACCAACTGCACGAGCTATGACAACGGCAGAAAGGTCGACGACGACGAGACGCATAAAGGAACTACGTTCGGAGAGGTTATAAACGAAGCGATAGGCACAGAGTCCAAGGATTGGTCGGCAAACGTTGACCTTTCCCGCCACGAATACAGCTATAACCTCGTAAACAGAGTGCTTTCCGTACACGGACAGCTCAGCAAAAACATTAAAGACGACGCCTATCGTGGCACCGTCCGCGACAGTTTGCTCGTTACCAACGGTTCTAAGACCTATAAGATAGAGGGCAATCTTGACGCCGACAGCAAAAACGGCATAAGAGGTACGGAAACCACGGCTCCCAACGCAACTGAAATATTTGAGAAGTTGCCTATCGAGTTGACCGATACAACTTATAAATATAATCTTTCGGGTAAAGATTCGTATAAGAAGGGAGATGGTCAAACCGTACATGAGTATTTGCGTAATGCCGACGGCTCCGTCAATATGCAAGGATTCCTTAAAATCAAGGATAGGGGAGCCTTTATAGACGGCGTGGACCTCGGCGCGGATCTCTGTCAGGATTCTCAGTCCAAGTATCCCGTATACGAGGCGGACAGCGTTCTTGAAGGCGCCGATACCGAGGCTAAAAACGTAATCGCAAGGGCTAAAAACGCTCTTACCGTTCCCGTTGACCTCGAAGCCGTATATCAGGATTTCGAACTTCCCCTCAATATGGGACCTGTAAAGGTAAGCTGGACTTCCGCTAACGAAGATCTTGTTACCATAGGAACGGAAGTTAAGTCCTCCAAGTCCGGGACGGAATATGTAACGGCAGTCGTTCACCGTCAGCCCGACGCGGACAAAACCGTCACCATAACGGCAACTCTCACCTATGAGGGTGTTACCGATACGGCGGAGATCGAGCTTGTAATACTCAAGAACCAGTTCAAACTCGGCGACTTGATCGTTACCGATCAGAACGGCGATCCTATAAACGACGGCGACAACATTATTCTCGACCTCTACACGATATATAAAGACCCTACGGTAGTCGTTACCAACGGATATGATTATAACGGAAAACTCCTTCCCGAAGATCAGTATTCGGTTACAGCTACTTACGAGTATCAGGAAAACGGCGCCGCGCCCAAGATAGTGGTTAAGGGCTTCACCCCTTCGCATGCGGGCGTATACACCATAACCTATAAGGCAAAACTCAATGTGGACAGCTCTGAAACTTCCATGTCTTATAAGGTATACACCGCAGGAACCGCGGCAGAAGTAGACTTTATGGATGACCCTATCGTCTCCATCAACCGCAACGGGCTTGAAATAAGGGGCGACCTCACCAGCGCGACGGGCTATATCTACACCGTTATTTCCAAGACCAAACTCGAAAATACCGTGCTCAATGCCGAAAATATCAAGACTTATACGGGTGTGGATAAGAAGGATTTCAGAGACGTAAGTCCCAAGTTCTCCTATGCAAACGCCAACAGTGAAGCATATTACGTATATTTCGCACTCGGCAATATGAACGGCGATGTAACTTCTGAAGTCTATGAGCAAGCGATAACGGTACAGGAGATTACCACTCACGAGCAGTTCCGTACGATCGCCGAAGGCAAGACGATAGCAAGCGAAAATCCTTCGACTACTATCTATAAGCTCATGAACGACCTCGACTTCACGTCAAAGACGTGGAGCAAGATGCAGGGTACGGAAGCAGCCTTCAAGGGCTTGTTCAACGGCAACGGCAAGACCATATCCCACATCACCCTTCAGGTCACCGACGCCGGCACGAAGCAGCATCAGGCGACAATATTCCGCGGAGTAGACGGCGGCACGATAATGAACGTCAAGTTTGAAGAAATAACGCTTGAAAGCAATTATCGTTCGGTAGCTCTTGTAGGTCAGTGCAACGGCGGATATTTCTACAATATAGCAATGAAGAATATCGCGCTTAAAGGTTCGCAGCGTGTTGCGGGACTTATAGGCAACTTAAACGAGACCCCGGTAGTTCCCGTATCGATAGAGCAGGTATCCATCGACAATGACAGCAGTCATAAGTTCGTGGCTTCCGGCGAAACCGACTCCCGCGTGGGCGGACTTATCGGCCTCATCCAGTGCGAGGGAACAGCTGACTCCATAGGCTCGCAGGTCTATATCGACAACTGCTTTGTTCACACCGATTTCGAGGTGGCCAGCGGCGTCGGCGGTATGGTAGGTTGCTATGAGGATGAATCCGAAATGTATGTCCTCAACGTAAGCCACAGCGCATACGTCGGCAACATAACCGCTTCGAGCGGCGTTCGTTGCGGCGGTATCGTAGGCTATCATAAGGGCGGAAAAGCGTTCATGAACGTAGATACATTCTTATCTGTAATTCCTCAGTTCAGGGCAAACGATATCAATGTAAACGAAGTTCCCCAGAAGAACGCGTCCGCATTCGTCGGACAGCACGTAGCCGAACTTGAAACGTTCAAGAATTGCCTCTCCGTAGCTGTTGCCGCTTACGACACCACGGACTACGACGAGGGCACGTTCGATAACGTAAGTCTTAAGACGTTCGAGAGCCTCACATATAACAGATTGTCCACTATGTTTGATTGTGAGACAAGATGGACTGTTAAGACGCAGGATGTAAGCAGTTCTGTACAGGTTGTTTCTCCTTACCTGTCCCTTAACTTCCTCGGCGATTGGGAGTAAACTTCACAAAATAGGAATTATTCCTTAAAACAGCGCGGGCGCGGCTTTCGAAGCCGCGCCCGTATTCTTTTCAAATCGCTTTACAATCGCTTGCCGCCGTGTTAAAATGGTTCGGAGATAAAAGTACAGGAGAAACACAATGAATTACAGAGAAGAGTCGTTGAAAAAGCACGCCGAATGGCGGGGCAAGATCGAAACAAAGGTGCGCGTGCCCGTCGGCTCGCGCGAGGAGCTTTCCCTCGCCTACACGCCGGGCGTTGCCGAGCCCTGCATGGCTATCCACGACGACGTGGAAAAGTCATTCTGCCTCACCCGCCGCTGGAACACCGTTCCCGTCATAACCGACGGCACGGCGGTGCTCGGGCTGGGCGATATCGGTCCCGAGGCTGGCATGCCCGTAATGGAGGGCAAGTGCGCCCTCTTCAAGGAATTCGGCGGGGTAGACGCATTTCCCCTGTGCATCCGTTCCAAGGACGCCGACGAGATAATAAGGACGATAAAACTGCTCGCGGGCTCTTTCGGCGGCATAAATCTCGAAGATATTTCCGCTCCCCGCTGTTTCGAAATCGAAAGGCGGCTCAAAGAGGAGCTGGATATACCCGTATTCCACGACGACCAGCACGGCACGGCGATAGTCACCGCCGCCGCCCTCATAAACGCCCTCAAAATCGTCAAAAAGGAGCTCGGCGGGCTTAAAATCGTGATAAACGGCGCGGGCGCCGCGGGGATCGCCATTGCGAAATTCCTCTTGAACATGGGCGTAAAAGACATAACGCTCTGCGCGAGCCGCGGCATAATCTGCGAGGGCGATACTTCCGTAAATCCCGCGCAGCAGGAGATAGCAAAAGTCACCAACCGCCGCCGCATTAAGGGCAAACTTGCCGACGCCATGGCGGGCGCCGACGTGTTTATAGGCGTGTCCGTCGCCAACTGCGTTACCCGCGAAATGGTGGCGTCCATGGCGGAAAACGCGATAGTTTTCACCTGTGCGAATCCCGTGCCCGAAATTTCCCGCGCGGACGCTCTCGCCGCAGGCGCGAGGGTAGTGGGAACGGGTTCTTCCGAGTATCCCAACCAGATAAACAACGTGCTCGTGTTTCCGGGGCTCTTCCGCGGTGCGCTCGACGTGCGCGCCACTACCGTAAACTCCGAGATGATGATAGCCGCCGCCCGCGGCATTGCCGCTTGCGTGCCCGAAGACAAGCTCTGCGAGGATTTCATTCTGCCCTACGCGTACGACAAGTCCGCGCATAAGAGCGTGGCTGAGGCGGTGGCGGAGGCAGCCCGCCGCACGGGCGTAGCCAAGCTGTAATATCCGTAAAAAATAGCCGTTCCGCAAGTTTCTGCGGAACGGCTTTTCCGTTTTGGTTTATTGCCCGCTGTCTTTTTTTGGCTTATAGAACTTTGCGAGCCCGCCCGCCGACGTCTCGCGGTAGTTGTTCAGAAGATCTTTCCCCGTGGAATACATGGTCTCCACCACGGTGTCAAAGGATACTTTTCTCGAATCCGCGAGAAAGTCCGCAAGGGAGAGGGCGTTTATCGCCCTCATTGCCGCCACGGCGTTGCGCTCTATGCAGGGGATCTGCACTAATCCGCCGATGGGGTCGCACGTCAGCCCGAGGTGGTGCTCCATAGCCACTTCCGCGGCGTATTCTATCTGCCCGAGCCCCATTTCGAACAGTTCCGCGAGCGCGGCGGAAGCCATGCTGCACGCCGTGCCGATTTCCGCCTGACAGCCGCATTCCGCCCCGCTTATCGAGGCGTTTTTCTTTATGATATTGCCGATCAGCCCGCCCGTCGCCAGCGCCTTTATTATCTCCGAGTCGGAAAATCCTCTCGTTTCCTGCATATATTTGAGTACTGCGGGCACAACTCCGCTCGCCCCGCATGTTGGAGCGGTGACGATGATACCGCCCGAGGCGTTCTGTTCGCTCGTGGCAAAGGCATAGGAGCATACCAGCCTGTTTTCCCTCGTCTGCATGGATTCGTCTATATGCCTCTGGTGATAGAGATATTGCGCCCGTCTCTCCGTGCCTATGCCGCCGGGGAGCACGCCCGAACACGTAAGCCCCTCGTGTATCGTCGTCCTCATTCTGTCCCATATTTTTTGCAGATAGAAATATATGTCCTTGCCCTCGCATTCGAACACATATTCCCAAAGCCTTATGTTCTTCTTCTTGCAGTACTCCGATATGTCGGCATAGGTGGAGAGGGGATACACGTCCTCCGCGGGGACATCTTCCCCGCCCTGTTCTCCGTCAAAGACTATCGTGCCGCCGCCCACGCTGTAAACGCGTTGCACAGTCACTTTTTTCCCGTGGGATACGACCTCGATGTCGAGGGTATTCGGGTGCACGGGGCAGGGGGTCTTATAGTCGAATTTCACGCTGCATTTCAGCGGTTCGGCTGTCTTTATTATCACGGCGTCCGTCCCGTGTCCCTTGCCCGTCATTGCGAGCGACCCGAAGAGCGTGACTTTCAGCTCGTCCGCCTCGGGGAAGCGCGACTTTATCGCTTTCACCGCCCTTTCGGGACCCATCGTGTGCGAACTTGAAGGACCTCTGCCGATTTTGTACAGTTCTTTTAGCGATTGCATATTATTTACCCTAACGTATTTTAGCAGAATAACGGGCGCAAGTCAATATTATTTTCAAAAGCCGAAAATTGAAAATTAAGTGTAAATTTCTGTAAAACGCTTTCCTGTACTTGACAAATACCACAAAAATATAAGATAATCTTAAAAAATATCTATCCGCTCAAATAAAAAGGAGAATATATGAAAAACAAATTGCGCCGCGCGGCGGTATCGTTTGCGCTCTGCGCGGCAATATGCGGCATGACCGCCTTTGCGGCATGCGACAAGGACACCGGCGGCGGTCAGAGCGATCACCACGTACACAACGTCCAGTCGTGGATCACCACGCAGGAAGCCGACTGCGAAAAAGAGCAAATCGAAGAGGGCGTTTGCACCGTCTGCGGTGAAACGGTCACCCGTACCTCGCCCGCGCTCGGACATGAATGGATAGCGGGCAGACCCATAAGTTTCCCCGACTGCGAGAATGATGGAGAAAGAGAGGCAAAGTGCGATCGCTGCGGCAAGGACGGCACTGTTACCACCCCCGCCCTCGGACATCAGTGGAAGTGGGGAGAAGTGCTCGAAGTGGGTTCGTGCACGGTCGGCGCAAAGCAGAAACGCCATTGCACCCGTACCTCTTGCGGAAAGGAAGAGACGGTTGAAAACGAACCTATAGGTCACCATTGGGAGATGTACTACACCATCGACGTCGAGCCCACGTTCGACAGCGAGGGCGAGAGATCCGTCCACTGTTCGGTCTGCGGAGAGAAGGATAAAAAGGAGAAGATCGACAAGCTCGAAGCGGGCAAGCCGATAGACTATGAATTCCGCCTCGTGCGCACAAACGGCGATCTTATCGAACTTGCGGGCGTAGAGTTTTCCGTGAAGGACGGGAGCGGCGCACCGGTGCTCTCGCAGGGCACATTCTCAAAGGGAAAGTTTTCTTCCCCTCTCGAGCCTGCCGAATACACCGTAACGGTCACCAAACTGCCCGCGGGCTACACGTCGTCGACCGATACGTTCACAGTCCGTCCCGGCAATCCCGTCTGCAATATAGAGCTCAGGGGCGCGCTCCTCTCAACTCCCGCCACGGCTGAGACAAAGTACACCGTCGGCTCGGTAGTAAACGACTTCGAATACACGACTTTGGCAACCGCCAAACAGCCGAGCAAAGAGATAACGCTTTCCGGGCTGCTTGCGGAGAAGAAGATAGTCGTGCTCAACTTCTGGTATGCCGACTGCCAATTCTGCCAATATGAATTCCCGGGCATGGAAACGGCGTACAGAAGATACAGTGACGACGTGGCGATAGTCGCCATAGACTGCAACGCCAACGCGAACGACAGCGAGTCGAGGGTGGTGGACGCCGCAAACGGCTTCGGTCTCAGCTTCTATATAGTGAGGGACCTCACGACCAACTATCTCAGTCGTTACGGCTGCACGGGCTATCCCGCAACCGTAATAATAGACGGGGAGGGAGTGGCGAGCTACATTCACGACGGCGCGCTCGTCAGCGCCTCCGATTATTCCGACGAGGCATACGTGGAGGCGCAGTTCACCGCCCTCTTCGAGAGATATACAAACCCTCCTTATTGGAATCCCCCTCAGGCGGCAGCCGCGGCTCTGCCCGTAAAACGTGAAAATTACTGACATTTTGTGTTGAAAATTACCACCGTTTTTGCAACGGTGGTAATTTTTGTATAAAAAACTGAATAAAAATAGAAACTTTTTGAATTTTGCGGAATTGACTGTAAATATTTCTTGACTTTATACATTATTTACTTTATAATTACAATAATAACTCAAATCATAGGCACACAAAGCCCCCGGGGGCTTTGTGCCGTCCCATAGCGGCACGGCACAAACGATCACTGACAGTCTCCCCGTGTTGCCGCCCGCGCGCCAAATTGCGGGTTTTATGGCGGGCGCATATGTTTAAGCGAAAAATTTAATTAAGGAGTCAAAGTACATGCAAAGAATGAAGAGAACTCTCGTGGCTGTCTGCCTTATGCTCACAGTTGTTCTCGCCTGTGTGTTTGCTGTCGCCTGCGACGATGGCGAACCGAAGGGAGAGACTTACAGCGTAACGATCAGCTACGGTGCCGGCTACGAATCCTCTATGGGTTCGGCAACAGCCG
Source organism: uncultured Clostridia bacterium (assembly GCA_947627955.1). Taxonomy (GTDB): domain Bacteria; phylum Bacillota; class Clostridia; order Christensenellales; family Borkfalkiaceae; genus Coproplasma. Next base: position 10,746 of record CANQXZ010000027.1, read on the forward strand.
ACAAAACTTCTTATGCGGCGGGAGAAACAGTCACCATCACCGTCACAGAGAACAGCGGTTACGTTGTTGACAAGGTAACCGCCGGTGGAACAGAGCTGACCGCGGGTTCGAACGGCGTATACACGTTCACGATTGGCGCCGACACGGATGTCGTTGTGACGTTCAAGGCGTCGTCCGTTACCGCAGGGTTCAGCGTAACTATAGAGTACGGCACGGGTTATACGGCAATAATGGGCGCTGCCGTCGCCGATAAGACCTCTTATGAGGACGGCGACACGGTCTCCATAACCGTCACGCCCGGCGCCGGGTACGAAGTCGACACCGTTCAGACCAAGGTCGGCGGCGAAATAACGGGCTCCCTCGATAAGGACGTGCTCGGCAAGTATACTTTCGTCATCGAGGCGGACACGGTAGTCGTTGTAACGTTCAAAGTGGCTTCGGCGAACGATACTCCCCTCGAATTTGAGTATGAGGGCACCTATACCTGCGCCGACGCAGACCCTACCGACATAACGGTAAATGCCGACGGCTCTGTATATTGGGGCGAAAACCGCATATACCTCCATGGCGACGGCGGCGATTTGTACGGAAACAGAAAAGAAGTGGTAGTTGAGGGCATGCCCACAGGGTATGATTATCTCATTTTCAATTACGAGTTGACTAGCGACGAGGCAAACTGCAGAGGAATACAACTCTATACGTCAAATACTGCATATGATTATTACTTCGCGAATCCCGAATATGCTGTCGTTGAATATCAGGTCAACATAACCTATGGCGACGGATATGAGGACTACATGGGCTACGCCTCTACCGATTCATTTTATGAAAATATTTATGAAGAGGGAGCCACGCCTGTGATCTCTGTACACCCCGGTCTCGGCTATGAAGTCGAACTCGTTATGGCTGACGGCGATACGCTCACTTATTCGGAAGTCGATATGGGTTATCCTTGCCCGGAAATTCATAGCGACATAGATGTCGTTGTATCTTTCAAGGTAAAGCCTACCGAAGCGCTCATTTTAGACGGAATTTCCGCGGAGACCACGTTCAAGTTCTATACCGACGACGATTCTATCGAGAGCAAGGGGGATATAGTTGCCACTTCAACGGGTACTACATGGGGCGGCAAGACCCTCGCAAAAACCACCGATTCCACCGAGGACGATATAGTCGTTGTGCTTGACGGCAAAGAGGGCTACACGCTCTCCGTTTTGAGGGACGGCAAGGAGCTCGCTTTGTCTGATGCGGTAATGACCTATAACTTCCTCAAAGACGGCGAAAAGAGGGCGTATAATGTTTCGGTGCAGAGTTTTGGCGTAGCCGCCCATATCGAAGTTAAGAGCGGCGGAGACGTGCTTGAAGACGACGGATTCGGCGGTTATGCGGTTGAAGAAGGTGCGGCAATAACCGTTACTTTGACGCTCGGAGAAGGCGAGATTATCGAGGATTATTCTTTCACGGATAATGAAGGTAAAATAACATTCACAGAAGTGGAAGGCACCTATCAGTATACGACAACTGTGAATGGCAACGTATATATCAACATTGCTTATGCGACTACGCCGGGCAATGGCTTCGTGGGTCAGTGGGCGAAGTATCGCGGCACATGGACCTATGTCGGAGACAGCGGCGTCACGCTGACTATCGCGAAAGAAATAAATTCCATTGTCTTCAGCGACGGTACGGAAGTAAGCTGTGAAGAAAAATTGATCGACGAAGATTTCCCGGATTATGGTTCCAGAATGATAGTGACCATCGGCGGAGTTGAGTATGAGCTCAATTCGTATGTAGATGGGCAGCTTATCAGCCTCATAAAGTACGAGCCCGACGCCGAGGGGGGCGATATCGGAGTCATGTCCCTTGCCCCTGCGGACGCATACTACTTCTATAACGCGGAAAACGCTGCCTCAATAGAGGTCGCGTCTGCGCTTTACGGCAACTATACAGGCGAAGAGATTACCGTCAATGTAGCGGAGGGCGGTATAACCTTTAATTCCGCAGCAGTCACTCTGTTGGCGGCGGATGTTACCATAGATAACGGTTATTATCGATATCTCTTTGCCGACAGCAACGGCGTTATCTACGCGTTTGCCGTAACGGTCATGGACGAATCGTTTGAGGCATCTTTATTCAATATTATAAATGATGCATACTCGCCGCTCACAAAGCAGGCATAAGCAGTTAAAGACAAAATCGTAGGGCGCGGCGTGCTTAGCCGCGCCCTGAACTTTTATAACTCCGCCTTATCGCGTGCATAAGATATAGTGAAAAAATTTTTTCGTTATTTTCACACAATAAAGTTGTGTTTAACCGTAAATTATGATAATATCAATCAAAAGGAGACTAAAATGAAAAAATTAGGTCGTTTGACAGCAATTTTCTGTGGCGTGCTGATGGCGCTTTCCCTTGCGCTTGCGGCTGCGTGCGAAAATGGCGGCGGTGCGTCAAAGTACACCGTAACGCTTGACTATGACAAGGAGAAAGGTACGGTCACCGTCAGCGATCCCGCCGACGAGGACGGTTATGACGACGGCGAGGAAGTCACCGTTACCGTAATGCCGAACCCGGGCATGCTGCTCTCGTCTTTTGCCGTAAACGGCGAAAGCCAGAACCTTACGGGCGGAAAATATGTGTTCGAAATAACGAGAAACACCACTGTTTCCGTCGGTTTCACGGCGGTTCCCGAGGGGACTTTTTCCGTGAATATCGCCCCCTATGACGAGGCGTGCGGCACCGTTTCCCTTTCCGCACCCGCTTCGGGCGTTTCTTATGCGAATGCGGAAATGGTCACCCTGACTGTTACCCCGAAGGGAAACAGCGACATAGTATACGTCAAGAGAGACGGCACGAGCGTCAACCTCACCGACGGCAAATATACGTTTATGGCTTTTCAGAACTCTACTATAGAGGTAGTGTTCGCGTATATCTGCGACGTGACCTGCGACGGCTTGGGCGCAGATGGCTTCAACGTGAATTTCCGCGGCATATGGAAGTCGCCTGCGGGCGTCTCTATGATAATAGGCGCGGATAAAATGAGCTTTAACGGCAAAGCCGTCACCGAAGCGACCGAAACGGGCGAGGGCAACGAGCTCGGATACACGTTCTCCGTTGCCGAAAAGAACTATTCCATAACGTGGTGGAGGAACGACTACGCGGTGGGCTATGTCATAAATATGCTCGACGTAGACAGCATCGCGTCCGAGGTATTCGTGCGCGATCCCCTGCCCGAAGTGGAGATAACCGAAAACTATCACGGGCATTGGGTGCGCGAGCACAGCGATTCCGCCCTCGATATAGAGGCGGGCAAGATAACCTATAACGGCGAAGAGGCAACCTGCATAATAGACGGCGGCTATCGCGATATGTCCGATAACGGAATGTGGTCGGCTCCCATACAGTCCAACGTGTATTTCTTCTATGCCGACGGCGCGATGCACCTCTTGTCGTGGTATCCCGACGGTCAAAACCCCACCGTGGACGTGGTTTCATATGTTAAGGAATCCGACAAGCCGTATACTTTCGCGGATAGGTTCCGCCACACGTGGGATAGCACGGACGGCAGCGGTGACAAGATAGAAATAAGCGAGACCGCGCTTAAACTCAACGGAACCGAGACCAAAGTGGACGGCTACAACGAGTATATGTTCTATCTGACCTATAAGGGACACGAGTGGGAAACGTCGATATACTCTGGCAGCGACTACGTGTTGCAGCTTATGAGGGCGGTAACTTTCGACGAGGTAACGGGCTTGCCCATGCAGATCGAATATCTCTACTTTGTCGCGGAAGACCTGCCTACGGTTACCGTCGCCGCCGCACTCAATGGCACATGGAACGGATTTACGAGGCAGACTACGGATATCGAGGACGGTTCGACCGAAGAGACCAAGATCCCCAACTCCGAACGCATTACTATCGCGGACGGCGTTATAACCTATAACGGCACGACGGCGAAGGTTATCTCTGGCGGCGAGAGAGAGGCAAGCAGGGGCGGCGGCTACGTCTACACGATAGTCGTCAATGGCAAGATATACAACCTGTCCTATCTCGACGTTAACGCCGAGCGCGAGAAGGGAGACCCCCTGTACGGCGTTGTGGATTGGCGTTTCACCTTATCGGGCGACGACGGCGAACACGAGTTCGACAAAGCGGAAGTTTAATCACAGATTTCAATATTTATAAATTTCGGCTGGCTAACGGGCGGGGCAGGTAGCCCTGCCCGTTAATAAATATAAGGTTGGCATAATTTACACGCGCGGGGTCGCGGCGTCTGCTTGACACGGATAACCGAAAGGTGATATACTCTTATTGAAAAGTAACTATAATTTTTTAAGGAGACATAGATAATGAAAGGATTGCGCAAAGGGCTTATCGCGCTTCTCACATTGCTGCTTGTGGCAGTGTGCGGCGTGGCTCTTGCCGCCTGCGACAAGGGCGGCAACGGCGGCGGTGGCGGAGGAACGGAAAAATATACCGTAACTCTCGACGCCGACGGCGGCGAACTCTCCACAACCGAATTGGAATTGGCTGTGGGTGAAAATGTTTACAATGCGGTAAAGAACTATGAGCCCGTAAAGACGGGGCTCACGTTCGGCGCGTGGTTCATGGGCGAAGACGAACTTGCCCAGACCTATGCAATGCCCTCGCAGGATATAACCTTAAAGGCAAAGTACAAAGTCGGCTACACCTTGGTTATATACCTCAAACAGAGCGACGGCAGATATACCGAGAGCAGGCGCGAGACGGGCTCGGACTATGTCGGCGCCTCGGTCACCGCTCCCACGGTGGAGGGCTATGTGTGCGTAACCGATATATCGGCAAGGCTCCTTTCGGCTACTTCCGCGGACAACGTGATAACTCTCCGCTATGACCGCGCGGGGCTTGAAGACCGTTTCGGCGGCAACGACAGGATACTCATACCCGACGGCGAAGCCGGCAAGGCGATCCTTTTGCGCGGCGGCGAGCAGTTCGAGGGTACGATAGCAGAGGACGCGTTCACGTTCACTCTTCCCAACAAGGAAACGCTGAAAGGCAAGATATTCGGCGATAAGTTCGCCTATGCGCGCGACAGCATCAAGCACGAATACAAATTCCGCAACAGCTACTACAACCCGGACGATCCCGACGGCAGCGAAGCCATAAGCGATACCGATTCCCTCAACGTGGACGAATACGGCACAGCCGTGCACACGTATGTGGACGGCACACGCAAGACCGACGAGGGTTATATAAGCTATAATGCCGAATCCGACGAATATCTCTTCACCATAGTGAGCGGAACGTCGGAAGAGCCCGCTTTCGTGTTCTTCACGGGCAGGATAGACCCCGACGGCACGGACGACGAAGACCCCGCCGACGACATATGGGTTTTCTCCACGACCAACGGCGAGGGGGGAATGTATCAGGAATTCATAACCCCCAACGGCATGGTCGGCTATATGGGTCAGGGCAATATCATTCTCGACGGCTATGGCGGCATCTCTTTCTATGACGAGATCTTCACGGGCGCATACGAGATAGAGGACGGATTGGGCAACCAGAGCTCGAGCGTATTCCTCTACAGGATACACGCGCACCTCAAAGATAACGCGCTTGGGCAGGCTCACAGCATTTTGGGCTATGAGACCGACCACGACGGCTATTTCGATATGTACTTCTACACGGTGCCCCTCGACGATACCACGTGGGCATATGTGGAGCGCCATCCCGAATGCGGCGAGTATACTAACGACAGCGCTGCCGCCGACAAGCTCACGCTCGACGGCTATACGATATTCCCTTACAGCGCAGTGTATACGCATGGCGGCACGGATTATAAGGGCAGTTACACCCTTTCAGGCTCGCAGGTGAACGGGCTCGGCATAGTCCTCGAAGTTATGGATCAGACAACGGGCATGCCCACGGGCACCACATTCACCTTCACCCTCGACGTTGAGCACAGTAAATTCTCGCAAGTCAGCGAACGCATCGTCAACTCGGACTATGTTCTGCTCGTTGACGACGACTTCGACTACAATTCCCTTCTCGTGATCTATGAAGATGCGCACGAGGGAGTGGAAAACTCTTTCGAGGCTGAACTCAAAGCCAGAAAGTCGGCTACGGCGGATTATTATACCCTCGCAAAGGGTTATGTGACGTCCGAAAAAGTGAATTCTTATACGGATATGTTCACTTTCACCCGCACCGAAAAGGGTTCAACCGTTACGGATGAGCGCGTTCCCCTCAGGTTCAAATATATGACGAGTGCGACCTACGATATGTCGTTCATAAACCGCAACTTCTACTACGTATACGAATACGTATATGAGGGCGACAGCGAGCAGGTGGAAAAGCAGTACGTCGAGATATCCCAGACGGGTACCGCCGCAAATAAGGGCAGCATCAAGTACATCGATATCGGGCTCAACACCATAGGCGCCATCTATACGGCGGCTGACGGCGGAGTTTATGTCGGCGGTCTCACGATAGACACATCCAACTATTTCTTCGGAAATGTGGGCACGTTTATCTATCTTGACAGCGAAAGCATGTCGCATATATTCTACTTTGATATAGAACTCGACGCGCACGGCACGCCTACGGCGTTCACCCCCATAACCGAGCTCGAACACAACATATTCAGGTTCGACGACATGGGCAACCTCGTGACCGACGATATAGGGTTGGTCATCCGCGAGCAGCAAGCGCGCTATTCGCCTTCGGGCAGCGTCGGCAACAGCGACGTTCAGAACTGCACGTGGCAGTTGGTCGAAGCAAAGGATAACGGCGACCTCGTATGCAAGCTGTATTCCGAGGGCGGAGTTGAGCTGTTCACCTTCCTCTGGAGGTCCTATGACTTCTATGAAGCGGGCTTCGGTACAACGACGATAGAGGTATACCACAGATATAACGCGAGCATTGCCAAAACTTATACCTCGGGCGTGAATTCCCTCACCCTCGACGGCTATTACAGGGCTGAATTCACGGAGGGCGGAGTGAATTACAGCGGCGAATATAAGTTGAGCGACGACGGACAGGTGGTATTCTTCACTTCCGACGACGGCTACGAGAAGATGATAAAGATAAGCGGCGCGTCTTTGACCCTTCTCGACGGCGTATACGGCAGATACTATCTCACGCTCGGCAACGATACCATCGATCTGAACTTCAACGGCTTAGGTAACATCCTGAGCAATAGCGGTGACGTTATCGGCTACTATAATGTGATCGACGCAACCTCGCCCGAGCTCGATATTTGGGTCAATACCGCAAACAACGTACAGGAATTTATCGTCACGTTTGACTTCATGGGCAACAGCATAATCCACGACGTCAGGACTTCGGGAGTATTCGTAAGCGACGATTGGGCAGTCTTAAAGCTCGACGGCTACGGAGTAGGCACCTATTATTCCGCCGACGGTCAGCCGGGCGTACGCGTAAACTACATCGTAGTCAACGCCGAGGCGGGATTCATGCAGTTTATAGACGTCAACTATAACTACTATTACTTCCTTTTGGACAGCCAGAACCATACGTTCTCCACGCCCAAGTATCTCTCCGAGAGCTTCGTCGGCTACGATAAGGACCTCGGCATACTCAGGATCCAGCCCAACGGAGAGGTGTGGGTAGGCGTAAACTCCGGATTCTATCATGTGGTAGACGGCAACAAGCTGAGGATCTACTACGTAAAAGACATGAACACGATGGAATACGGCGTGATAGAGAGCGATTCTCTTCCTTCCGGCAACAGCTTCGTTTTGGACGGCAAGACCTATTATAGGTTCAACAACGAAGAGGTCACCCTCACGGGCAAGATCAAAAATAAGGACGGATCCAACGAGAAAAATGCAACTTTGACCTTCAAGCCCGACGGTCAGGCGCAGTTCTATGCGAAAGCGAAGTTCATTGTGGATTCGGATCAGTACGACGTATATGTTGTCAACGCATATTGGGATTCCCGTTCCCGCAGCTGGAAGGGTCTTGCGCTCTTCGACGACATAGAATACGTTTATTCTCCCATAGGTACCTACGCGCTTTCGAGCGACTGCAAGACGGGCACCTTCGAGATAATAATCGACGAGATAGTCACGAGGATGACCGACGGCTTCGAAACCGAGACCCAATACAGCTATATCGAAGAGAGGTATACGGGCTTCGGTCCCATACGCCTTAGCGACACAACCGTTTCGGGAAGCATATGGCTGGGCGGCGCCGCAAGCAACACGCTTGACTTTACCGGCGCTTCCGTTGAAAAGATGCAGTATGCCGACACGTCTTTGGGCTACCGCTACATGGTAGTGTTCGAGCATGAAAGTAAAACTTATGCCGTTCAGTACTACAAGCAGACGGACGGCTACCAGCTCTATATGGTCTGCACGCTCGACTATATCGAAGTCAGCGGCTATGTTGTCACGGTCGGCAAGTACGTCTACTCCAACGGCGGCTTCACGTTCTACAGCACGCCTCAGGCAGGAGATTTCGTCAACATAAATCTCTACAAGGGCACGCAAGAGGATAAAACAGCGGTTGTGGCGTATAACAGCCTCGTCAACGACGACGGCAAGACCGCGTGGATCATCGATTTAGGGACTTACGATCCCGCCGCCAACACCGGCAAGCTCGGCAAGGCGTACTACCTCACTTTCGGCGAAGGTCTTACCACGGTGGAAGTGAAGGAATACACGCTTAAACAGGCAATGTATTCCGACGTTTCGGAGTACTACTGCTTCGTCAACTTCTTCCTCAACGATGACGGTTCGATCGCATTCCCCGCATGCGTTGCGGTGTTCAGCGACGATAGCTACAGATTTATAGAGTTCAGCCGCTATGAAAAGAAGGGCAACAACAATTGGGTGTTCTACGGCGAAGCCGAGGACTACTATGTAACGCTCGAAACGGAAGACGGCGGCGGCTATAAAACGGATTCCACGGGCGAGTATTGGCAGGTTTCGCTGAGAATAGTCGCCCATGGCGAAACTCCCGGGATTTAAAACCGCGGAATATACAACAGACTAAGGAGGCCCGATATGAATGAGAAATATGCGCGCGCAATGAGGATCGCGTACGGCGTGATATTCTCTGTATTCACAGTAGTATTGGGTCTCCTTTTCATTTTGCAGGCGACCGAGATATACTCTCTTGGCTCGGGGAATGTGGGAGCTATCTACACCCGCGCGGAAGTTGCCCGCCGCCTGAAAATAATGGCTGCCTATGTAGCCGTTTGGGCTGTGCTCGCCATAGTCGGATACGTCGTTTCGGTTATCGTGCCCGCGGCGGATAAAAAACGCCGCTCCGACGCAGCGCGCGCGCTTAAAAATCTGAAAAAGCGCATTCCCGACTGTCAGAGCGAGGCTTTTCTCGCCGAAAAGAGGCGCTATAAGCGGTATGAGGGGATAAGGATAGCCGTGTGGACGTTCTGCGCGCTGTTTGCCGTCGCCTCTGCGGCGATAGGCATAGTGTATCTTGCCGACTCCTCGCATTTCCCCGGGACAGACGTCACCGCGGAAGTTATAGCGGCGGTAAGGGCGATAATGCCGTGGGTGGGCGCTTCCTTTGCGCTCTTCATCCTCGCCGCCGTATACGAAAAGTTTGCGGCGCGCGGCGAGCTGAAGTGCGTCGGGAACATGCTCGCCGAGGGCAAGGGCTTGCCCGCAGCTCAGCCGCGCGTCCCCGCCGTGCTCGGCAAGGTCTCCGCGGCTGTGCGCTCGGACGTCGCTATCTGGGTCGTCCGCGGCTGTGTGGCGGCGCTGGCTGTGGCGTTCATAATTGCGGGCGTATACAACGGCGGCGCGAATTCGCTGCTCGGTAAGGCGATAGACCTGTGCAAGGCGTGCATAGGTTTGGGCTGAGGAGGGCTGTATGGAAGAGGAAAAATTACAGGGCTCCGAAGCCGAAGCGCGCAAGAGCATAAAATTCAGCGAGAGATTAAAGGAGTGGTGGACGAACCATAAGCCTTCCAAAAGGCGGCTCATTCAGGTATACGTCGCCCTCCTCACCAACGCCCACTTAAAGGGCTATTTAAACGGCACGTGGTATAAGGGCGCCACAAAATATCTGTGCTCCCCGGGGTTGAATTGCTATTCGTGCCCCGGCGCAGTGGCTTCCTGCCCGCTCGGCGGTTTGCAGAACGCCTTTATCAATTCGGGCACCCGCGCTCCATATTACGTGGTGGGGATAATCCTGCTTCTCGGGCTCATGTTCGCGAGGACGATTTGCGGATTTTTCTGCCCCGCGGGGCTCGGGCAGGAACTCTTGTACAAGATAAAGAGCCCCAAACTCGGAAAGAGCAGATTCACGCGGATACTGTCATATCTCAAATACGTTATTCTGGCTGTATTCGTCGTCGCACTGCCAATAATGTTCACGGGCTATTCACCCGTGCCCGCATTCTGCAAATACATATGCCCCGCAGGCACTTTCGGGGCGGCGGTGGGGCTGCTGTCGCACCCCTCCAACGAAGCGCTCTTTGCCGAACTCGGCGGGCTGTTCACGTGGAAGTTCTGCGTGCTCGTCGGGGTAATTGTCGCAAGCATATTTATCTATCGCTTTTTCTGCCGCTTCATGTGCCCTCTCGGCGCGATATACGGGCTTTTCAATAAATTTTCCTTTATCGGGATAAAGCTCGACGGCGACAAGTGCACCGACTGCGGTCTGTGCGTGTCGCATTGCAAAATGGATATACGCAAAGTGGGCGACCACGAATGTATAAACTGCGGCGAATGTATAAGCGTATGCCCCGCCAAGGCGATAAGCTGGCGCGGTTCAAAGATATTCCTGCATGCAAACGAGGTCTCTGCGCCCGCCGTAAACGAGGGCGCGCCCTCTGTCGCCGCAATGGTGCAGGCTCCCGTCCGCGAAGCGGCGGTCACCGGGGGATCGGGCGGAGAAGTTTCCCCGCAGCCCGACAAAAACGGCGGTATGACGTGCGTAAAGGTGAAACGCCCCATTTCGCGCGAAAAGATTTTGCGCATTGCCGCCTGCTGTTTTGCGGCTGCCGTGCTCGTCTTGGCGCTCGTCTATTACAACTTTATCTACAAACCTCCCGTGTCCGGCAGCGCGGAGCTGCAACCGGGAGATATATGTTCCGACTTCACGTTGGAGTGCTATAACGGCGACGGCGAGTTCACCCTCTCCGAGCACAGCGACAAGATAGTGTTCATAAACTTCTGGGCGACGTGGTGCAGCGGCTGCATAGAAGAGCTGCCCGACTTCGAGAGGTTCTATGAGGAGAACTCGGACAAGGTAGAGGTAGTGGCGATCCACAGCGCCAACGTGACGGAGGATGTGCAGGCTTATCTTGACGGCAAGAAGGACGCCTCCTCGCGCGCATGGCGGGATTGGGAGATAACTTTCGCGCAGGACAGGGGGGATATCTCTTATAGCGAGATCTTCTCTATGTTCGGCGGTAAAGATTATCCTATGACGGTAGTCGTCGGCACCGACGGCAAGATAGTCACCAAATTCGGCACAGGCAACTACGACTACCTCAACAACATTCTGGAAATATTGGCGGTATCGTAAACGTAAAAAAATACCCGCACGGCGCTCAGCCGTGCGGGTAAAATTATGTACTTTTTAAGCTGTTTTCGTCAGTTTTACGGTTACGTCGGGCTGAGCCTCGGTGAGGCGGTATTGCGAGTCGTCAAAGGTGTATCCCGCGGGGCAGTAGTTCTTGATATGTATCTCGTATTCGCCGGCGGCGATCTCATAGGTGACTTTGCCCGTGCTGTCCGTCGCCGACTCCGAGAGTATGCACGAGCCGTTGGGTCCGCCGCATACCTGAACGTATATCTCCGTAACGGGAGAGCCGTCGGGATATTGGACGGTCACGCTGTAATTCTTCTTGTTGGATTCGCTTATCGAAGCCTTGCTGACTATGTCCATCGTGGCGGAGGGGTTGGCTGCGGTGAGTTTGGTCTGGCTCCAAACGTATGAGGCGAATGTGTTGGGCGTTTTCCCCACGAGCTCCACGTCGTAATTGCCGCTGTCGAGCACGAAAGAGGCGACGTTGTCCGTCTGCGACAGATCCTTTTCGCCCACAGTATCGCCTTGGGAGTCTTTGAGCTGTACTTTAACGCTGTTCAGCAGCATGGGGAAGTTGTCGCATTTTACGGTCACTGAATATGTGATCTGACCTTCAGCGCCGCTTTCCTTGCCGTTGCAGGCGCACACAAACAGCGCGCAAGCCGCAATGCAGAGGGCGCAGATAAAGGTAATCAATAAACTTGCGGTCTTTTTCATTTTTCTTGCTCCTTTTTTCTTTCGATTATATCACACCCCGCCCGAATATCCAAATATTTTTGTTTTTAAAATGCTCAATTTTTTGTAGTTTGTAACATTTTCGCCGAAAAATAAATATCTTGCGCGGGATATTGAAAATAACCGCGGCAATTGATATAATTTTATCGATTGGTATACGAGAAAATACGCATATTATAAATATATGGCGACAAAAGGAGTCAACATGCAATTCGAATTTGAATATGACATCTGCGACGCGCCCGAAAAGCTCGAAAAAGAGCTCGCGCGCGTCAGAAAAGCGCAATCCGAATTTTCCGCTTTCCCGCAGGAAAAGGTAGACGAGATCTTCCGCGCCTGCGCGCTTGCGGCGAACAAACAGCGTATCCCGCTGGCGAAACTCGCGGTGGAAGAGACGGGAATGGGCGTAGTGGAGGACAAAGTGATAAAAAATCACTACGCCGCGGAATATGTGTACAACAAGTATAAAAACGAGCGCACCTGCGGGATAATCGAGGAGGACGAGGCGTACGGCATAAAAAAGGTCGCCGACCCGATAGGTGTTATCGCCGCCGTTATCCCCACGACCAACCCCACTTCTACGGCGATCTTCAAGACGCTGCTTTGCCTTAAAACGCGCAACGGCTGTATAATCAGCC
>CANQXZ010000028.1 GCA_947627955.1 uncultured Clostridia bacterium
AAGTGCGTTGTATAGCCCTTATGTGTACAGTTTTCGGGGACGACTATGTCCACGAAATGGTGTCCGAGTTCGGGCGAAGTCATAACTTCCTGCTTATCGCCGCAGACCTTACAGGTATAAACCGTATAGCCTTTGGTAGTGCAGGTCGCCGCTATATGCGTTTCGTTATAATCGTGTCCATTTTCCTTTATGTAATTGTCCTTTTTGGTTTCACCGCAAATCGAGCATGTATATAACGTGTATCCCTGCTCGGTGCAGGTAGGCTCAACCTTTTGCTCTATATATTCGTGATTGCATACTTCCTCTGCGCTTGCCGCATGTACGGTAGTAAATCCCGAACATATAAAGACGGTTAAAAATAACGCCGCACAAGCTGCAAGCGTTATTATCGCGTATTTAATTGATTTAGTCATTTTTACTCCTTTATCTTGTTTTTGCTTGTTCTTGTAATTCAAGAAGTTTAGGCAATTCCTGTTCAAGGTATTTTGCCAATGTCCTTAACTTCTGCTGTATGGTTATATCGTAGCTGTCGATATACAGCTTGATAAGCGTGAGCTTATCTTCGAGCTTTGCCCTTACCAATGCCGTGGCATCTTCCTCCATAAGTGCCTCGGCAACACGGAGTATTTTGTCGTGGACTTCTTTGACTTTTTCGTTCCACTTTTTATCCAACTCCGCAACGGTATCAACTTGTTGCTTTTCCATTTCGGCTTGCTCTTTTTCGCGTTTGTCAATCCCGTCGAGTTTGTCATCTGCTTCCTTTGTTAGGCTGCCGCCGAGAATATCAAAAACATATTTTCCCTTTTCAAACAGCCGCGCCTCGCGCTTGCCAATATCGGCTTTGCCCGCCGCAAAATAAACGTCTTTGAGTTCGTATGACGGCGTAAACTTCGTCCATATCGGCTCGTACCCTCTTACCGAAACGATTGCGTCGCCCTTTTCGTCGCCGTTTAAGCGTTCAAGCATACCAACTGTTATAAGCGGCTGATTGCTTGCGCCGGTATTACTGCTTGCATTGACTTCCGCGCTCGTGTTTACCGAGAAGTTTTTGACCTTTTTCTGTCCGCATAAATCCGAAAACTCTTTTCGCGTTTCTGGGTCGTCCGAGCCTATGAATATCTTGACGTTGCAGTTGGTCTTGATAATATCGCCAATATCCCTGCCGTACTTTGCCGTGAGCTGTGAAAAGCTCTGCAATACAAACAGGTATCTTATGCCTCTCGAACGACCTACCGTAACCATACCCTCTATGTTCTCGAATTTAGGCAGGTTGCCGAACTCGTCCAAAATGAAGTAGGCTTTCCGTTTAAGTATTGCCGTTTCGGTAGTATTGCGGCGCAGATTCAGGGTAGCCTTTTCTACAAGCTCTTTATAGGTCTGCGTTATAAACAACGTTACAAACCTGTGCCGCGTGAACCGCTCGTCAGGCACTATTACGAAAAGTGCGTTGGGGCTTTCGTCCATATTGACAATATCAATATCGTTTTCGCTTGTCATAGACAAAATTCCGTCGTCCGAAAGTTGCTGTATATAGGCGTTTACTTCCGAAAGATAACTCGTGAGCGTTTTATCCGATGTGATAAGCACCGTGTTTACAAGCCCGCGTACTTTTGAAAACTCGTCCCGCCCTTCAAGCAGATATTTTTTGAGTGCCGTCGTATCTTCCGAGCAATACTTCGTTATGTTGTGATAGACGTTAAATAGCTGTAATTGCTTCTCGTCCATCTTGCCCTTGATTACGTCCTCGCAGAACGCAAGCACAAGTCCGAAGATAAGATTTCTTGCGCCTTCCTCCCAAGTAGGCTGATCCCTGTTCTGCACGGGGCAGAGCGTGTAAACCAAGTCCATTGCGTTCTCGAAAATTTCGTCTTTTAGTTCCTGTACCCTCGTCCTTGCATCCTTATACGACAAGAACATTTCGCCGCAGCCATAATACTTGCCGTCCTTTTCTTTTAGGTTTGTTTGCAACTGTTTAACTTGCCGGATACGCCTTATAAGCACCTGCATGGGATTCCAATGCGCAGATGAATACGGTTCTCTCAAATCAAGCACGGAAATTGCATAGCCCTCGCTTTTTAATTGTTCGGCGTGCTTTTCGTAAAGCTCTTTCTTGGGGTCGGCAATTATAAGGCTCGGCTTCCCTTTGCTTCTGCCTAAAATGGCAATGTTTTGGTCTACAAATCCCGTCGTCTTACCGCTACCCGTAGTGCCGACAATAAGTGCGTGAAGTTGGCTCGTGGAAATGATTTCCACGCCATTTTTCTTTTTCTCTGCGCCGATTACTATCTCGTCCCCGTGATTCGGCATATCACCCCAAGTAGTCACCGTAAACTCTTTCATCTTTTTGAGCTTTTTGGTAGTCAGCCACTCGGTGTCCTCCAAGTCGTTCTCTTTCATAGCTATGTTCTGCGCGTCTATGCGATACATAAACAGATACGCTATAAGCATAAGCCCGTTTACAACGCCTACTGTAAGCCAATAGTTTTTGTTGCCGAATATGCCGCCGAAGTCCGCGCCGAACAGTGAAAAGATAAACGCTATGAGTATGCTCATTGCTACAAACACAACCAGCCCGACGTATATTCCGGCTTTATGGGATTTCGTCTTTTTATGCTTGTGCGCTTCTTCCCTATTCATTCAATTTTTTGTTACCTCCAATTATTTAGTTTCGCCGTTGCCGCTACCCGACGAACTTTGATTTTTCTTTTTCTCGCGTTCCATTTCCTCCTCTATTTCCTGCAAGCGACGGAAAAAATCGCGCTCCAACAATTCACTGTCCGAACCGAACGACCTGAAAAATTTTTTAAAAGCGGAATCGATTTTCCTGCGTGACATTCCGAGACTGCGTTTCAACCTTTTATCGTTCGCGGGATATTGCCTTTTCCGTTCAAAATATTCGGGCTTGATAAACTTGCAGAGATTGAGAACCAAATTCCCCTGCCGATGTTTATAATCCGCTTTTAAGTCCTCGATAATGTGAATGTTGCTCTCGTCAATTTCGTTATGGTATTTCGGCAAACCGCTTTCCATTTCCTGTGGTTTAACGTTCTTTGTCGAAAATGCAGTCGGCTGTCCGCAAATATTTTTTATATCGCGTTCCCGCTCTGCCACCGCCTCGTAAAACCGCCTGTTGGCTTTCATTGCCTTTGTATCCGAGCCGATTAACATTTGAACAATCTTGTCTATCCGCGGGCGGAATGGCTCCATGTCTTTACTGCCGTAAGTAATTTGACCTTTTTTAGGTAAATCTTTTACAAGCGAAAGAATTTCCTTTTTGATTTGCTCATCGCCGCACATTACGGCGCGAACGCCCAACAACTCTTTTAGCTCCGCCATCGCCTTGTCCCTGCTCTTGTAAACATTGTCTTTTTTATCGCTTAAAAACAAGCCGAGCCGCACGAACATATTGTCTATGCTCTTTTTGTCAATCTTACCAAGCCGGCGGTAATGCTTCGTCCTATCCTTTCCTCTGTACTTCGGCTCTTTTTCCCAAAACACAAAGTGGATATGCAGGTGGTGCGGTCTGTCCAAATGCAGTGCGCACATCAAATCAATATTGTCTATATGGAATTTAGCGTCGGCAAGAAATTGCGGGAATGTACGCTTTATCAGCTCTATACATTTTTCGGGCGTGTCTATCTTATATGACTGCTCCTCGTTTATAGAGATAAAACCGTGAAAGATATGTCCTTTATTGTTCTTTGCCCTCTCTTTCATTTCGGCAACCTGCTGTTCGGAAATCATACCTTTGTCGTTAAAAACGCCCGTGTTTTTCTGCAAGTATTCAAGCGCAGTTCGCTTGCCCGTTCGTTTGCCCTCCGTCGTTATGTAATCGAAGATATTTGTTTCGCCGGTCATATCGTAGAACGCCCGCTCGTCTGCGTGTTTTTCTATTTCCTCTGCGCTTGCGCCTTTGGGTAAACGGTAAGGCGTATATTGTATGTTGAATATAACCGGTTGATTGTTTATGTTCCGTCACCTCCGCATTTTCTTTAATCCGTTTAATTCGTAATCGCTTAAATAATCGGGCGTATCGCTTGTAAGCCCTTGCTCGAAGTTTTCCGCATTTACTTTACAGCCTTTATATTCAAGGCACTTGCCGTGGAATAGCGACGACAAAATCGACTTGTTGATTGTAACGTTCAATACCGTTTCTTTCAAAAGTCTTACAAGCACGTTGAAACTCTTTTCGTCTATCCCGCCGAAGCTCTGTCTTTGCAACGGCGGCGCGGCGTCTTTCTGCTCTTGCACCTCCCCGAACAGCTTTTCGCATAGTATGGGCAAACCGTAAAACAGCGCGTCGTTCACTACCTGATTAAAGCTCTTGTATTCGGGTAATTTCATCACCCGCTCTATCTGGTTATTTATTTCATTGTCCGCTATACGGATATGCTTTTCTATGCCGATTTTCTCTTTTTTCTCTGCCAAAATATCGCCCTCCAAGCGTCGCAGACGCGCAAATGTGGGTTTCCCACCATTTGCCCCCGAAGGCGGGAAAAATCCCACCTTCCTTATCCTGCTTGGCTTTTTCCCCGAAAAAATCCCACTTCCTCCGCTCTTTCCCTTTGAAAAAATTGCGGTGTTTTATGCTATTTCGGGGATAACTTTTTCGATACGCTCTTTCGCTTTTTCAAGATACCGCGCGTTCAGATCTATCCCTATAAAATCTCTGCCGAAACGCTTTGCCACCGCGCCCGTCGTTCCGCTGCCAAAGAACGGATCTAACACTATTCCGCCAACTTTGCTACCTGCAAGGATACACGGCTCTATGAGCTTTTCGGGAAACATTGCAAAGTGTTCGTCCATTTTATAAGTGTTCGTACTTACCTCCCACACGTCGCGCTTACGTCGGTATTGTTGGTCGAAATCCGAAAAATCTTCCCGCACCTGCGTTATCCCTTGCTGCCCTGCATACTTGCTGTTCGCACTTCTTCCGCGCTTGTAACGCTCGCGGCTCACCTCTTTTACAGGCTCTTGAATTGCCTTATAATCGAAGCAATATTGCCGCGATTTAGATAGCAAAAAGATATGCTCGTAAGTCTTTGTAGGTCTGTCTTTTGCGCTCTCCGGCAGACAGTTTTTCTTGTACCAAATGATGTCCGAGCGCAGATACCAACCGCGTTCCCGAAGCGCAAATGCGAGCATCCACGGAATCCCGATTAAATCTTTCGGCTTTATACCGCTCCACTTTTTCGGTACTTCGTAAATGCGGTTTTGCATATTGAACACGTCCTTGTTTTTGCCGTTTTGGGATATAGTCATAGGACCTTTACCGCTACCAGCATAACAATCCCCGATATTCAGCCACAGCGTTCCGTCGTCCGCAAGAACTCTGTGAACCTCGTCAAAAACTTCCACAAGCCTTGCTATGTATTCTTCGGGCGTTTTTTCTATCCCTATTTGCTCCTGTTCGCCGTAATCACGAAGTCCGTAATACGGCGGACTCGTAACGCACATGTTAACGCTTTTCTGCGGCAGGGTTTTAAGTATTTGCGCGGCGTCGCCGCATAAGATTTTACTCACTTGCCGTTACTGCCTTTCTTGTGCGTATCCACGACCATAACGCCCTCGACGATTACCCCGACCGCCGCCTTTTTCTGCGCGTTTTCTATGCGCTTTTCCGCGCCTTTTTTGCCGTTGACACTGTTCAGCTTCGATACGTCGATTTCTCTCTTGATGTACAGAAATACGCCTTTGAGAAAATCGTCTTTCGTCTGGAACAGCTTGTCCTCAAAGGCGTAAGCAATAGCTCCTTTTACAAGCTTGCCCGCCTGCTTGTCCGTCAAATCGGACAATAAGTTACATACATTCTTTCTGATTGTTAATTTATTTTCCTTCATATTTTCCTCCTGTTTTTCCGTTAAGTTTTAGTATTTGAAAATCTGCTCCGTGCAGATTTGGCGGCGGTTGCCGCAGGAACAGGTTTTTTCAAGCCCGCCACAAACTGCATTTCATCTTTCGCCATTTTCTCGTAATAGCTGTTGGGCTTATCATCGCGGAATTGCCCCGAAGCACGGAAAATCCGCAAAAGTTGCTCGGTGTTCTCGCCTGTAAATACCGCGATTCTTGCCATTAAGGACCGCTCGTTCTGCTCCTCCGTCCCAAGCACTTTATCACCGTTGAACAGCGCAATGAATTTATCTCCGCTCTTTGCATTGCTTGCCTTTTCAACGACTTCCCTGTCGTCCATCCGCGTAAGGCTTTCGATTCCCCTGTCTGCCATATCTGCGGCGGCTACTCCCGCAACGACCGCTCCGGCTACCGCCGTTTCCACCGCAATACCGGCGGCAATTTCGGCAGGCGGTATGTACACTTCCGATTTTTCTTCTTCGATTTCCCGAAGCCGCTCCGCTTTTGCCTGTTGCTCGCCGGCGCGTTTACGGCTCTCGGCTTCAAGCTCGTCTACCGTAACTTCTTTAAATTCCTTATCCGCCCAAACCGGAAGCTCCTGCATTTTACCAAATTCGGTTAAAAGTGCGTCCTTGCTCCTGAACGGATAACCGATCATATCCCGCGTCCCCCCGATTTCGTCTGCCATTTTTACCTTGTACACCGTACTACCGTACTCGTCTGTTTCCTCAACTATTGTATAAGGCTCGGTTTCGCGCTGTATCTGCTTTTCCTTGCCAATTACATATTGGGTGATTTTTTCCGCGTCGGCTATCGCCCTGAACAGTACGTTGGGGTCTTCCTTTAATTTGTCGTGCCAAGATTTTATGTACGCGCTGTTGTTTTGGATATGCTTATCACCCGCGCCGATTTCCAAGTCCTGCTCAATGAACATAGAAGCTATCTCGGCGCGTAGTTCTTCTTCGGCATATTTGTCAGAGCCGAAGTCGCCGCTCATATCGCGGTTAAGCCTTGTTTCATGTCCCGTGCTGTGTCCAACCTCGTGTAAAGCCGTTGAATAAAATTCGGGCAAGTCCACAAACCTGTCACGTTCGGGCAAATGAATTTCGTCTGTCGTTGAACGGTAAAACGCCGAGTCGCCGCCGTATATAATCTTTGCTTCGTTGTCGCTCCAATACTGCAACAAATTTTCCGCACGGCTGTTCCTCTGCGCAGGGTCAAGCAAACGCTTTTCACGTTCGGGGATTCCTTTTATTACATCGCCGTTAAATACGCAGTAATACTTCCGCATTGCAACAACATTTTCGTCCATATACTCGTTGCGCTCGGCTTCGGTCATTCCGTCAAGCACGCTTTTATCAAACTTCTGATTCGTTTGCTTGTCCAACAGCGAAAAGTATTCTATCGAAACGCCTGCGTTTTTGCCGAGACTATTACCTTCCTCGTCGCGCTTGAACTCCCAGCCGTTTTCCTGCATTTGGTTGAATGTCACCCATCGATTATCCGAATAGCCCTGCTCCATTGCCGCAACCGCAAGAGACATTCTGTTTATGCCGTTGTATTTTTTGCCCGATATTGCCGATATGGGTGCGCCCGTTACCGCCCAACCTTGTTTCCAAATACTGTTGTCGTTTTCAAGGTTAGCCATAACCTTATCGAAAAGCCGTTTCCGCTGCGGGGTGAGCTTGTCGTAAACGCTCTTTTTATCCTCGTCACTCAAAACGTATCTTCACCTCCTCCTGCAAAATAGGTTTTTCATCCCCCATACCGCCCTCGTCCATATCAAGAATTTCGTCTATTTCGCATCCTCTCGGTATCACGATTTCGGGAACTTCTTTGTATTTATTCTTCAATTTTTATCCTCCGTTTTATAATTAGTTCTTTTCCACAAATCATTTGAATGGAATATCACAAATCTTTACGACAAAATACCGCAAATCCTTACAATAAAACTCCACAAATCCTTATGATTTATTTGACACTATCCTTTAATTTTGCTATACTCTTTATAAAGGAAATTACGCTTATGGAATACAAAAAACGCATAATCGACAACGAGCTCGAACTCAAATTGGAATCTTTCGGCGCAACGCTTATTGTCGGCACAAAAGGTTGCGGCAAAACCACTTCCGCAAAACAAAGAGCAAAAAGCTATGTTGAATTTCAAGATGAGGAGCAACGCGACAACTTGCTCGCCGTTGCCCAAACTGCACCGTCCAAACTTTTAATCGGAGCAAAACCGAGATTGTTTGACGAATGGCAAGACGCGCCCAAACTTTGGGGAGCAATCCGCAAATCGGTTGATGACAGCGGTGAAAACGGTTTGTATATCCTGACAGGCTCGTCTTCCAAAGAGGTTAAAACCGCACACACCGGAACATTGCGGATAAGTCAACTGAAAATGTATCCAATGAGTTTGTACGAGAGTGAAGAATCAAACGGCAGCGTGTCGCTTTCCGAACTATTCAATCATCCCGAAAACTTTGACGGCTGTATTTCTGACCTTTCCATAGACCAACTGATTTTTGCACTCTGCCGCGGCGGATGGCCCAAAAGCCTTTCAAATACTACCGACCGCGCCAAATTGGAAGTCGCCAAAGATTTATACAGACAAACCTATTCGGTTGACATAAGCCATATAGACGAGGCAAAGCGCAATCCGCGTTGGACGCAAGAAATACTACGCTCATACAGCAGAAACCTTTGCACCCTTGCCGAAACAAAAACTATTTACGGCGACGTAAAAGCAAATTTCGATATCGGGCAATCCACATTTTATGATTATGTTCATGCGTTGGAGAAACTTTATATCGTAGAAGATATTGACGCATGGTGTCCCGCTATCCGCTCAAAATCGGCTATCCGTTCTTCCAAAAAACGCAATTTGATTGACCCGTCTATTGCCGTTGCCGCATTGGGGCTTTCGCCGGAATACTTTAACACCGACTTCAAAACGCTTGGATTTCTTTTTGAATCGCTTTGTATTCGCGATCTTAAAATCTATTCTTCGAGCTTTGATGGAGATATGTGCTACTACCACGACCGTTACGGCTTGGAAGCCGACGGCGTTTTACGACTTAATGATGGCAGATATGCCCTTATTGAATTTAAGCTCGGAGCTGCCGAAGTCGATACGGGCGCAAAACATTTAATTGAGATCGAAGATTTGATTAAGCAATATAACCTGAAAGAAACTCAATGTCCCCTTCGCCTGCCCGATCTAAAAATCGTTATAACGGGTACACAATACGGCTACAAGCGCGATGACGGCGTTTTTGTGATTCCTATCGGTTGTATAAAAGATTAACGATATCTATCGGCTATGCCACGGCTGTCCACAAAACGCGGACAGCCGCTTTCCCTTTCCCTTTTGCTTTTACTTCCCACCCTTTCCGCTGCCATTACCGCTACCGTTGCCGTCGGGCTTATTGGTATTCGCTTTGGGCGGGTTATAACAAGGCGTACCCTTTACCGCCTTTATTGCAGTATGCTCGTAATAGCTCTGCGTCTTATCGGGGCGGTATAATCCACTCGAAGAAAATATCCGCAGCATTTGGTCTATATCGTGATTGCTCCAAAACGCGAGATAATTCATAAGCGACATGTCCGAATTACTGTGATTGCCGCGTAAGTCCTCGCCGTTATAAAGTTTTTTTACGACGTCGCCGTTCTTTGCATTGAACGCCCTGTCAAGCACTTCCCTATCGTCCATTGAAGATAATCCCTCAACGCCTTTGCCGGTGTTCTTCCAATCGGTACGCTTTTCGAGCTTGCTTTCAAGGACTGCTTTCATCTCGGGCGCGTCGAAGCTCTTCAACTCCGAGCTTCCGTCGCTTTCACCCGTCATAGCGATGAAATGTGTGTCCTGATAGTATTCCATAGACTTATCTTTGCTGAACGAACGCAAATCCGAACCTTTTGTCTTGCCGAAAATATGTAATCCCTTACCGCTTACCGACTTTTCCGTGTAGCTTCCGTTGGCGGCTTCCACCGTCTTTTGGGCAATTTCCGAAAGCTCGCCGTTCTCGTTTATGCACCCGTCAAGGTCAACGCAGGCTATGCCGTCTTTTCCGTCAAGGGCATAGGCAAGACAAACGCCGCCGTTCTCTTTGGCGTATTTGCAAGCTGTATCGAAGTCCGCCCACGTTTCGGGATTGTCGCTCTCGGCAAATTTACCTGTATGAGGATTTATGAGAAACTTGTCCAACCTGCCCGTATCGCTGTTCTCGCGCGTTCTCACTACTACCCAGTTGGGCTTATTGAGCATTTCGGGCGGAACGTTTTTGCGGAGTTGCTCCTCGGTTTTTTCAAACTGCTTTACAGCCACCTCGCTCGGTTTACGGTATATACCCTCATAATCCTCGTCCGTTTTCCCCTGTATCGCAGCGATAAATTCCTCGGCGGTCAGGTCTTTCTTTTCGTCGCCGTTTTTGAGATGTGCGCTGAAATCTTCGGGAATACGCAGATTAAGTCCGTCGTCGGTTTTATTTACCATGCCGCTCGGGATGTAATATACATAGCCCGCGTATTCGCCCTTAGGCATTTTGAAAAGCGTGCTTTCTTTATAGTTGGCGATAACGGCGTTTTCGCTTATGGCAACCGTACTCCATTTTTTACCGTTTTCCCCTTGCTGTTCGCGGTACTCGTCCAGAGCGGACATGTCCCTGCCATATTTGTCGGCTTTTTTACCATCCACAAGTTCGGCATACTCTTTTGCTGTGAGTTCAACGCGCTCGTCGCCTTTGCGTAAGGTTACTTTGAAATTCTCGCCGATGTTGGCGATTAACGCGCCGTTATCGCTGTTCTTGTCCTCCTTAATGATGGAGGTGGGAAGATAGTACACATACCCCTTGTATTCGGTATCGTTGGGCATAGCCAAAAGCATAGATGATTCGTATTCTTTAATAAATGCTTCGGGAGGGAAACTTATCTCATACCTCTGTTCGCGCCCGTATTTATCCGACGTTGTTCCGTTTACCATATCGGCAAACTCATCAGCTCCCAAGTCTATGACTTTTGCGGCACCTTCGTATATTTCGATTTTCTTGTCTGCGGGAATTTGTATTTCATACGCCCTCTCGCGCGTATCGCTTTGTAAATCGGTAAAGAGTGTGCTTTCTTTTACTTGGCTGTTAAAAACGCTATAAGAACACCCCTCGTACCCGCTCCCTATCGGCATTGCAAACCGTGAATTTACGGGATACTTTCTTATAAGAGCGTCCGTACTGACTTTGAACTTGACCCATTCCCTTTTTGTGGTGTCCGACGTTTTCCCAAGCCCGTATTCTTCTTCCCTGTACTTCTCGGCGGTTTCAAGCGTTTTGAAATCGTATCTTCCCTGCGCCCACGTTCCCTCTGTAGTGATATATCCTGCCGCAACCACATAATCGCCCTTCTTTTCTCTTTGAATAATGGCTATATTTCTGTCGTCGCGGTCTTTTATTATGCTTAACACTTTATCGCCTCTTGCGGTAAAGTGTTTATATTTGTCCTGTGCCACTTCTGTATTGTCCTCCTGTTTTTGGTTATTTTCCTTTTGCCGTTGCCTTATTTCGTCCGCAACGCCGTCAATTAACGCGGGGTGTGCGGTCAAACAACAGTTATAGCGTTCGGTTTCGCTTTCGGACATAGGTATTGTTTTTGCCCATTCCTTGTTTGCGCTTTTATACCTTCCGTCCCATTCATGCTCGTTGATTGTGGTTGCAAACACCAAAGCCACGCGCTCCATTCCGTATTTTTCTATAACACCGTCCACGAAGCCCATATCAAGGTGATTATCCTTAAAATTCTTTTGGATTGCCTCATCAATAGCTTTTCTGCACTCCTCGTTTAATTTGTGCGATTCACGGTATGCAATCATTTCGGCATGGTCGTTTGCATATGTAGCCGACTTCAAATAAACAGGCTCATTGCGGTAAAATTTGTCCATAGCTGCCATCATGTTACTTATTGCTTTCTCGCCTTCGATTTCATTCTCCTGAATATCCTTGTCAATTTGCAAATAGAAGATATGGTGCTTTTCAAGCTCCTCCCGACTTACATAACACTCAGGCGCGGCAACTGTTATCATATCGGTATCTGCATTTTCATCGAACCATTTAAGATGCTCGAATGATATACCTCTCGTCATACTGTAATATTCCCTGTCCTCGGTGTCCTTGCCATAGTAGGTTATAGGGTCGTAAATCTCATTATGGTATGCCAAACAATAGTCCTTGATAAATGCCGCCGTATCGCCGTAGGTTTCCACGCTGTAATTTTCCGAGCCGCAATAGTCGTCGTAAAGACTGTTAAGAATATGCCCTCTTTCTGCATACAATGCTTCAAATTCTTTATCCGACAAATATTCCTTACCGTACTGTATAACTTCCGAAAACTCGGTAAACAGGTGAATTTTATAGTTGTTCAAGAATACTTCTTCGGTAGAGCTTTGAAACATTTTGTTCTTAAATTCTTCAAACTCTGCCACAACGCTGTTTATAACCGCAACTTCATAATTGGGGTTATCTGATTTTATAGATACTTCGGGTTTTTTCTGCACCGCCGCTTTTAAATCCGCGTTTTCAATATGGTCTATAATCGAACGCCTTACGGCGTTCTCATCCCAACCATATTCTTTTAGCCCGTCTTTCCAAATGCGTTCGGTGTACTCTGCCAATAACTCCCCGGCATACTCTTTCATTTCCTCGGCGTTCGGCGCGGGCTTATCCGAAAGATAGTCGTCCAAATCGGCGCGTTCTTCATAATTTTTTTGTATGAAATCACCCGTCAACTGTTCGTCAACTATATCCATTTCGCCCGACGTAACAACGCCTGCCGCTTCTGCAAACTGCGAACGCGCCGCCATATACGCTTTGCCGTGTTCCGAATCCAAATATATTTTCCATACGGGTTTTTCAACGCCATATAACGCGCCTTCCTCGAAATCGTCCGCCGACTCTACTTCATGTTCGGTATCGTCGTCGAACAGTCTATATACCTGTACTCCCCTGATAAACGCACGCCTTGCCGCAGCTTGGCTCATAGGCAACATTCCGTCCCATGAATACCCGTATTCGTGCATTTGCTCCTGCGTTACCGTGTAATCCGGCAAAACACCAACTTGCATCGCGGCTATTTTGTCTGTTTCGTCTATAATCTTTGCCTCCTTATATTGTATCTGTGACGTGGGTATCATTCTGTAATTCCCCTCGTCCGACCCGCTGCCATCATCAAGCACGACGCTTTCTTCACGCTTGTCAAGGTTAAGCTCGGCGTTCAATTCCGCCTGCTCTTTCAAAAGCTCTTGGAGATGTTCGCTATGCTCAAACGGTTTTTCCACCTGTTCCTTCGCCACTTCCAAATCCGATTGCAATTGTTGCAGTCTGTTTTCGAACCGTTCTTTGCGTTTGGGGAAATCTTCTATAAAGTTATCCAATCTTGTAAGATTACCGCTTGCGCTTTCACCTATGCCTACCGTATATTGTCCGTTGGCAGTAAGCGTTATATCCCTTTCACCCGTGAGCGTTGCCATCGGGTTCATACTGATTTTAAAGCCGAGATATTCCGCAATCACCGTTCCGGGCTTACTTGCATACAGCGCGTCCGTGAGAGCTTTGCCGCCCTCCTTTCTGTCCGTGTAAACTTTTCCGTTTACGCTTATTTCAAACGCTTCGGGGTCGGCGGGTTTATGGCCTTGTAAATTTTCCATATCTGCCGAAACTCTCTGTATAAACAGCTCCTGCCTTTGTATATCTTCGGGTATATCTTTGCGTATTCTGTCCTGTAAGCTGTACAGGTTCTTTTTATACTGCCCCTCCAACACACGCAGCCTCGCTATTTCGGCATCCACTTCCATTTTGCGTTTTATCCTCGGATTTGCCGCTGTAATCGCCTTTATTTCGGCATAGCTTAAAGTCGTTTCGTCCATGTCCTCGTATTCACGCGCCGTAAAATCGCCCCTTGCTATTTGCTGTATAAAACGGCTCTTGTTTTCGAGTATCTGATAGGAATAACTGTCGAACGTGCGCTCGGTAACATAAGTGTAAATATCAACCTTGCCGTTGGTATTGCCTTGTCTTATTATTCTCCCCTCGCGCTGTTCCATATCGCTTGGTCTGTAAGGCGTATCCAAATGGTGTAACGCTACAAGCCGCTTTTGCACATTGGTTCCCGCGCCGCACTTTTCAGTGCTACCAATAAGCACTCTTATCGCTCCGCTGTTTACTTTATCGAAAAGCGTTTGCTTCTGTTCGTCCGTGTTTGCGTCGTGGATAAACGCTATTTCCTCTGTCGGAATACCCTTTTGCACAAGTTTGTATTTGAGGTCGTTATATACGTCGAAGCGCAGACCGTAAATATACTCGTCCGATTTGACTTTCGGCGTGGATAAATCGCAGAATACAATCTGCGTTCCCTTTTTCTCTGCCGTATCTTCCCAAATCTCATAAATGCGTTGCGCCGCCTCATTGAGTTTGCTACCATCCTCGTCCTCCGATTCGGGAACAAAACAGCGCGGATCGAGCGCGAGCTTCTTTCCGTCCGAAGTTACTTTCAGCATATTATCTACTTCGGGCGGCACATTGCCGTCATGTATTATTTCGGCACGTCTCGCAATTTCCTCCGCAAGCGCAACTACCGTGTCCGACGGTTTGAGATTTATGACGTGCTTTTCGGCTTCGGGAACGTCAAGTTGTACCATGTCCGAAGTTATCACGTCCGAAAATGAACGGTATAAGGTCTGTAATTCGGGGAGATTTGTAAACTTGGCAAATCTCGTCCGCGCTTTATATCCCTGTCCGCTCGGCGCAAGCTCCATACCTGTTACGGTTTCACCGAAGTCCGCCGCCCAACCGTCAAAAAACTCAATACCTATTTCCTTTAACGTGCTTGGCTGTAAGTAGGACTGCATGGTGTACATTTCGGTCATTGAATTGCTTATCGGTGTTCCCGTTGCAAACACAACGCCCCTGTCGCTCCCGTGCAGCTCCTGCAAATACTCACACTTCAATTTTAAATCGCTTGCTCTTTGGCTTGCCGCGTTTGATATTCCCGCCACATTGTTCATTTTCGTGAACAGAAACAAATTCTTGTAATAGTGGGCTTCGTCCACATACAGGTAATCCACGCCGAGGTTTTCAAAAGTCAGAACGCTGTCTTTACCCTTATCGTCCATCAGCTTTTTGAGTTGCGCTTGCTTTGTCTTTTTTATGCGCTCCAAGTTCTTGACTGCACCGCGAGGCATACCGTTTTGCTCCCACGTCGCTTTAATTGTTTGCTCTACGGTATTTATTTCTTCGTTCAGTTTTCTTATTTGCCGCTCCGACGATATGGGAATTTTCGCAAAACTCGACTGCGCTATTATTATTCCGTCCCAATCACCGAGCGCAACTTTCGATACAAACTTCCTGCGGTTGTTTTTATCCAAATCTTCCTTTGTTGCCACAAGTATTTTGGCGTTGGGATAGAGCTTCCGCCACTCGCTCGCCCATTGCTGTACAAGGTGGTTGGGCACTGCTACCATTGCTTTCTTACACAAACCGAGCTGCCGCATTTTCATTATCGAAGCCGCCATTGTATAAGTCTTTCCGCTACCCACCACATGATGTAAGAGCGTACTCTGATCGCTTGTGATTATCCTTTGTACAGCGTCTTTTTGATGAGGGCGCAGTTCGATAGCCGGATTCATTTCGGGGAATTTGAGATAGTTGCCGTTATAGCTCGGCAATCTTATTTGGTTAAATAACCTGTTATACGTTGCTTCCAATTCCTCACGGCGTTCGGGTTTCGCAAATATCCAGTTTGCAAACGCTTCTTTGATTTGGTTCTGCTTTTCACGCGCCGCTATTGTTTCCGCTTGGTTAAGTACGCGCCTTTCGGTTCCGTCAGGCTCTATTACGGTATCGTAAATAGTTGTAGCCTTTAAGTTCATACAGTCAACAAAAAGCCTGTATGCGGGCGCACGGGGTGTGCCGTACACCTCTTTTTGTTTCATTTCCGTATCGTAACGAACACTGTCCTTTTGGTCTAACCGCCAACTTGAATCGTGCGGATTGTAGAAAAGTTGAACGCCATCGCGTTGCCACCAACGTACTCCGACAAGCTCCATATAGAATTGCTTGTATATTTCTTTGTCTATCCAGGTTTGACCGAGCCTTACCGAAATATCGCTTGCCTTTATCGGCGTGGGCTGTACATTCTCCAATGCCGCAACGTTTTTTTGATATTCGGGAAATTCCTCCGCGAACATCCGCGCGGTGCGCAGTTTTGCCACTACTTTGCCCGATAAATATTCCTCGCTCGTTTCAAAGCCCGAATACTTGTCTGCCCTGTCAACATTTTCGGGGTTCCTGAATACCGCGTCGCCAAGCTCGGACAATACGTTATCGTATGACTTGCCCGTAAGCTCCTCGATGTATGATATATCAACTCTGCCGCGCTCGTTCATTGAAATCTGCAATGCCTCGAAACAGTCGTCCGTACTTGTGGGAACAACATAAGGGCGTATTGTGCGCTTAAAAAATATATCCGACTTGCTTATCTTCTGTGTGTCTTTGTCTACTTCCTCGCAAGCAAGCAATAGCGCACTGTCGCCGTCCTCGCTAAACAGCCTTGTGTTGGTTTGGCTGTTCAACTCGCCGTATTTCTTTACAAACAGGTCATACTGCGCGTTGAGCCTTTTCTGTTCGCGCTCCAACACTTCGTCTGAACAGCCTTGTATCTGTATGTCAAGAATATGGTGAAGCTCCTCGCGCAAGGCTATCATTTCCCGTATGCGCTGATATGCGTCTTTCGGGAATTTCGGGATTGGCTGTTCCTGCATTTCGTTGCCAACGCGCATATATAGTCTGCCGTTCTCGGCTTTATAGCACATCGGCTTAACGTTATAATCTACTTCCGTAGCCGATTCCGCTTCGGGCGATATTTCGGGGTTTACATAAAAATCTTTCGGCAGGTTTTTAGCCGCTTCGGCTATTGCCTCCATAAGCTCACGCCCGTCGGGTTTTACCGTTACGTCCACTCCGCCGTAAAGCCCCGTTTCTTCCGCAAGCGTACCAAGTATCATTTCGGGGTGATTAACAAAGTAATTGTTTATTTCAAAGTCCTCGGCTGTTTTGCCGGTGCCGAGCCATTCAATACCCGACAAGTCGGTTATCTTTTCTTCACGCTTACGGAAAAACAGAATATCCGCTACCGCCTCCGTACCCGCCGTCTGCTTAAACGCCGTATTTGGAAGCCTGATTGCTCCCAACAGTTCGGCACGCTCCGCAACGTATTTTCTTGCGCTCGGATTGAGTTTGTCCATTGTGCCTTTGCTCGTAACTATCGCTACAATTCCGTTGGGTTTTACCTTGTCTATGGACTTCGCAAGAAAATAATCGTGTACACGGAAGTTGTAACGGTTATAATCGCTGTCCGCGATTCCATAGCCGCCGAACGGCACGTTGCCCACAACAATGTCAAACTTGTCATTGGGGAAGCTCGTGTCCTCGAAGCCTTTGATTTGAACGTTCGCCTGCGGATATAATTTTGCCGCTATCCTGCCCGTTAAATTGTCAAGCTCCACGCCGTACAGCCTGCTGCCGTTTGAAATTTCCTGCGGCATAAAGCCAAAGAAATTGCCCGTGCCCATCGAAGGCTCTAATATACGGTTATTGCCCTTTACGCCAAACTGCTTCAAAGCGGTATAAATGCCGCCTATTACATCCTTTGACGTATAATAGGCGTTGAGCGTACTCGAACGCGCTTGCTCGTAGTCCTCTTGTGAGAGTATCCCTTTCAGTTCGGCATATTCCTTTTTCCACTGCGGATTGTTTTCGTCAAACGCCGCAGATAATCCGCCCCAGCCTACAAACTGTGAGAGAACTTTCTTCTCCTCGTCCGTGGGGTTGCGGTTTTCCGAATACAGCTTATTTACAAGCCTTATCGCCGCTATGTTATTGCGGAATCTCGTCTTTGCCCCGCCAAGCTCGTTTTGGTTTAATACGCCGCTAAGATTTGTATTCTTAACCGTCTGTTCTTCTTCGATATTCGGGCAAAAGTCAAGGTAAAACGTTGTGTCTATGCTTTCGTCATCCATTGCAACTTGCGCAACTTCTTCACGCAAAGCAAGAACCTCACCGATTTCCCCTTTGTGTTCCCTGACAAAATTTTCGTCATCGCCAAACTCGTCAAGGTAAATTATCCAATTCCCGCCGCTTGTGTTTTCCGTTCCCTCTTTTACTATGCGCTCTACAATGCTCTTGATTTTATCTTTTTCGGTCGGCAGCTCTATGGGCTTTAATACATGCGCGTCAATAAGCTCGTCCCAATCTTCTTCCGCGCCTGAATTGCCCGGCTGTTCTTCCGGCTCTGACTGTTCAATATACCTGTCGTTTTCTATGAGCGTGCAAGTCTTATCCGCAAATTCCGTCCAGTTGAGATAAAAATCTTTTTGGTAGTCATAGGACTTACCCTTGTAGATCCATATACCTTGTTGGTTATATATTGCGGAATAACCTTCCCCGTGTTCCTCAAATGTTCCGTATTCGTTTTTAAGAAATTCGGCAAAATCGGTAAGTATCGTTGTGGTTGCATATTCGTCCAAAATACGCTGTTTGCGGTCGGGCGGCGCAGAAAAAATTACTTTGTTTATAAGCTCGGTCTTTTGGCGTTCTTTTTCTGCCTGTATCTCTTTTTGGCGGTTTTGCTCTACCTTATATTCAACATATTCCTGTTTTTCCCGTTCGGTAAAATAGGTATCGTCGTCTATGAAGTCTGCAATCCGCACCGCCACTTGGGGCCATTTAAGTAGAACTTCCGTTGTAATGTTACCGTCGCTATCTTCGGTATAAATCTTATAGCCTTTACTATCTGTCCAATAGCAATCACTATTTCTACCGCTACTGCCGCCTATTCCGTATGCGTGTTTAAGAAAATCGGCAAATGTCTTTTGCGTGGGATTTTCGTTATACTTGTCAAAAATGCGGAATTTAAGACTACCGCCGCGCTTCAACTCCCGTTCAATGAGTGCTTCCTCTGCCGATTTTTCTTGCTGTTCAAGCATATCGAACAGTGACATTTGCGGCTTCGGCTTGCGCTTGCGGTCCTTTATGCCCTTTTCTTCTTTCTTCGGCGTGGACTTAACCTTTTCTTTCGGCTGTTCACTCTCCCGCTCGTCCTGTCCGTCCGCGCTTGAGTCTGCTTCATCCTCATCAAGTTCGTCCTCTGCCTCGGCTTCTTCGTCGCCAAGCTCACCCGCAAGCTCCGTTCGCCAATCCTCGGCTGTTTCGGGCTGTTCTTCGTCGTCGAACGGTGTTGGTTCGTCACCCGATAGTTCGGTAAGTTCAGGTTCTTCTGTGGCTTCCGCGTGTGATAATATGTAGATAGGCTCTTTGTCTGGCTCTATCAAAACTACGCCGTGCCTTTCAAGTATTTTGTCCAAATACCTGTCCATTGCGTGGTAAGGCACTCCGCACATAGGTACTCGTTCTTTAAGTCCGACATCCCTGCCCGTCAACGTAATGCCAAGTTCGTCTGCGACTTGCTTTGCTTTCTCGCCCATTACCTCGTAAAAATCGCCATATCGAATTAAAACTATCGCTTCAGGTTTGGACTGTTGCGCTGCCATATATCTTTGATATAACGGATTAACTTTTGACGATTTTTCTAAATTGGGGTTTTCTGTGATCTCCCAATCGGGATATTTAAAAGAAACACCGCTTTCTTCATTCCCCGGCTTTACGCCGAATCTTAAATTTGCCTGTTCGAGTATTTCTTTTAACGCGCCCTCTTTGAGTCTGCTGTATTCCGCATAATCTTCTTTGATAAACGTACCGTTTTCTATCAGCTCTTGTTGTGTTTGGGCATACGGTTTTCCGTACAACAAATACGGCATTTTCGGTCTGTCCGTTACATATATAAGACTGCCGTCCGAATCGTCATAAACATTGGTAGCATTGTCAAGATTTTCGGGCTTGCCTATGTATATAGAAGTTGTTTCGCCGTCGCCCGATTGGGCGTTATCCGTCAAAATAACATAGTCCTGCGAATACATCTTGACAGCACTTGAAAATACTCTCGTTTTCGTCGGTTTTGACGGCAATATCGGCTCATCCGAAACGTTTTCTTCGTTTGTATCGTCTATGATTTTTATCTCGGTTTGCTTTTCGCGGTATGCTTCTTCAATGTCTTGCTCAAGCATATCTGCCCAAACATAAACGTCTTTTACAAAATCAGCGTTTTCACGGTAAGCGTAAGGAAGTCCGTCCAGTTTTATTCCCGCACTTTTGGGAAAGCCTGTTTTTGAGTACAGCGAATACGCTACGCCGTCAACAAGCAATTTATCACGTTTTTCTTCGCCCGAAAGCTCGCCCTGTTCTTTTAAATATTTACTAACGCCGACTTGTATTTTGACATAGTCGCTCTGTTCGCTGTCACCGGCAAATGAGGTGTCGTTCAGCTCATCCAAACCGCCGAGCAATCGCCGCATTGGAAGTATCGGACGGGCATAACGGCTATCACCGTGCGTATCGGTTGCGTCGAAAACAAACTGCTTGTATCCGTCAGGGTCATAATAGGCAATACCTTTTCTGCCTTTTGTTATCCGCCTTCCCATTGCCGTCCATTCGTTGAACGGGTAGCACACAGTAGCGTTCGGGCGTTCTATGATTATTTGGCAGGCGTCGTGCAGGTTGATATGCGGATTTTGAGCCACGAAACGATAAAAGTTTTTGAGTTTTTCCCCATCTTCAAGCATTGCGGCTATTGCCGCGTTGCGCTCTGATAATCTACCGTTAGCCATTTCGCCTCCGCATAAATCTTCTGCTCGGAAGCTCGTCCGATTCAAATATCAGATTTTCAAAGTCGTCACTTTGCTCCCAATCCTCGCCGTTTTCCTTTTCTTGTTCTTCTATCGCCCGTCTTTTACGCTCTGCGGGCGTTTCAAAACAATATGGAAAATTCGGATTAAATTTTACGCTCATATCTTCCTCCCAAACGTACTGTTGTATTTTTCTTTTCACTTGCAGGTCGGGAAACCATATAACCTTAATTGCCGTTCTCGCTCCCACAACAAAAACCAATTTAGTGATTTCGGTTATAGTGAAGCATTTGCGCTTATACAGCTTTTTACTGAATTGCCGTTTGCTCATTCCAAGCTGTTCAGCGAAACACCTCTGCGTTAAGCCGTTTTCTTTTATCCACCGATTCATTGTTCGGCTTTTTAAAGTTACGCCCAATTCAAAGCAATCAGTAAAGGTAATTACCGACTTTAACATACTTGCTCTTAAAGCCATTCGGCGTTTCCTCCCCGAAGTCTATGATTTGCAAAACCACCTTTTCTCCGAGCTTGTTGTAAATGTCCTTTACCGCGTCGTAGCCGATTTCAATGCCCTGTTCGAGCAACTTCAAAACTGTTACGCTCAAGCCCAAAACTTCGGAAAGTTCTACATGGTTTCTGATACTGTTTTGCCTGCAATACAAGCGGCAACCGTCAATATTAAGTTTCATTTCCTGCTCCTTTTTTGTGGATTTGTTCAATCCCCCTCACTTGGTAGGCAATTAAGAAGGCTAAAAGTTTACATTTTGCAAAAAATTTTTTAAATAAATTTTTAACCGCCCTATCTTCCGTGACATCGCCGCTTTTTTAATACCAAACAATTCGGCAATATCGGATTGTTTCATACCGTCATATAAAAGCAAAGTCAATATTTCTTTATCCTTTACAGATAAAGCATTTATGGCTTCATAAAGAGTTCTATCTTCTATCTGCTCTATCCACCCGAAGCGTTCATTTTCAAAGTGCTTGTCCTCAACGGAAAAACTATGTAGAAACTTCTTTAATAATGGATTCATTTCTTCTTCGTTACAGCTATCTTCATCTGTCGCAACAATGTTCAGTCGTTGTGTGTGCCGAGCTTCCCGTCTGCGACTTTTATACCATTCTTCATCATAGCTTCGCAGAGCTTGAATTTGCTCCTCGGTCATTCCTGCCGCAAGGTATTCCTTGCGCTTCTGCGCTTGCTCTTTTTCAAACCTTGCGCGTTCAGTTGCATCGTTCCATTTCATTTTTTAAATCCTCCGATTTTTGATTTTTCTTTGAAAATCGCAATCGGGAATTATTAGCCGTGAAATTTCACATTGACAGCAAGAATTTGGTGTAAATAAAAACCCGACTGCGGTGCTAAACCGCAATCGGGCTGATAATAGAAAATTCCGACAAACAACTACCCATACGGTTTAGCTGTCTGCCGGAATATTTTTCCGCTCTTGTATTTTCGTACTTCACAAACACTTATGCACGCTCTTGTCGTGGGATTTACCATGATACACTATTTCAGTATCGACCCGCGAATCGGTGTTCGTACACGGAATATTAAATTGTTTTTTAGCTTGCAGAGGTAACTTTTATGTTTATCTCTTTTCTCGTTATCCGTTTACTAAAAATCTTAACCATACACCTCGGACATTCTATCCTCAATGCACCGTCCTTACTTTTATAACCCGTCAACTGTTTCCCACAATTGGGACAATGCATTTGCACAGGGTATAAATTTTTAAATTCCATCTCATCATCACCTCCACTTGACAATTTTTAAGTCAATAATCACACTCCTTTATTAAACATTTGTTTGTTTTGGGACTGAATTATAGTACATTCAAGTGAGGTTGTCAAGAGGATTTTTAATTATTTTTCCAATTAAAAAATTTTATAAATTATTTTTTATTTATACCGTTTTTTGTCATATATAATATTGTATAATGGATATTAAAAAGAAATGGGCGGTATGGACAAAAGTCCTTCATCGCCCGAAAGAATATGTACGCCACAATGCTTTTTGCGTTGTGACAGGTATCGGCTTGGGTCGCATCCGATAATTGCGTCATAGATATTATTACTGCCGCTATGCCGTCAGTCCTTGCGAAATTCGTTTGGCAGATTCACCCCGCATACCGATTGGCTTATGCGGTAGCCGGCGACAAATCAGCATTGCGCCAACGCTCCGTCAGCTCCCTGACGGTCGGGTAGATTTGGTTGGTTATCCGCACTCGC
>CANQXZ010000029.1 GCA_947627955.1 uncultured Clostridia bacterium
CCTACATTTTTTTAGCATGCTTCCTTATCTTCCCCCAGTAGTACTGGGGGTTTAGTTTAGCTTAAAGCAGCCAAAAAGAATTGCGGCGGCGCGTTCCCGCGCCGCCGCAATAAGTATTTTGTCTTTACTGTCTTTTGCAAACTTTCGCTTGCGGAGATTCTTTATGTTTGCCTGCGCGGCGGCTTCTTTGCGAAACCGCCTCATAAGGCAAAACGCTATTTCTATCCCTTGCGTTCGGCGGTACGCTGCGCCTTGCGCCGCGAATTACTGCCTCGGATTCTTTATGTTCGCCTGCGCCGCTGCAAGGCGCGCGATGGGCACGCGGTAGGGCGAGCAGGAAACATAGTTGAGACCTATGCTGTGGCAGAACTCGATGGACGAGGGATCGCCGCCGTGTTCGCCGCAGATACCCACGTGGAGTTCGGGGCGGGTCTTTTTGCCGAGAGTTACAGCCATATCCATGAGCTTGCCGACGCCCGTAGTATCGAGACGGGCGAAGGGATCGCTCTCGTATATCTTGTTGGCATAGTATGCGGGGAGGAACTTGCCCGCGTCGTCGCGCGAGAAGCCGAACGTCATCTGGGTGAGGTCGTTCGTGCCGAAGCAGAAGAACTCCGCTTCCTTTGCGATCTCGTCCGCGGTGAGCGCCGCACGGGGTATCTCTATCATGGTGCCGACTTCGTATTTGAGGTCTACGCCCGAAGCCGCGATAACCTCGTCAGCCGTCTTGACGACCGTCTTCTTGACGAACGCCATTTCCTTGACTTCGCCCGTGAGAGGGATCATGATCTCGGGAACGACTTTCCAATCCTTGTGCTTTTTCTGCACGTTTATCGCCGCCTTTATAACGGCTTTGGTCTGCATTACGGCGATCTCGGGATAGGTGACGGTGAGGCGGCAGCCCCTGTGACCCATCATGGGATTGAACTCGTGCAAATCGGAGATTATCTGCTTTATCTGCGCCACGGACTTATGCTGCGCCTTTGCGAGCGCCTCTATGTCCTCCTCTGCGGTGGGAACGAACTCATGGAGAGGGGGATCGAGGAAACGTATCGTGACGGGCTGACCTTCGAGAGCTTCCATGAGTCCTTCGAAGTCCGCCTGCTGCATGGGCTCTATCTTGGCGAGCGCCGCCTCGCGCTCTTCGACGGTGTCCGAGCAGATCATCTCGCGGAACGCGCCTATCCTTGCGGGGTCGAAGAACATGTGCTCGGTGCGGCAAAGACCTATGCCCTGCGCGCCGAACGCCATCGCCTGCTTCGCGTCTGCGGGGGTATCGGCGTTGGTCCTTACTTTGAGAGCCTTGTATTTATCGGCGAGAGCCATTATCCTGCCGAAGTAGCCGGAATTGGGGTCTGCGGGAACGGTGGGGATCACGCAGTCGTAGATCTTGCCCGTGGAGCCGTCGAGCGAGAGCCCGTCGCCCTCTTTGAACACCTTGCCAGCGAGGGTGAACTTCTTGTTCTCCTCGTCCATCTTTATGTCGCCGCAGCCCGAAACGCAGCAGGTGCCCATTCCGCGGGCTACGACCGCCGCATGGGAGGTCTGTCCGCCGCGAACGGTCAGAATGCCCTGCGCGTACTTCATGCCCTCGATATCCTCGGGAGAGGTCTCGAGCCTTACGAGCACGACTTTCTTGCCCTTTTTGCCCTCTTTTACGGCGTCTTCGGCGGTGAACACTATGGAGCCCGCAGCCGCGCCGGGGGAAGCGGCTATGCCCTTGCCCACGACGTTGTTCTTGTCGGCGGCTTTGAGCGCCTTGGGGTCGAACTGGGGATGGAGGAGCATGTCGAGGGACTTGGCGTCTATCTGCATGAGCGCCTCTTTTTCGCTTATCATGCCCTCGTCTATGAGGTCGCATGCGATCTTTATGGCAGCCGCCGCGGTGCGCTTGCCGTTACGGGTCTGCAACATATAGAGCTTTTCGTTTTCTACGGTGAACTCCATATCCTGCATGTCGCGGTAGTGGTCTTCGAGGATCTTGCACACGTTCTGGAACTGTTCGTATACGGCGGGGAACACCTTTTTCATCTGTTCGATGGGCATAGGCGTCCTTACGCCCGCAACGACGTCTTCGCCCTGCGCGTTGGTGAGGAACTCGCCCATGAGCCCCTTTTCGCCCGTGGCGGGGTTACGCGTGAACGCGACGCCCGTGCCGCAGTTGTCGCCCATGTTGCCGAACGCCATCATCTGTACGTTTACCGCGGTGCCCCAGCTGTAAGGGATATCGTGGTCCATCCTGTACACGTTGGCGCGGGGGTTGTCCCACGAGCGGAACACGGCTTTGATCGCCTCGAAGAGCTGTACTTTGGGGTCGGAGGGGAAGTCCGTGCCGAGCTGTTTTTTGTATTCCGCCTTGAATTGGTTTGCGAGGGCTTTGAGATCGTCGGCGTCGAGCTCGACGTCCTGCGTTACGCCCTTCTTCTCCTTCATTTCGTCGATGAGCTTTTCGAAGTACTTCTTGCCCACTTCCATTACGACGTCGGAGAACATCTGTATGAATCTGCGGTAGCAGTCGTAAGCCCAACGGGGATTGCCCGATTTCTTTGCGAGAACTTCCACCACCTCTTCGTTCAAGCCGAGGTTTAAAATGGTGTCCATCATGCCGGGCATAGAGGCGCGCGCGCCCGAACGTACGGAGACGAGCAGGGGATTATCCTTGTCGCCGAACTTCTTGCCGGTGATATGTTCCATCTTGTCGATATATTCGAGTATCTCCCCGCGTATATCATCGCTTATCTTGCGGCCGTCTTCATAATACCGGGTGCACGCCTCGGTGCTTATCGTGAAGCCCTGAGGCACGGGGAGACCTATGTTGGTCATCTCGGCAAGGTTGGCGCCCTTGCCTCCGAGAAGTTCGCGCATGCCCGCGTTGCCCTCGGTGAAGAGGTAGCAGTACTTTTTTGCCATAATCGGTTGTTTCCTCCAAAAATATTTCTTTGATTTTAAGCTATAACAATTTTAATATATTACTTTGATTTTGGCAACCGTTTCGCGGTCGGTTTGCAAAAATTTATCATATGCAAAAAGCGCGCGGAACGGATACGGGCGGGCGGGAGCGCGCACATCGCGCGCTCCCGCCCGCCCGCAAGGGGTCACAAGAGCTTTATGTACTCCGACAGCGCGGAAAAGCGGTTGTCCGTCTTGTATAAAAAATATTCCTTGAAAAGCCTCAGCGCGCGCTTTTCGGCTTCGGGGGAGGCGAGCTCTTCATTGAAAGGCAGCCCCGCCGCCCGCCTTAAAACGTTCAGCGTTCCCGCGCCCGCCCGAGGACCGTCGCAGCAATGCGCGCAGGCGAACGCGCCCGAGGGCATGTCGAAGCGCAGATCCCCCGCCGCGGAAAGCGGCTTGCCGCAGAAGGGGCACTTTTCAAGGGAAAGCCCGTAGCCCGAGGCGTCGAGGGCAAACAGGAGAAAGGCAATCAGCGCCCTCCTCTCGTCCCCCGTGCACATCTGCGTAAAGGCGTTCACGAGCGCGTAGAATATGCCGTCCGCGCCGTCCCCCTCGTATGTCAGGGCGAGGGCGGCTTCCGCGGCGGCGCACGCCGCGCAGTACTTCATAATGTCCGTCCGCAGATCGTAAAAGCTCTCCGTCTCCGAGCAGCCGATAACGGTGTATCTGCCCCCGCGGCAGGCGAGCACGTATTCGGCAAAACAAAAAGGCTGGGCGGCAAATTTGAGCCTTGCCCCCGCCTTTTTAACGCCCTTTATGCCCGCCGTCAGCTTTCCGCGGCCGGCGGCGAGAAGGGTAAGTATCTTGTCGTTTTCTCCGTAGTCTGCCGCCCTAAGCATGAGGGCGTTCACCTTTATTTCCATAACTTTCAGTCTTTGGTTTCGAGATGCTTGTAGAGCATATAATAGCTGACGTTGCCCGTCTTTTCGAACATTTTCCACGCGAGCTCGGCGGCGTCTTTGTCCTTTCTCATAATTACCCCCTTACAAAGGGAGTTTGCGCATTATGGCGCTATATTATTACGAGAGATCTTATAAGGCTGTTCTTGTTGCGCCAATCCTCCTCCACGCGCACGAACACGGTGAGGAACACCTTTGCCCCGAGAAACTTTTCCATGCTCTCCCGCGCGCGGGTGGACACCCGCTTTAAAGCCCCGCCGCCCTTGCCTATCAGAATGGCTTTGTGGTTGGGTTTTTCGCACACTATGTCGAGATTTATGTCATAAACGCCCTTCTCGTTTTTTTCGAACCTGTTCACCGCCACAGCCACGCCGTGGGGGACTTCGTCGTCGAATTCGAGGAGTATCTTTTCACGCATTATCTCGGCTATCATAAACTTTTCGCTCTTGTCCGAGACAATGTCGTCGGGCATGAGCTTGTCGCCCTCGGGCATGCTCTCCGCGAGGAACTTTTTCAGCTTCGAAATATTTGTCCCCCTGCGCGCCGAAAC
This sequence comes from uncultured Clostridia bacterium, assembly GCA_947627955.1. GTDB lineage: Bacteria > Bacillota > Clostridia > Christensenellales > Borkfalkiaceae > Coproplasma. The sequence continues at coordinate 4,402 of CANQXZ010000029.1, forward strand.
GGGAAAAATGTCGCAACGTATTCCGTTTTCGTACATTTTTTTTACGTCGGAGAGGATATTTTCCTTGGGCATTATGTCCGTTTTGGTGTACGCCACAGCCGCGGGCACGCCGCAGGAGGTATACTTTTTCATGAGTTCCGCGTCGGCTTCGGAAAATCCCCCGTGCCCGTCGTGCACGTAGAGGATGAAGTCCACGTCCTTGACCACGTCGGCTACGGTCTGCATCATTATGTCGGTGAGCTTCGTCGCGCTTTTGAATATCCCCGGAGTGTCCACGAACACGAGCTGGCAGTCCTCCCCGTTCATGACGCCTATTATGGAATTGCGCGTGGTCTGGGGGCGGGGGGAAACTATCGACACCTTTTCGCCCACGAGCACGTTTACGAGGGTGCTCTTGCCCGCGTTCGCCCTGCCGACGACGGCTATGTATCCGCTACGCATTTTTATCTCTCCCGAGCCCGAGTTTTTCCATGACGCTCTCCTCTTTTGCGCGCATCTCCGCCTTGTCGGCTTCGGTCATGTGGTCGTATCCCAGCAGGTGGAATATCCCGTGGGTAACGAGATAGTTCATTTCCCTTTCGAGGGAGTGGCCGAACTCTTTCGCCTGCTCCTCGGCGCGGGCGGCGCAGACCGCCACGCTGCCTATAAACAGGGCGCCCTCCTCGTCCGTATCGTAGGGAAAATCGGCTATTTCGAGTTTTCTGCCGCGTATGCCGTCGAGAGAGGGAAAACTCAACACGTCCGTGACTTTTTCCGTTTTCCGTATCTCGGTATTGAGCCTTTTTATCTCCTCTTCGTCCACGATAGCCACCTCCGCAGAGATGTCGCAGCCGGCGGAATACTCGCCCTCGAACGCGGCGGCGAGCTCATCGAAATTCTGTTGCAGACAGCTTATTTTCAGCATATTACTTCTTGTTGGAAAGCACGAGCTTGGGATATTGCACGCGGGTGTGGTATACGCCCGTGAGCTGGCTCGTGACGGTGTGCGCGATTATCGAGAGCTCGCGCATGGTTATGTCGCAGTCGTCGAACTGGTCGAGGTTCATCCTCTCCTCTATGAGGCTCTTTACAAGCGCCTCCACCTTGTCGGGCGTGCGCACCGAGAGGGAACGCGTAGCCGCCTCGGAGGCGTCGGCTATCATTATTATCGCCGCTATCTTCGTGGTGGGCGTGGGCCCCGAATAGGAATAGCTGCCCATGTTCAGCCCGCCGTCGCTCATTTTCAGGGCTTTGGCGTAGAAGTACTTTATGGGCAGGGTGCCGTGGTGCTCCACGGCGACGTCCGCGAGGAATTCGGGCAGATGGTTCTTCCTTATCAGCTTTGCGCCGTCGCGGGTGTGGGAGCGGATTATGTCCACCGAGAGCTCGGGCGTGAGCTGTTTGTGTAGGTTCTCGCCGCCCTGATTTTCGCTGAACATCTCGGGATTTTTCAGCTTGCCCACGTCGTGATAGTACGCAGCCGTGCGCGCGAGCTCGGGGTCCTCCCCTATCGCCGCGGCGCAAGCCTCGGCGAGCTGCGCGACGACTACCGAGTGGTTGTACGTGCCGAGCGCGTTGCGCTTCAAAAGTTTTATTATCTTGGCGCTGTCGCTCGTGAGTTCACGCAGCCTGAACGGGGTCAGACGGGCGAAAATGAGCTCGAAAAGGGGCAATATGAAGAAGAACAGCAGCACCGAGAACACGCAGTCGAGGGCGCTGAAAAGGAGGAAATCCACCAATATGAATTCCGTGGTGAGCTCGCCGTGGTTCGTGAGCATGAGCGCCGCGTTTATGGTTATCACGGGCAGAAGCAGCACGAACGCCGCGCCGACGCTCCCCACCCTCGTCTTGATGTTCTTGAAGAGGAATATCGCCACTATGCCCGAGCAGAAGGAAGAGAGGAACGTGGCGTAGCTGACGTAGAGGTTGAGCGTAAAGTCGGTGAGCTGCTCGTTGGCATATCTGTCCATGACGAGCATTATTATTGCGAAGACGGTGTTGAGGAAGATCGCGTCGCGCCGCCTGTAAAGCATGATGAGCATCATTGCCACAAAACTGCCCGGGCGGGCGACGGGGTCGACGTATCTCGCGACTATCGCGTACATCGCCGCGCCCACGCTGAACAGCAGGAATATCTCGAAGATGTGCGAACACTTCGCCAGCACTTCCTTGTTTTCGAATATGAAGTAGATGTACATTATGGCGGAGAGCACCGCCACGGTGACGCCTATCGTGAGGACGTTGCGCCAATGCTCGCGGATATACGTGAAGATCTGCCACGTCTCGCTCAGCATGAGCATCAAAAAGAGCACCAGCGCAAAGAACGCCATTCCCGAAAGAAATGCGAAAACGCTCTTCGCTATCTCCTTATTTGTCAGTTTTGTCTTGTTCAAGACTCTTCCTCCTCCTGTCGTCCGCCTCGTAAGCCCTCACTATCTTCATGACGAGGGGGTTGCGCACGACGTCTTTGTCGTTAAGTTGGATTATCCCTATGCCCTCGACGTCTTTGAGGACGTTTACGGCGTCGGAGAGCCCGCTCTTTTTTCCGTCGGGCAGGTCGGTCTGGGTCACGTCGCCCGTTATGACCATCTTGCTCCCGTCGCCGAGGCGGGTCAGAAACATCTTCATCTGCTCGCGCGTGGCGTTTTGCGCCTCGTCGAGGATTATGAACGAGTTGGAAAGGGTGCGCCCGCGCATGTAAGCGAGGGGAGCTATCTCTATGGAGCCGCGCTCCATGTACTTTGCGTACGTCTCGAGCCCGAGCATCTCCTGCAAGGCGTCGTACAGCGGTCTTAAATAGGGGTCAACTTTGGTCTGCAAGTCGCCGGGGAGAAAGCCGAGCTTTTCGCCCGCTTCCACGGCGGGGCGGGTCAGGATTATCTTGTCCGCCTGCTTGCGCTTTAAAGCCTGAACGGCGAAGCACACCGCAAGATAGGTCTTGCCCGTGCCCGCGGGTCCCACGCACAGCACCACCTGCTCGGAGGCGACGGCGTCGGCGTACCTCTTCTGCCCGACGGTCTTGCACTTGACGGGCTTGCCGCGCGCCGTGACCGCCACGACGCCCGACGAGAGCTTTCTTATGTCGTCCGCCTTGCCCTCTTTCGCGAGCTCCACGCAATAAGCCGTCTTGCCCGCGTCCACCGTCTCGCCGTTCTCGGCAAGATACATGAGATTTTCTATGACGGAAGCCGCCTGCACGACCTTTTCCTCCGCGCCGCTGACGACGGCGGTTACGCCGTCCACGCGCACGGACACGCCGAACTCACGCATTATCACGTTCAGATTTTCGTCGAAAGCGCCGAGGACCCTTTGCAGCTTGTCCGCGCTTCCCGCATGTATTTTACGAATAGCTCCGTTCATACTCTTTTAAGTGAGATTTATCGATATTCTGTGTAAATATTTGATTTCCATAACCACCGAAAAGCCGCCCTCCGCTTCCCTTAGCGAATGTCTGGCTTCGATTATGCCGTCGTCGCCGAGGAGAAGGGAGGCGTACGCCCTCTTTATGCTCTCCTCAGAGTCGTCCTCCACGAAATACTCTGCCTTTTGGGAGCATTCGAGTTCGGCGTAGCCCACGGCGAGGCAGGGCATAAAGTTTTCGCCCACGGCGCACTTCGCCTCGATGAGGATATCGCCCTTTTTTACGGCTGTGCCGACGGCTACGGCAGGAACGCCGCATATCGCCACGATATTGGAGACGACGCCGCTCCTGTCCGCTTTGAGGGGACCCATTACGGCTCCGCTCTCTGCGCCGCTCTCAGCCTCCACGTCCACCACGAGCACGCTGCCCTGCTTTTTGAGATCGCAGAACACCACGCCCGGAAGCGAGAGTATCCGCCCTGCGGCGACGGGCGCGTTGAGAGCCGAAAAGGGCTTGCCTATGCCCGCGCCCTCGGCTTCCACTATCTCCTTAACTAAGGGGGCGAGATAGTGCCCGCTGCCCGTGACCTCTATCCTCAGCACGAAAAAGCCCGCGGCATACGCCGCCACGGCAAAGGCGAGCGCGCCGAACGCCGCTCCCGCCCTGAGGGCAAGCGCGGAGAGAAACCTGCCGCGCACGCTCTTTTTCTCCGTACGGATATTATAGCACGGCTTTTTGAAAATTGCAAAAACTTTTTGTATGTCTTTGTCTTTTACGCCGAATATGAACTCGGCTCCCCGTTTTTTGCAGCCGTAAACGGCGATATCCGCGCCCGAAAGTTTTTTTAAAGCCGTTTCCGAGGGCGAAACCACGGAAATATAGGTCAAATCAGCCAACGCGGACCCCCTTTACGTCGCCGCGCACGAAGAGGTCGCCCTCGAAATATCTGTCCACGCGCAGTCCCTCGCCCTCCACCTTTATCTCCCTCTTGCCCGCCGTGACCGAGATCACCGACGGCGTGCAGACGTTCACGCTCTTCACGCTCTTGAGATAGCAACATTCCCCGGGCACGAAAGTCACGCTCTTCAAAGCGTCCGCGCCCGCCTCTTTCAAAATCTGTTCCAGCAGCCTCATAGGGTATTTTATGCTGCGTTTTACCGCAATATATATATTTTTTAACAAAAAAAGCGGCTATTCGCGCGCGGAAAGGCTTTAAAATGGGCTGAAAGGTAAAACCATGGCAGAAAAAATTTATTTTGCAGGCGGCAAGGGCGGCACGGGCGCGACGACGGTATGCGTCGGGCTCGGGCTCGCGCTCGCGGGGAAGGGCGAAAAGACCCTGCTTGCGGACGGCGACAGCGCGGCGGCGTGCGCCATGACCGTGGCGGGAATGGGGAACATGCAGACTTACACCCTCGCCGACTACGAAAAGGCGGCGTGCCGCGCCAAACAGACCGCCACGCCGCACCCCAAATGCGACAAATTTTACATAATGCCCTCTCTCGGGCTGAAAAGCCGCTCCGCGGCGCTGAAAGCGCTCGGGGAGACGGAGGGGCTGTTCGACTACGTGCTGCTCGACGGCATCTGCCCGCAAGCCGCCGACAGGGCGGTAGTGGTGACGGAGCCCTATCTGCCCTCCATCAAGGGCGCGGACTACACCGCGGGCGTGCTCGCCGACGCCGGGATAAAGGATATCTCACTTATCGTGAACAAGCTGAACGGCGGGCAGGTTCTGGGCGGGGAAGTCTACGGCGCGGAACAGATAGCCGAGATACTGCGCCTTCCCCTCCTCGCCGCCATACCCGAGGACGCCACGATAGCCACGGGCAAGTGGCAGAAGCGCACCGTGAACGCGTTCGCCTGCGCAGCCGATGCCCTTACGGGGAAGAGCCCCCGCCCCTTCGACGTATTCAAGGGCTATTCGGGGCTGAACGGCTTTATAAGGCGCAGAATGAGGGAGATGATATGAATTCCGCCAAAAGGCTGATATCCCTCGACCGCGAGGAGATGACCGACCTCGAGAGGGAGCTGTTTTTAAAGGACTTCAAAAAGGTCGCGGACGAGTACTTCGAGTGCGACGGCGCAGCCAACCTCGAAGTCACGCGCGACGAGGACGGCTTTCTCGTGTGCGTCATCTTCGGCGCGCGCCGCATAAAAAACGTGAAAAGACCTATCTGACGGCGCAAAAAAGCGCGGCTTATAGCCGCGCGCCACGGAAAACCGCTCTTTTTTATCAGCCGCCCGCGATTGCGGAGAGGACGGCGGAGAGCTCCTCGTCGCCCCCGATATCGGCAATGCCGTCCGTGGACGCGGCTTCCTTGCAGCCGTCGGCGGGGGTGAGCCCCCTGCCGTGGATAGTCACGCCGTTCTGCCAATATATCCCCGCCGTGGTGAGTTTGAGGGCGGCATGCGTGACGCTGTTTATGAACGTGGACTGCATTATGCCCTTGCCGTACGTCTTTGCGGGGGAATCGCCGAACTTCGTCAGAAATATGTCGGAATAGTCCAGAACGCCGTAGCTTATGAGAACGCCTATCAACGCCTCGGAGGCGCTCGCCGTGCCGGAGTCCGCCATGACGTACAGCTTATCGCCTGCGGGGAAGACCTCTGTTGAGCCCTCGGGATAGGACGTGCAGTAAGCAGTTGCCTCGTTGCCTCGCTTGTACTTCGCAACCATAGCCACGGCGTTATCCGTTATCTCCGCCGTGAACAGCCCGCCTATGTCCCGCATGACGTCCACATAGCCCCCGCCGTTCGAGCGGAGGTCGAGAATGAGCGTATGGCAGCCCTCGGCGTTGTACTCCGAGATCAGCTTGCCCATTTCGTCGGCGGCTTCGCCGAAGAACTGAGACAGATATATATACGCCACGCCATCGGGGAGTTCCCCGATCCCCTCTTCCGAAACTTTGGGCTCATCGCTTTTGTCGGGCTCGAAATAGTAGTACTTGTCGCTGAGATACATGGAGGCATAGCTCGCGGTATAATTCGCCTTTGCGAGGACCGCCGTCCCGCCGCCCGAAAGCCCGAGGGTGAAGTCTTCGCCAAAGGCTCTCCCGTCTATAAAGCCGGAAAAATCGTCCGCGCTCCCGAACTCCGTTTTTATGCCGCCTGCGTCGCCGTAAGTCAACACGTCTCCCGCTTTCAGCCCCGCTTTATATGCGGGCGAATTGCCTGTAACGGAATGGATGACTATCCCCTTGCCCTCTTCGAAGGCATAGGATACGCCCACTCCGCTTTTGGAGCCCGCGTTGTCCGCGAACACGCGGGCGTACTCCTCGCGCGTATAGTAGGCGCTGTAAATGTCCAGCCGCTCCACCATTTCGTCTATGGAAAGCCCACTCAGGTTCTCCACGGAAGAGTAGTCGCCGTCGAAGCGGAAATAGTTGTTCTCTATCGTGCGCCGCACCCAATCTTCGGTCGCGTTGCACCCGCCCGAAAACAGGAGAGCGGACGTGCAAAACGCAACACATACGCACATTATGGCTATTTTTTCAGCTCTCATCGTATACCTCATTTAAGTATGTACAGCGTGTGCAGAATGGTAAAGGTCACGGCGGCGCCGAAATCGTGCAGATCCATCCCCGTCTGTTTTTTGACGGCGTTCAGCTTGTATATGAGCGTGTTGCGGTGCATGTACAGCTTTCTCGCCGTGCGCGAAACGTTCATTCCGTTGGCGAGAAAGGCGTTCACCGTCTGCATCATGTTGCCGTCCTCGAAGATCTTGGCGAATTTTTTTATGTCGTACCCCGCTATCAGCTTTTCGCGCTGCGATTTTGTGAGCTGGGAAAGCGCTTCCCTTATCCCGAGGGGTCCGGGCGCGCTCTCCGCATTTTCCGTATATATAATATTGCCGTTCAGGGCGGAAGTATCCATAACTGTCCTCCGATTCATGATTATAGCAGACAAAGTCGGCGTTTGCAACATTTTTTTTCGGGACAGCGCGCATATAACGTCGCGCACGACTAATAAATTACATATTGCCCACAATAAATACGGCAGGGCATGCTACGGGCAAGTTATGCGGCAGAAACCCGCATTTTGCCAATTACCCCCGTAATATGCTTGAAATAACGCGCCGAAAAATGTATTTCGTCCCTAAAAATCAGCCATTTATTCTTGACATCTCACGCGCGTTGTATTAAAATATTCCCAAACGGTAAAAAACATACGCTCTATGCGTCCGAAATAAAGTAAGGAGATATTGCAAATGGCAAAGAAAGGTTCGGTCCGCAGTAAGTTCCCCGCTCTCGTGCTGTACGTGATAACGGTGCTCGTGCTCATTGCGGCGCTCATCCTGCCACTTGAAACCAAAACGCTTTCAAGCGCCATAGATTTCAAAAACAATATGCCTTTGATGCAGTTGGGCGGCGCGCTCGTCTCCATAGGTATATTGAAAGAAATTCCCTTCGGCACGGCTCTCACCACGTCATATTCTTTCCCCGTCTCGGCGTTCGGAAAGACGATCGACGTCGGCGCGGCGCTCTTGTTACTGTACGCTCTGGCGACGGTGGTATCGCTGATACTTCTCATCCCCGCCTGCTGCATAGGCAGAAACAAGCCCGCGGGGCGCGGACTGTGCGCGGCGGGAGAGATCGCACCCGCATGCGTGCTCTTCCCCATGGCGTTCATAACGCTCACGTACGGGGCGGGAAATTACAATCTGAGCGTGCTCGCCGCCTTCGGCATGTGCGTGCTTGCGCTCGTCGTGCAGAGCATGATATACTACCGCGGCTCGGGCGTTATAAAGACGGCGCTCGTCGTCCTGTCCGCCATATCGGCGTTCTTCCTCCTTCCCGCTGCGACTATTGGCGGCAAGTTCGGGGAACTGCTCGCGACCCTTGCTGGCAAGATAAACGGCAAAGCGCCTTTCGATCTGAACCCCGCGCTCTTTGAAATAAACGGCGGCGTGCTGTGGGGGGCAAGTTTTGTATCGGCGCTGCTCACCGACCCCTCTCTCCTCGCGGTGGAGGGCAAGCCGCTCATCACGGTAACATATTATATCGCCCTCGGGCTCACTGTGCTCGTATGCGTAAATCTACTGATAGACATTTTGGGGCTCGGCAAGCGCACGAACAGGTTCATGCTCGTCTGCAACCTCATAAGATATATCGCGCAGACCCTCCTTGCGGCGGGGCTCGCGGTGATGCTGCTCTTCTCCAAGGGCAATTACGGGTTTGCGCTCTGCGTCGCGCTCGTGCTCTCGCTGGCGCAGCTCATAATACAGATAGTGCGCTCGGTGCGCTATAAGCCCGTGAAAGAGGAAGAGGCAGCGCCCGCGCCCGAAGCCGAGACGGCAACGCCCGCCGCGGAAGAGGCGCCCGAAGCCGAAATGGCGGCTTCCTCCGCACCCGCTGCGGCTGAACCCGAAACCGTGGTTGAAACGCGCAACGTCGTATACAACGTGAACACCATCTACAACGGGCCCACGGACAACTTCATAAAGAAGCTGAGCAACGACGAAAAGGTGGAGTTCGCGCGGATATTCCTCGAGAGGCGCATAGGCAACGTTTCGGGCATTCCCGACTATGTTGTGGGTGGCGACAATTCGCGGTTCTTCACGGGAGTGTTCATATACTTCGCCCGCGTGCGCGACATAGTCAGCGACGGGCTCATGAACAAGCTCTATGAGGAAGTCAACCTCACCTGCTGAAAAAAGCAAAAAAACACGCCCTGCCTCACATGAGGCAGGGCTTCTTTTTTATCTGCGCAGCGTGCGCTTTATATACACTTTGAGTTCGCCGTTTTTGCCACGCTCTATCCCGCCGAGGCTGACGGCGTTTATTATATAGAGCCCCCTGCCGCTCTCCGCGAATGGCTCTGGCATGGGCGGGTCGAGGTCCACTCCCCGCTGGCAGTCCGCCGTGACGGTTATGGAGATCCTGTCGGGGAAGAGCTCGCCGCAGAACTTCGCCGCCTCACCGCCGTGGCGTATCACGTTGGAAATGAGCTCGCACGAGGCGAGGCGGCTGAAAAACACGTCCTCCTCCGCGAGCCCCTCCGATTTGAGGTATTCGGCGAACGCCCGCAGCTCATACTCCATGCTCGTTAAGTTGTCCACTTCGAACTTGATCACAGCAGCGCTTCCTTCAATTTTTCCACGATCTTCCTCTCCGCGCGGGAGACGAACATCTGGCTCACGCCGAGTATTTTGCCCACTTCCGCCTGCGATTTGCCGTGCAGGAACCTGAGCGTGACCACCTTCTGCTCGGTGGGGTCGAGCTTGGCTATCTCCGCCCTCAGCGATTCGCCGTCCTCGAAACTCTCGAACGCGTCCTTTGGGTCGGCTATGGCGTCGTATAAGGGCACCTCGTCCCCGCCCTCGGACGTGCGCACGCGCGCGTCGAGGCTGACGGGATTGCGGCATTCGAGCGCCTCTATGATCAGTTCCTCTTCCAGCCCGAGCGCCTCGGAGAGCTGTTTTACGGTGGGCTTTACGCCGTGCTCGGCAAAATATGCGTCCGCCTCCGCCCGCACGTTCGCCGCGACGGTGTATATCTTCCTCGGCAGGCGCACAGCGCGGGAATAATCGCGGAAATAGTTCTTTATGTTGCCCGCTATTGTCGGGGTGACGTAGGTCGTGAAGCGGTTGCCCAAAGAGGGGTCGAACTTTTCGACCCCTGAGATAAGCGCCTCGGAAGCGACTTGCAGCAGATCGTCGTACTCGACGCCCCTGCCCGCGAACTTCTTGGCGAGTATCTCGGCTATGTACATGTAGTTTTCAACGAGCTTGTTCCTTATAGCCACGTCGTGCGTGGCGCGGTACTTTAAGAACAGCTCTTCCGCTTCCCTGTCCGTCATACTCTGAGAGTCACTTTACCTATTACGCCGTTTTTCCGCTCTATGGAGCAGTCCGCCACGAGCGCCGAGACGAGCGCGAGGGAGAACTCGTTTTCGCTCTCGCGGGGCTCGCCACCCTCGCCGCAGACCACGCAATAAACTCCGCCGTCCGTGCCGAAAGTGGCGGATACCCGTCCGAAACCGCAGTTTTTGAGGATTATCACGCTCTCGGTGACGCACACCTTGAAGTCCTCTATTACGTCCACGTCCCTGTCGTTGGCGGCGAGAACGGAGCCCGCCACGAGCCGCAGCGCGGTCATGTATTCGCTGTCCGCGAGCGAAAAGTTAACGTTTATCTCTTTCATGGCCTTATCTCCATAACGGTGTTGAGGGCGCATATGTCGAACAGCTTCTTCACGTTGGGTCTCAGATGTTCGAGTATCATGTTGCAGCCCTCTTCCCTAAGCCTCTTGAATATCTTCACGAAGGTGCCGAGGGTGGTGCTGTCTATAAAAGTCAGCGCGGAGCAGTCGAACACTACGTCCTTTTTGTCGTGCTCGAACGCCGCCTTCACCTGCGCGTAAAAATCGTCGCTCGTGGCGGCGTCTATCTCGCCCGAGAGCGCTATTACGAGTTCCTTTTCCGCAGAAATAAGTGTGACCTGTTGCATATTTTCTCCTTATACTACTTATTATATAAACTTTCCGCAGCCGTTAAAAACGTGATTTCACCTTATTTTAACCCGCTTTTGACATATTGTCAACGGGCGAAGTTGACAAAAAGGTATATTTATGCTAAAATTGCACCACATGGCGAATATTATTCGGTTAAGGAGAACGGTTTGGACTTTAACGAAGCTAACTTGATAGTCAAATACTCACAGCGCATATCGGAGCTCTCGGAGCTGACGAAAGAGAACAACAATATCACCCCCGAGATGTACGAAAAGTACGACGTCAAGCGCGGGCTGAGGGACAAAAACGGCAAGGGCGTGCTGTGCGGGCTCACGGAAATTTCCGAAGTCACCTCGTGGCAGACGGAAAACGGCGGGCGCACCCCCATTCCGGGCGTTTTGTGCTACCGCGGCTACAACGTAAAGGACATAGTGGGCAGCTGCGTGAGGGAAAACAGGTTCGGCTTCGAGGAGACGGCGTATCTGTTGCTTTTCGGCGCGCTCCCCTCGGCGGACGAGCTCACGCAGTTTTCGGAGATGCTCTCCGAGTTCCGCGTGCTCCCGAGGAACTTTGTCCGCGACGTCATCATGAAATCCCCCTCCAAGGACATGATGAACATGCTCGCGCGGTGCGTGCTCAACCTGTACAGCTACGACCCCGACCCCGACAACATACTGCTTTCCAACGTGCTTAGGCAGAGCCTTTCGCTGATAGCGGCGTTTCCCCTCATAGCGGCGTATTCCTACCGCGCCTACCGCTATTACAGTTCGAGCGACGGCTCGCTGATAATACATAAGCCGCGCGCGGAGTACTCGCACGCGCAGAACATACTGCACGTTCTGAGGAAGGACTCCGAATTCACCGACCTCGAAGCGAAGGTTCTGGACGTGTGCCTCATCCTGCACGCCGACCACGGCGGAGGCAACGCCTCCACGTTCACGACGCACCTCGCCACGTCCACGGGCACCGACACCTATTCCTCCACGGCGGCGTCGCTGGGCTCCCTCAAAGGACCCAAGCACGGCGGCGCGAACATAAAGGTCATGCAGATGCTCCAAAACATAAAGGACAACGTGAAAAATCCCACGGAGAAGAACATAGAGGACTACGTGAGGAAGATCCTCGCCAAAAAGGCTTTCGACAGGACGGGGCTTGTCTACGGCATAGGGCACGCCATTTACACCGTGTCCGACCCGAGGGCGGAGGTTTTGAAGATCTACGCGGGCAAGCTCGCGCACGAAAAGGGCAAGGAGGAGGAATTCGAGCTCTACAATTCCGTGGCGAAAGTGGCGTCCCGCCTCATATGCGAGCAGAAAAAGCTGGATAAGCCCGTCAACCCCAACGTGGACTTCTATTCTGGCTTCGTCTATTCGATGCTCAACCTGCCCGAGGCTCTCTATACCCCCCTCTTTGCCATAGCGAGGATAGCGGGTTGGTCGGCGCACAGGATGGAAGAGCTGGCGTGCGGCGGCAAGATAATCCGCCCCGCTTACGAGTGCGTGATAGACAGGCGCAAATACGTCCCCTTAAAGGACAGAAAATAATCGTGGTATACAGATAAAGGCGCAGCCGCGCGGCTTTTTAGCCGCGCGGCTGCGCCTTTTTATACTCGCTTTGCGCCTCCGCCGTCCCAAGAGAGCTTAAAGCCGCTTTCGAACGTCTTGCCGTTCAGATGCTCCAAGGGCTCCGCAAGGCGGAAAAAGGATATGGAGGAGGAGACGAGACGCTGGCGGGAAGCCCCGTAAAGGGCGTTTAAACGCTTGTCGCCGTATTTCCCGTCTCCGAGGACGGGACAGCCGTGAAAAGCCATCTGCGCGCGTATCTGGTGCGTTCTGCCCGTATGCAGGGTTATCTCCGCGAGGGCGAGCCCTTCCCGCCTCTCCGTCACGCGGTATTCCGTGACCGCCTCCGCGCTCCCGCTTACGGGCGAGGGGTACGCCCGCACCTTCGAAGCCGCGGCGTCCTTGACGAGATAGTCTTTGAATACCCCCTCATCCGAGGCGAAGCCGTCCTTGCAGAGAGCGGCGTATTTTTTTATCACGCGGCGCTCCCTGAACGCCTTTAAAAGCTCCCTCTCCGCCCCCTCTGTGCGCGCGAACACTATCAGCCCCTCGGTGTTTCTGTCGAGGCGGTGGACGGGATAGACGGCAAAAGAGCGCGAAAGTTCGCTCAAAAGCCCCTCGGAAGAAACTCCCGAAAACTTGTCGGCGACGTAGATCTCGCCGTCGCCGTAAACTTCCCTGTGCGAGGGCAGCTCCTCTTCCCTGCGGCTGAGGTAATACGCCACCTCGTCGCCCGCCTTTAAGGGCACGTTGTCCCCCGTGCGCGCGCCGTTGACGCGTATGTCCCTGTCGCGGAGCAGGCGCGCAAAGCAAAATCCCGCCTGAGGATAAGTCTCGTCGGTGAATTCCCTCAATCTGCAGTTTTTTGCGCAAATAAACGACTTCATAGTAAAAAGATAAAGTGTACGAGATACCCGCCGAAAAAGGCAAACGCGAGCTGGACGAGTACGCACTTCAAACTGAATTTAAAGCCCGCCTCCCTGCACGAAGAGGCGAACGCCGATATGCAGGCGGGGGAAAGGAGCACAAAGGTGCAAAATCCCATCGCGGGCGCGAGCCCGAGCCCGTGACCCTCGGGGCAGAGCATGGACAAAGTGGCGGCTATGTTCTCCTTTGCCGCAAAGCCGCCTATCGCCGCGCAGGCTATCCGCCAATCATGCACGCCGAGGGGCGCGAACAGGGGCAGTATAAAGCGTGAGAGAGCCGCGAGCATGCTCTTTTCCGCGGAAACGTATTCGAACGTCACCGAAAAGTGGGAAAGCGCCCAGAATGCAACGCAGAACGCCGTCACCGTGCCCGCCACCTTGATTATAAACCCTTTCAGCTGAAAAAACAACTTAATTGCGCACGTTTTGAAGTCGGGAAGCACCACGGGGGCTATTTCCGAGAGCATTCCCTCCCCTCCCCCGCCAATCGCCGCCGAAGCCGCGAGCGCGACGGCGAGACCCGCAAAATACAGGCATGCGATCACGGGGAAGGGATTTTCGAAGAGGGGAGACAAAAAGGTGAGGAACACGGGCAGCTTAGCCCCGCAGGGCACGTAGGGCAGAATGGCTATCGTGCGCCTCTGCGCGGCGGGGGAGACAAATCCCCGCGTGGTGGAGATGGCGGCAGCCGTGCACCCGAAGCCCGAGACGAGGGAAAACGCCGCCCGCCCCGAGAGGTTCACCTTTTCGAACAGCCCGTCCGTGGTAAAGGCGAGCGCGCTCATTATACCGCTCTCGTCCAAAAGTATCAGCGCGGTATACAGCACGGCGAGCTGCGGGATGAACGAGAGCACGCTCCCCGCCCCGCCGAAAATGCCCTCGCCGACGAGCGAGGCGAGCGCGGCGTTCTGCATCCCGGAGGTCACCGCCCCCGCGAGCTTCACGCAAATCAGCTCCTCGGCGAGCCCTTTCAGCGCCGCCCCGGGCATCGCGGGGTGAAAAGCCGCAAAAAAGGTCAGTATCATAGCCGCCGCGAAGAATATGAGGGAAAAGAGGTTGTTGGAAAAGAGTTTGTCCGCCCGCGACAGCTCCCCGCTCCCGCCTGAATACGCCTCGGCAAGCGTAGTTCCCGTGCGGGGCACGTTGAAGTCTATGCCCCGCTCTATCGCCCTTTTCAAAGCCTTGGGCGGGCAGTCGAACACGGGCGCGCCGAGGTGCGCCGAAAGCAGCGCGGCGTTTACCCTGCCGCCCCGCCGCCTCAGCCTGTCCGTCTTGGTGAGATATACCGCCGTGCGCCCGTTTTGGGCTATCAGCCTGCGGGTGAAGTTGAGGCTGTTTTCGAGTGTGAGCGAATCCACCGCGTTTATCACCACGTCCGCAGAAGCTATCTCGTCGAGGGCGGACTTCTCTTCGAGGGAATAGGTGGAAAAGGCGTACGCCCCCGGAACGTCCACATAGGTCGCGCCGCCCTTTTTTTTGCGCGCGGGCGAGGTGGTAACGCCGTGAAAATTGCCCGTCCTGAGATTGCTCCCCGTGAGGGCGTTGAAAAGGGTGGTCTTGCCCGCGTTGGGATTGCCGGCTATAACTACTTTCATTGCCTTACCTCTATCTTTTGGGCGAGAGCCCGCCTTATGCCGAGGCGCACCGCCCCGAACGACACCATTACGGAACTTTTAAAGAGCGAATAGCCCAAAACGCGCACCCGCACCCCCGCTTTGAGCCCGAGGGAATAAAGCCTTTCCGCCGCGCCGCCCGCCGCGCCCGTGCGCACCACAACGCCTTCCCCGCCCTTACCCAAATCAAAAACGGTCATAGTTTAACCTATGACCGCGTTTTCCTTATTATGATAGATTTGCGCCGCCCCCGCGGGCAAAAAATCCCCTCCCCCGAACGCACCAAAATCCGGGAGAGGGGACCATGCAAAGAATGTGTGAGCAAGTTATCAGGTTTGCTTTTTAATGTCAAACCCAAGCGTTGAATGATCGGCAGTGCTGCCGTATATGTGGGATTTTATGTATTCAAACGTCACTTCGCCATAAGTGCCCAGCGTGGCTTTAAACGTAAATGACGAGGGCGTTGCGTCCGTCACGGTTATATCCCCGCGCTCAAGCACAAAATTCTGCGTGCCTATGGTAATTGTCACTTTGTTCGCCTCGAATACCGCCTTTACGGTTTGACCTTGGTCGGAAGTACCCGTAAACGTATATCCCGCAATTGTGGAGGGGAACAAATCCTCTACCGTAGCTTCACTGACGAATTCTATCTCTATTTGTGTATTTCTCGATATATAGAAGCTATAACTGTTTCCGTCAACAGAGGCGGTAACGTCGGCGTTATTCACTTTAAGCAGGTGCAATTTATATCCGCCGTCGGGGATTATCGTAAGCGTAACCTCTTCGTATGCGCCGTATGTTTCGCCTGCCGCAGGGTCGCTCAACGAATAATTTCCGTTGTCGCCGCAGGTTACGTCTATCGTATAAGCCTCTTCGCCCGTAACTACGTTTAAAACCACCTCGTCCGTATAGTCCGTGAGCCGGATTTGCGTTGCGCTGATGGAGAGTATTTGCCAGAGCTTGTTGCCGCGGTAGAATTCATAGCCCTTCATCCCGTCGCCGTACGGGTATACATGGCAGAGCGTTCCGTCAAAGGTGAAAGAGCCGTCTTCGCCTATCTGCACGGTGTGTACTACATTCGTATATTTCGTCCCCGCAAATTCCGTAAAGAGCGTCTCCTCGGGCGGGGGCGTCTTGGTATAGACGGCGGCGGAAGTTGCATCACCCACAATCGTCAGCGTGAGCGTTTCCGCCGCCTCGTCCCAGACAAGCGTGTATTCAATGCCGCCTGCGGACAGACGATACGTCTTTGTTGCCACGTCATAGGAATGCACTACCGCCTTGTTCCCATCGATTGTGAGTCCATCCTCGCCGATTGAAATCGGATATCTCGAAGGACCCGCGTCCCAATTCCCCCACAGCTCTTCGGGGAAATCGCCGGAGTAATTCACGCCCTCCTTCATGCAGGTCTGTTTGATCCTGCTCGAATCGGGCATGATTATTGTGAGGTTGAGCAGATATTTCCCCGCGCCCACCTCTTCAAGCGTAAAGGAATAGCGATATATATCCTCGCCCTCCGTCACCGTAAAGGAAAAGCCGCTCTCCGTCGCCGTCAGGGGATATTCCGTTCCGTTGAAAGTGAAGCTGTCCTCCCCTATCACGAGCTCGTTGGGGAGCGTGCCCGAGCTCACGACGGAAGTCCATGTGCCCACATACTTGTCGCGGCTGAACTGCTTGGCGAACTCAATTGTTATTTTCACGTTCGAGACGACTTCAAAGGTGTATTCGCCCTCTTGGAGGGTCACTTCCTC
>CANQXZ010000030.1 GCA_947627955.1 uncultured Clostridia bacterium
TCGAAATACGGCAACCGTATCACTTTGAATATCGTTCATCATATGTTAAAGAACCGTCGGTATTTGGGCGAATACCGCTTCCGCGATATTGTCCACCCTAACGCTTTCCCCGCAATCGTATCGGAAGAACTCTTTGAGCGGGTACAGCAGAAGATGAAGAAAAATCAGAAAGCACCCGCCCGCCATAAGGCAGAGGACGACTACATTTTGACCGCAAAATTACGGTGCGGAAAATGCGGTGCGTTTATGGTCGGGGAAAGCGGAACGAGCAAGACGGGCGCGGTTCATCACTATTACAAGTGCGCCAACGCAAAAAGACGGAAAGATTGCGACAAGAAACCCGTCAAAAAAGAGTGGATAGAAAATCTCGTCGTCAATTACACGATGAAAGTTGTGATGGATGACAATTTGGTTGACATCATTTCGGATCGAATTCTGGACTTGCTTTCCCACGAAAGCAGTAAAATTCCTCAATTACAGGCAAGGTTGAAAGAAGTTGACGGCTATATCGAAAACCTGCTCAATGCGATACAGCAAGGGCTGTTCAATGCCTCGGCAAAAAAGCGGCTCGACGAATTGGAAGAAGCGCGAGCGGAAATCGAAACGGCAATATACAGCGAACAACTCCAAAAGCCCGAAATCACGAAAGACCACATTGTCTGCTTTATCGAGCGTTACCGCAAGATAAACGTCAATGACTTGGAAAACCGCAAGCGGCTGATCGACACCTTTGTAAACAGTATTTACCTGTTCGACGACAAGATTGTATTTGCTTTCAATTATAAGGACGGCACACGAGAGCTGACCTTAAAAGAATTGGAAGAAGAATTGAGTTCGGATTTGGATGGAGCAACTCCACCAAACCAGCGGAGGCGCACTTTGCGCCTCCGCTGGTTTGTGTATATACGGCAGTTCAAGAACCGGCGAAGCCGCGTTCGACCCCGCGCGAGCAAACGAAGTTTGCGAAGCCCTGCCGAGGCTCCGCTTGCGGAAACGGCAGACTATCTACACCAAAAACTGCGGGCGCATTTTAGCGCCCGCAATTTTTTTGATTGCATTTACGATTCAAACCGCCGAACAAGTATAACGGCTGTTTATATCCTTATCACAATAGCAAGCTCTGTCCGTCGTTCAAAAAGAATGTTTTGTCAAAAAATGATTTGATCGCCGACATGCTTTTACCTCACATTTGTGTATCTCTTTTTCTTTATTACGACCGCCAAGACCGCCATTATGGCGACATCGGCGATAAGTATTGCCGTTGCCACGATCAGTACGGGGAAATACGGCGCGTAGCTGCTCGTGAACACATACTCGGATAGCCCGTCGGACTCGAATACGACATAGTCGCCCTCGCGGGTGAATTCCACGCTCGTAGGTCCCGTCGCTCCGACGGGGGCGGCGGTCAGCTTTATCCCTGACGGGGAAACACCGCCCGTTCTCGCCACTGCCATCAGGTCAAAGTCCTTGTCCCTGAACGCCTCGGGGATCAGAAGCCGCACCGTCACCTTGCCCTCGATGGGCACTTCCACGCCGTCCTTGCACAGCTTCACGGAGTATCTCTGGGAGACTTCATCCTTCCCCCATGCCAGATAATCGCGCTCTACGTCCTCGACCTTCTCTACTACCAGCTCTAACGTAGGGTCGAAACCCTCCTCGCTCTCTATGAATACCTCGGGAACGTCTGTTTCTTCCTCGCTTCCCGGCTCGCCCGGGTCCGCCTCCTCTTCTTCGGTAGGCGCGGTCTGCGTTTGAGTCCTCAATATCGTAAGGATAGCCGTCTTTTCTTCAAACTCGCCGTCGGGGTCGCTGAATATCGCGGTCACCGTGTAGATGGCGGGGTCTACCTGTCCGTTGCCCTCGTATTCAACCGTTACGTTGGTCGGCAAGTCGCCCTCGATATAGATACTGTGCGCCTCGCCGTCATACTTCACGGTCACGTCCGCGAAGGTTATCCCGCTCAGATCGTGGCTGACTTTCAATATCGTCAACGTCGCCGTTTTTTCGGGGATAGGCTCGTAGTTGTCCGCGTCGCCCGTAAAGATTGCCGTAACGATATATTCCCCGACTTTTGTCTGTCCGTTGTTCTCGTATCTTACGGTCACTTCTTCAAAGGGCAATTCGCCGCCGATATATATGCTGTGTTCATGCGCGTCGTAGATTATACTGAAATCTTCAAACGTCACGCCCGACATATCGTATGTGGCTTTTGTTATCGCGAATATAAGGTCGATATAGTCCGTTTCATATTCCGTGCCGTCCTTGACCCACTTGTAGTTTTTGCTGTCCGTGAGCGTGAGCTTGACGTTATAATTATCCACATCCGTTCCGCCGATATTCTCGGTAACTTCATAGAGAGGCGAAGCCGCGACAGTGGCTGTCTGCGGGGCGCGGTTATAGACTTTGCTTGCTATCGTCGGCGCGGTCACCTGCTGTTTTGCCACGGTGTAAGTTCTTGTATATCCCGACAGCGCGTAGTTGCCGTTTGAGGTAGTAGCCGTGGCCGTATAATCGCCCGCGTTCTTCGGCACATTCCCCACAAGCTCAACGCCCGGCGTATCGGATGCATACGCTATGGCAAGGATAACTTCTTCCGCGTGCCCGTCTATCATTACGCCCGTTGCCGTGGCGGTTATGGTTTGGGGTTCGCCGTTATAGATAAGCCCCTCATAGCCGTCCCATACGACTTCTGCCGTTCTCTTGTCTATCTTGCCCTCGATTTTGGGAAGGTTCTCAATTACTACGGTGTAGTTATCCGCCATCGTGCCGCCGAGGGTCACTTCGGTTACGGTTATGGGCTTGTTTTCGCCGACATTGGCTGTATCAAAGTGCGCTTTGATCAAGGCAATTTCCACGTCGTCCGTGTAGAATATGCCTTTGGTTATCTCGCCCGTCACGGTAGCGGTGTCGTAGCCGTCGTAAGTCTTGCCGCCCTCGACCACCGTAAGCGACAGCGTTAGCTTTGCCTTGTTTATAGTAACGGTATATGTTCCGCTGTTCGTAAGGGCAAAGTTGACCCCGTCATACTCCACCTCTATGTCGTCCGTGTAGGTATCCGCCGACTTGTCCGTGGCTATCGTAATTTCAAACTTGGGGTCGGCGACGGGCATGGTGACGGTCAAGCCGTGCGTCTCGCCCGCGGCGGTTATTTTTTGTTCGTACTTATCGCCGTTATAATCTCTGCTGTCTGAATACTCGCCTCTCACGGTTATGCTTGCTTTGGTTATTTCATAAGTTTGGGGGACGGTAGTAACGGTGTAGTTATCGTATCTTTCGCCCCGCAAAGTCACGGTTACGGTGTATTTGCCTACGGTTTTGGGAAGAGTTCCGTCAAGCTGCGCAGTAGTATCGCCTTGCACCGCAAACGATAGTGTGTAATGCGTGCCCTTCGTGAATACTTCGCTATTTTGGATCCCCTCAAACGTTACGTCTATATCCGAATGGGCTGTGCCCGTATACGTTGCCGTTGCTTGTTTCAAAGAGAACGTTATATCCGCCTCGGATATTTCGTATTGCGCCGTATTTACTTTGAGGTCATAGTCCTGCTCAGCTTTGCCCGTCAAAGCCAGCGTTACGGTGTATTTTCCCGCGCCCTTAGGAAGTCCCTCCTCGAGCTTGCCGTCTATCGCCTCAAACGTCAGCGTGTAGTCGCTGTCTTTGGTGAGATGCCCAAAGTCGCCATCAAAATCCACGTCAATGTCCGAGTGCTGCAACCCCGTATAGGTCTTGCTGCTCTCTTTCAACGTGAACGTCAGCTCGGTTTTGCCGATAGTTATCATAATTGTCGGGTCGTCGTCGCCGCCTATCCACTTGTAGTTGTCGGGGTAGCGCAACGAAATGGTCATTGAGTACTTTCCCACGTCCCTTGCGCTGAATTGCCATTTACCGTCCTTTTGTTCAAAGGTAGATCCCGCGGGCACGGGCGACGTTTTCATGGTGGCGTTATCGTAATTCGCAAGCTCCACGACATAGTCCTCGCCTTTATACGCGCCGTTCGCACTGCCCTCGGGCTTTGCAAGCTCTTTTTGGGCAATTTCAATGGTGAATTCGACCGCTACATCACTGTCGTCGTCCTTCCACTTGTAGTTGTTTTGGTCGGTTATGGTTATCGTCAGCCTGTAGGCGCCCGCGTCCGTCGCCGCAAACGTGGTATCGTCGAACGACGATTTGCCGCTTTTGTTAAGTTCGGCGGTCATAGTTTCGGACTCATAGCCCGTAACCGTGATTTCGTAGGACGAGCCGTTATAAGTTCCCTCAACGGTTGCCGTGCCCGTGGGCTTTGTAAGTTCCGCTTTTTCAATCGTGAAGGTCGTGGGATTGCCCGACGCCAGAGTATAGTTATTCGCCTTGGTCGTCCCCTGCAAAATTATAGTTACAGTATAGCTTCCCGCGCCAAGCGGCAAGCCGTCAGAAAGCGCGCCCGTGACCTTTTCGATTTTTATAATATAATCGGTTCCCTTTTCAAGTATTTCACCGTTTTGGGTAACAAACGCAATGCCGACTTCTCGCTCCTCTCCGTCATACGCATTTCCCGAATTGGTAAATGAATAGGTAAGCTGTGCCGCCGTTATTTCAATTGTAAATGTAGGGTCGGATTGGTCGCTTCCCGTCCACTTGTAATTGGATTTATCCTTTAACTCGATAACAAGAGTATACTCGCCCTTATTCTTTGCGCTGAAAGTTCCGCTTCCCGCAACAAACGTTGCGCCGTCTGTCAGCGATTTTTGCTGCATAGTGCTGCTGTCAAAGCCGTCAAGAGTAATCGATTGGTCTACGCCCGTGTACGAATTGTTTATGGAACCGCCCGTAGGCTTTGTAAGCTCCATTTGGGCTATGATATATTCCAAAGTTGCGAAATACTCCGCGGTTTCGAACGAAAATTTATAGTTTTTGGCTTTGGTTGAGGTGAGCGTTACCGTCACTGTGTATGTATCGGCGCTTATGGGGTCGGTATTTAACGGGTTTGCGCCTTGATAGCTTACCGTGTAGTCCGTATTGATTGCAAGCACTTCCCCGTTTACGCCCGTGGCAAGAGAATTCAACGCTGCAACTTCCTGCTTTGCGCCGCTGAAAGTCGCGCTATCGGGGGTGGGCAACGTTACGGTTGCGCGTTCGATTGTGAAATCCTGCGTTGGCTTATCAAGCGTATAGTTGCCGTTTGAGGTGCTCGCCGTGGCGGTGTAAGAGCCCGCGTTCTGCGGCTTATCGCTATTATTGAGAGACGAACCGCTCTTTGCACTGTACGCTATCGTAAGCGCAACGCTCTCGCTGCCCACGCCCGCTGCCGTTGCGGAAATCCCCCGTTCCGTGCCGTTGTAGATAAGCCCCGAATAATCGCTCCAAGTAACTTTTGCCGTTGCCTTGGCGATAGTGAACTGTGCGGATTTTTTCGTCTCTTCGCCCGCGGAGCCGCTGAATTTATAGTTCTTTGCCGCCCTCTCCGTGAGTGCAACCGTCACGGTGTATGTATCGGCGTTTTTGGGCGTTGTATTTGTTTCAACTGTGCCTTTATAGCTTACCGTGTAGTCCATTTCGGTAAGCGCGGGCGCGCCAGAAACGGATATTTTGACGGTTGCCGTCTGCTCTGCGCCGGTGTAGACAGCGTTTTGGGGAGCAGTTATTTCTACGTTTGCCGTTGCCTTTTCTATCTTGCCCGTGACAGGGTCGTGATTTTCAACGTCAACCGTGTAGTTATTCGCCGCATCGCCTTTTAACGTAACGGCGGAAATGTTGACGGTTACGCTGTCGCCCGCGTTTGCGCTTGAAAATGCCGCCGTGCAGGACGAAAATTCAACTTTGCTCTCGTCGCCCGCCACTATGCCGTCAAAAGTAATATTATTGATTGTTACGGTCGTCGTTCCGTCATAGGGTTTGGTTTGAACGTCCGCGCCCGTAATTGTGAGTGTTGCGGGTTTGATTTCAAACCGAACGGGCTCGGACACAAGCTCGTTATAGTTATTTTTTGTCGGGTCTTTGGTGCTTACGCCAGCGGGGACGGTCGCCTTTACATAGTAGTGACCCGCGGCGGTCGGCATTTCCTCGTAATATGTACCGCTCGAGTCGTCCTCATGCGTATATGTATATTTCGTCGTTTCTGCGCCGAACTTTGGAGTGGCAGACGGAGCTTCAGGAGTACGCTCTACTTTATCGCCGTAAGTCCACCCACCGCTGACAACTTCAAGTTCATATTTCCACTCGTTCTCCGCCGTCGTGATTTCAAAATCCACTGTTATAGTGTCGTCGTCGCTGTCTTCCCACCTGTTATTATATTTATCTTTAAGCTGAAGTTCAACTTTATAAATTCCTGCGTCAACCCCGCCCTCATTGCTAACTACCCTATATTCCTGTGTATCGCTGAGGTCAGCCTTTAAATTGTTCTCCGTGTACGTTTTAGGGGAGACAACGGGCGCCTTGACAGTCGTTGTGAGGGCTTTGTGGATCGCAGTCAAATTCAGGTGGATCGCGGGGCGGACGTCGTATTCATAGTCCACATAGTAATGCTGATTGTTGCCCGTAGGCTCCAATGCATATGCATTTGCCGCCCAGTCGTCGTCGCCCGAGCGCAGCCAAATGGGGGTTGTGCCCGAGTTACGCAAAGTAGCGTCCGTTTTCCAATATCCCGTGCCGCTCGTGCCACACCCCGTTTCGGTTATCGAGGGCAGCCAAACGTAGTCGTTTTGCCATACACCGTAAAGTTCTCCCGTAGGGTTGCTATGCAATCCATAGTTATAGCTTGTTACGTCGCGCATACGCCATTCGCCACCAGATTTTGGTGATGTGTATGCATCATTGGGAGCATAATGACTATCGCTGAATATGGTTGCCGTAGTTTTGTCATATTCGTCCGCCTGATAGCCCACCTCGGAAGGCTTTGCAATATACGCCGTCAAGCTGTTTGAAACGTCGCTAATCATTGTAAAGCGGGCATATGGACTGTTTGAGTCTTGTCCTTGTACGCCCGACAAAGCCGTGCCGCTCGTGGAATATTGTCCGCCTGCGTTCAAAGTGTGCACTCGGATATAGCTCGTTGAATACATATTGTCGGGGTAATCTGCGGCAGGATTATCCGAGGAACTGCTTCTTGCCGCCCATTTGCTCGTCAGGGTCATACTGTCCACCGACTGCCATAAATCGAGAATTACATTGTCGTTTTTATCCCTTGTGAGATAAACGGCGTCCCACTTTATCCCGCCGAAAGATACCTGAACGTTTTGCCCGGCGTTCTCTTTGCGGAAATCTGCGGAAGTCAGTGTTTTGCCGCCGACTGTCGCTTCTCTCAAATCATAAAAAGTGTCTCCCTCCCCCGACGTGAGCGCATTATAGAGCGCTTTCATATTATCGGCGTCGAAAGTCTTGCTGCCGTCTTTGTAAATTTCGCCTATATTCTTCCACGCGCTCTTTACATCTCCGTTTGCGGCGGTTAAATTTAAATGAAGCGCAGGACGAACAATGTTATAGTCTTGTGTATCGTTCGTATAGTCACAATGTTCACCCGTAGTGCCCATAACGTACACGTAATAATAACTAGCCGATGTTTGTTGAACTATTTGTTCATAAGTATGAAAGCCGGAGCGAAACCAAATGTAATGACCCATAGCACCAGCGTGACTATCGTTTACTTCTACAGTGCTTCTTAAAGAGTCATCGGTGTTCCACATTCCGTTACTTGTTGTGCCATCGCCCAAACCGTTTTTCCCGAAACCCGCTTCGGTAACAGACGGCAACCAAAGATAATCGTTTTTCCATAAGTCGTAGTTCATCTTGTCACTATAATTATAGTCACTATCATACCACTGTCCGCCTGATTTCGGCGTGCCGTAAGCGTCGTTGGGAAGATAATAAGCTTTACCGTCTTGACCGCATAATGCTTTTGCCGTAGCTGCGTCAAACTCGTTCGCCTGATAACCGACCTGTGCGGGCGTAGCAATGTACTTTGTCAAACTGTTTGGAACTTCGTCTTCGCTCATTGTAAAGCGTGCATATTGGTTGCTTTTGTCTTGACTGTGCATAGCCAAACTTGTGCTACTTTTTGTATAAGACCCGCCCGCGTTGAGAGTATCTACGCGAATTTTGCTTTTGGAATACATATTTGTGGGATACAATTCGGTATAGCTATTTGGGTCACACCAATCGTTGAATTGCGCCCTTGTCGTCACGGTATCGGCAGACTGCCATAAGTCGAGGATAACGTCGCCGTTGGTTGCCTTGGTGAGATACACCGCGTCCCACTTTTTGCCGCCGAACCAAACCGAGACATTGTTACTTCCGCCGTTCTCTTTGCGGAAGTCGACGGAAGTTTTGTTGCCGCTTGCCGCCGATTGCACGCTTTCAAAAGTATCGGTGCCCGTAAGGGCTTTATAGAGCTTTTTGAGGTTATCCTCGTTGAAGCCCTTTACCGAGTCGTTGTATATCTCGCCTATCGTCGTCCACGCGGTAGAACTCCTTGCCGCAAGCGCGGTCTGAACAGGGGAAAGTAGTAAAAATGCCGCGGTGAGCAAAAATATCATAATAGTCGCCAATATTGCGACAGCTCTCTTTGTTCCCTTTGTCATTATTGAACCTCTTCCGAAATTTTTGTGATTTTTTCCGATAAATTTTTCAGACGCCGAATGTACACGGAATATACTGTTCCATGTACATTTTTGTCTCGGTTGATCTATATTTACCACGATCATAGCACGCGCGCGCACAAAAAACAATATAATTAAACGGTCAAAAGTCAATCTTAATATTTTTTAACATGTTCCCCGCAAACAGATCCATATTAAAGGCGGTAAAGATGCCCTTGCCGCCGCAAGTCGCCGTGAGATCGTACATATCAAGGAACATGGAACAGTATATTACATGTATAAATCGGGCGGGGATCCCCCGCCCGATTTATAGTTTTATATTTGCAAAGCCCACCCGCCCCGCTATGCGCACACCTCAGTCGGATCGAGTATTTTTACTTTCATACTATGTGATCCTTATTATATTTTCAAACAAGACAGTTTTTTTGTCGGTCAAATCGCCGTCGAGGTGATAGTGCCCGAAATACCAATGTCCATAGTCCACAATGTCCTCGAAGTAAGAAAGCATTTGGTTTTCGGGATAGACGTCCATGTGTGTGTCGCGCGTCCTCAGCGGCGGATACCACAACGCCTTTTCGTCGCAGGAATGGGTTATTATAAAATCCACCTTGTTATCGTGCTTTTTGAGATTGGCAATTGCCTCGTCAAGCTCTTCATAAGAAGGCATTTCCTGTTTCCACCAGCTCTCCCCCTCTCTGCGGCGATACTTATCTATTGACGTGCCGCCTCCGAAAGTGAAGAAGGTTTTGCCGTAAATGGAGTACACTTGCCCGCGCATAAGGTGGATTATGTCGGGGCGTATCATATGTACCTTGCCACCTCTCCACTTTGCGACGGGGTAGGCATCAAGCATATCGAAATTTTCGTGATTGCCGTCCACAAACAGCACGGTAAAGGGCAATGCGGAATATTTATCGAGGTTGGCGTTAAGTGTTTTCTCGTCCCACACCGCACCGAAGTCGCCGGCTATTATCATATAGTCAGCCTTTGTAAGCTGCGGATTTTTCGCCGCAAAATCATAGAGTTTCTGGATATTTATATCGCAATGCGTATCGCCCGTTATGTAGATCATTTTATCTCCTTTGACATATAGTAGCAGTTGACGCCAAAACCGAACTTTTCATATAGACGCCTTGCCTGTATGTTCGGTGCAAAGACCTCTAATTGAATGTATCGGCAATTATTTTCTTTAAAATATGTTTCTGCGGCAGAGAGCAAATTTGTGCCTATGCCGTTCCCCCTTTGGTTTTCCGAAACGACCAAGTCGCTTATAAAGCCTATCTTAGGACAAGAGGTAGTTATTTCCGCTTCCCCTCCTCCCTGAAAAATTTTGCAAACGACCGCCCCCACGGCTCTATCGCCGCTTACGGCAATAAAAATTTTGCCGCTGTTGTTTTCGACCTCGCGCATAACGTATTGAAAATAGTCATTGCGGTAGGATTCCTTCAAAACAAGCACGCCACGCTTATCAAGGAAAGAAAGATATGTTTGGAGTTCGACAAGCAGATCCTTTACCTGCTCTTCGTATGCGGCTTGATATTCTATGATTTCAAAATCCGTACATTTTTTAATTTTGGGAGTGTATTTAATAAAAAGCGGATTGGTCTGCCTTTCTTTTGCCAGAAGGTCTTCTTCATATATATCATTTTTATCGGACTCGTATAGTAACCATTTAATGCAGGATTCGGCAAACCATTCCGCCTTTCTCAATCTGATATATGTAAGCATAATTTCCGTAAAATGATCTTTACCCTCTATACCCTCGTATATGATTTCGCCGCTTGGCGATACACTTTTTTTGCAGGCTTTTGAAAAGAATTTATCCAAATGCTTAATTACGCTTTCCACGTCATAGCCTGCGTTTTTAAGTTTATCTTCGTCCAATTTTATGAGCATTGCCATTCCGCCCTTAGTATTTCCGTTCATAATATACCTCAAGAATAAAGTTTTATTATCATCTTGTCACAAAGCCATAGCAATTCAGCCATTCGTTATACGTCTGCTTCCGATCCTCAAATTTTGGATTTAACGTAATACGTGTTACAATTATCTATGCAAATACAGCCCAGAACGCCGTCTACCCACGTGCCGGTGTCGAGGTGAATTTTATAAAAGTCGGTTATTTTATAGCTGTCTTTCGGTGCTTCTTTGCGGCGGTAGGCGATTATTCGGCTCGAACCGTCGGGCAGAAGATAACTTGTAGGCGTATGTCCGAACAAGACGCATTTGCTGTTCATTACCACGACCTTCGGTTCTTTGAAATTCCTGTCATACACAAGCTGTTCGCGCGTAGCCTTTTCGGGCGGGATAGTGCGCTTGTTTTCATCGAGAGGTATGCCCGCGTGAACGCATAGAAAGTCCTTTTCCTCTATGTAGTATGGCAGGTTTTCGACCCAATCGACCGTTTCCCAATCGAGCAACTTGCCGTCTTCGGGGAAATACTCTTTCAGCTTTTTTAAGACGAAATCAAAATCGTTCGGCGACTCGCGCATGAGCCCCCAATAGTACTTTAAAAACGTGTATTCGTGGTTGCCGTTTATACAGCGGGCGTTGGGCATATTTTTTATGAACTTCAAGAGCCGCACCGAGTCCTTGCCCTTGTCGATTATATCCCCGCAGGATATCAGCGTGTCGCCGTCGGAAAATTTAATTTTGTCGAGCAACCGCCTGAATAAGTCGTATTGGGCGTGTATATCAGAAACAACGTAAATCATAAATTCCCTTTTATCTTTTATTATTTGTTTTTATATGACCAAATAATATCTTTAAGATCGCAGAATATAAACACACCCCGATTAAAGGACCTTAACCCTCAAAAATCTGGCGACGTAAATTATTATACTCGTCATCGGTTGCGATCACAAATTCTTTCAGAACGCGCTCCAGAACTGTAAGTTCCTTTTTATCGGCATTTTTATCGCGAAAAATTTCAAGCACGGTCTGCGCTATTTTAATAGCATCAAATCTGTTCTGTTCGGGCGCGAGACCAACGATATCCTCTATTAGATCCATGCATATATTCTCAAACACATCATCCTCGCGCTCATAATCGAAAGTATAATCTTTCAGCAACTGCGTTAATTTATCGACCTTTGCGCGTATGGCAGGCTCGCACTCTGCGCTTGGCACATTATCCCTATAATTATTGAATTCTTTTGCAGCCATTTTTTTGACTTTCGCATGCATATATGCGATTTTCATAACCCCCCTTAAACTGATTTCGCCGTTTTTACTTTCCTCTATCTTATTTGAAAGAATGTCTATAGCCTGCCGCCGGGATAAATTGTCGTGCGCTTGTATCAGCTCGTACAGCGCATCGTCGATCTCTTCGTCAGTTATCTCTGACATATCTTCGTAGCATTCTATGCATTTCAGGTAGCATGAAAGATCGCCCATCAGTTCTATGGCTCTGCACATCTCTATAAGCGCATCTGCCGCAAAATCGATATCCTTGCACCAACTGACTATCCTGCCGTACTTAAAGAAATATTTCTTGTCTTTAGAGATCGTATCAACGTAGTCCTTTACCCAACCGATTTCAAGGTTTGGATTTGAGTAAATATCGCGGAATATGTTTCCGTCGTCTGTAAGATAGAATTTGCCGTTATCCAGCGGCATGATAACGATATTGTTTGACGCCTTCAAAAATTCCTTGCCTTGCAGATCCACCGAAAACGCGGCTTTGCCGCCGGCTTCCGCCATTCCGCGCAGGATCTTGGTTACCGCCTGAATATGCATGTCGGAAAAACTTGAATTTTGCTTGATTTTGGCTGCGTTTAACCGCACGGTCTGATCGCTGAAACGCTGTTTGATCAGTCCGCAGCCCAAAAATGCCATATCGTTCACAGACAGAAATCTATCGGATTTCCGCCCGTAATTAAATTTCAGGGTTTTGAGTTTGGGACAATAGGCAAAGGCGTATTCGTCTATATCGAGAGTTTCGACATTGACCACTATTTCTTCGAGCTCAGCGCAGCCGTAAAAGGCATACCGTCCTATTTCGGTTGCATAGGAATCGATCGATATTTTTTTGATTTTGTCGTTAAAAGCAAAGCAATACGGCGGTATGTCCCTTAAAAATATGAGCTGTTCAAAACCGTCTTTATGCCTGACCGTGATCCAGCTTTTATCGGTATTCATTTTTTCCATATCCTTTATTACCATAATTTGTATTCGGCAAGCAAATCCATAAATGAGCCAAAGTTAAACGGGAACCTGTTTCTGCCCTTATAGACGTATTCCTTGCCGTCTTTCTCTATTTTGACACAGTACGCTATTCCGTCAAGAGTGTTATGCCCGCCCATGTCATGTTCCCACCGAGACACGATAGAAACAAGTCTGCGGTAAAAAAGGTGAGTATCCATTTCTATCGGTTTGCAGTTCAGTTCGGCATAGTTTTTGGCGTAATCAATATAAAGCCTCATGCCTTTTCTAAGAGTATCCACGTCAATCGTGACATAGATAATGTCTTTGATAGTGGTTTCCATAATTGTGCTCCTTAGTCAAACAATTGATTTCTCAACAGATTATAAATATAATTCGAAGCGGTTTTAAACTCGTAGACTATCCGCTCGTACACCTGCACCATCTTCCTGTCGTGAGTGTCGCGGACGGCTTCGAGGTATGTTTCCGCCTTTTTTATTGCGCCCCGTCTGCCCATGCGTCTGTCGGATCTGATTATCCGCTCCAGCCGCTCTATGACGGCTTTTTCGAACTCGTCATAGTTCCAAAGCGAACAATCGGGAATGGATCCGCAAGTTATCGGAGCGCTCTTTTTTTCGGCGAGACGGCTCAGTGCAATCGCAAGGTTCTGTGCGGCGTTTCTCATATCCGCCTCGTTTGCCCGCTTTTTTAAGTAGCTGCCCAATGCGCTGTCTTCAGCTGCCATCTCCGGGTCATTGCCCATCTCGTCAAACGATAAGCCGAATATTCTTTTAAAGTCATTTCTGCCGATGAGTACTTTTCTGGGCTCGGGACCCGACCGGCGAGGAATAAAATTGTTTTCTTCCATCCACTCGATTATCTTGCAAGATCTGATATATCCTATGGGGAAGTGCATTTGGATAAGAGCAACAGAAGCAATTCCACGTTCTACACAGTATTTTAACGCATTTATGTATAGTTCCTCGTCGGCGTAAAAATCGTCCGCTGCAATGTTCCACTTTACAGTCTTGTCTTCATCCCCGTCGTTTTCGTCCTCCTCGTCCTCCTCGTCTTCCACAAACTCCCACTCGGATTCACGGTCGCTGTTGAACGCTTCCCTCAGTTTTCTGACAAATTCGGGAATATGTTCCCCGCTTTCGCCTTTGCCTACAGCTTCCCAAGAGGAATTCAAAATTATATCTATAGGCACGGCGCGCTTTGTACTGCCGACGATCTCGTTTTCCTCTGCTGCCTGCCTCAATATGTAATTCCTGAACGCGCCTATATCGGCGATAATATCATATTGCCTTGTGCCGCGTCTTGCCAAGATTTTATCTTCAACCATTTTGCGCAAGACTGCAGCGAGCGCAGACTCTGAAAAACTGTCGTCCGAGATGCTGTCCATATCGTTGAAACTGAAAGTCTTTTTGCCTTGATTGAGGTATTTAAGCACCGTTCTGAACGCCTTGATCTTTACTTTGTCTGTCATATAATCCCCCTTCAATTCAAAAGTTCCTTTAAGTCCGTTTCGTCGAGACTGACCTTATTTAAAAGCGCCCCGGCAACCGCGTCCAACTTGTCCCTGTTGGTCCTGATAATTTCGCCTGCCCTTTCGGACTGTTCTTTTATTATTTGCGCCATACGTTCGGTTATGTGCGCTTCGCCCCTTTTGGACGGCTCTATGTATATGGGAAATTGCTCGTCCATGGCGTAGTCGCAGAGCATACTCGTTGCAAGTTCGGTCGCAGACTTCAAGTCGCCGCTTATGCCCGAAGTCAACCCGTCCTCGCCAAATTCAAACACTTCCGCAGCCCTGCCCGCCATCATTATGCAGATCCTGTTCAGACTGTCCTGCTTGGAGAGCTTTGTCACCTTTTCGTCTCCGTAGTAGACATAGCCGCCGTGGTCTCCCCTTGCAGCTATCGTTGCATATGAGGGCATAATACCCAGAGTTGCCGCAACCACGGCATGACCGGCTTCATGGAAAGCCGTGCCGCGCAAGTCTCCGTCACGCTGCTTGCTTTCTCCGCTTGAATATTTTTCAAACGCTTCGTTGAGTGCGCTATCCGTAATATACCCCTCTTCGTTGCCGCATATTGCCGCACGAAGGGCGTTCTGGACGACTGTATCAAGCTCGCCCAAAGACCAGCCTATCGAGCGTTTGGCTATATTCTCTATAGTCCTTTCCGATACTTCGGAGGGATACTTTTTAATAGCGTCAGCAAGATATGCTTTTCTCGTTTCAAGGTCGGGCAAGTCGATTTCTATCTGCCTGTCAAAGCGGCGCAAAAAGGCGTGGTCTAAAAGCGTATCGCCTTTCTTCGCGTTGAAATTTGTCGCCGCCACGACGAATACGGGCGTTTGGGAATTGTCTGCAAAGCCGTCCATTTCCGAAAGCAAGGCATTTAAAACCTCGGCGTTGCTTTCCCTGTCGGAGCCTTGCCGCGCCCGCGCAAAGCTGTCCACCTCGTCTATAAAGACTATGGCAGGCGCATACTTCCTCGCCATGGCGAAGGTCTCGCGCATAAGCCGCGCGCCCTCGCCCACATATTTTTGGGCAAATTCCGAGGCGTTGCACTGTATAAACTGCAAGTCCGCTTCGGTTGCAATCGCCTTTGCAAGCATGGTTTTGCCCGTGCCCGGCGCACCGCTTAAAAGCACGCCGCGCGGCAGGCGAAGCCCGAGCCGTCTGTACTTTTTGAAGTTTTTGAGAACCTCTATTACGTTTATTATCTCTTTCTTCGCGTCCTTTGCGCCGTAGACATCGTCAAGCCGCACGTTGGGCGTTTGCCTTGCGGATACGAACTTGTCAATATCCTCCGCCTCTTTTGCCGTGGCAATATCGATATTCGTTATATTGAGGATCGCCGTGTGCGCTCCCTTAAAGCGGTACTCCGTATTGAATTTAACCACCTTGTTCGCGCGGAACAGCGTTTGGGCGTTGCCCGAAAGAGTAAGCTCTTTGAAAATATCCTTGAACCAATCCGTAGGGAAAGCCGCGGAGCCGAAACAGCCGTTTGCGCCCCTGTCCTTATAGGGTTGAAGCTCAATAAGCGAATCTCTCTTTAACTTGTAGACATAAGCGGGGACTTCCCCACCTTCTATAAGCGTGTCAAACAGCTTCTTCGAGTACAGCCTGTCCTCCTCGTCCATATCCAATATCGCCGCAGATAGATCCATATCCTTTATTGTTTTCAGGGTGTTTCCGTCCGCAAAGATCATCTCCGCTTTTTCGCCGCAGATTTTCAAAAACTTTTCCTCATGTGCCTTTTTGCAGCAAACCAGAACGCGCGATCTTGTCTTTCCGAAAAACAGCTCGTCGGCTTCGGCAGACATCTTGTTGAAGTCCATATCGATTACCACTTCCGTAAACGCCTCGCTCTTCCTTGCAAGATTCAGCCTGACCATGCGCTCGAAATTTGTTTCGAAGAACTCCCGCACAGCCTTTATCGCCGTGCGCACGTCCGCGCCTTCGCCAAGGCTCAAAAGTAAAAGCTCGGCAAGATTTGAAGGGTTTGCCCTGAACCTCACGCCGTACTTTTCTTTATAGTACGCGCCCTGCCTTAAAAGCTCGTTAAAAACTATGCGGTACATGATCTCCGGCCTCAGGCGGTTGAACAGTATTATCCTGCCCTGCGTAAAACGCGAGATAAGCGCTTCGGGAAGATAGGGCGCATTTGTCTGGGGATTTATATCCGTTTTAAGCGCATTGACTATCGTCTTTTGCGGAGTTGCCGAAAGGTTATAAACCGAAAGCGACTTATTGTAGATGTTTGCTCCGAGATTCATGGTAACAATAACTATGACGTCGCGGAATGACACATTGCGTTCCGTGTATAGATCCATTGCGTCGCCCCTGTCAAAAATCGAGAGGAAACGCGCGTGAATGTTTGGATGAGCCTTTTCAAACTCGTCCAATAGCAGCACGCACACAGGATTTTCTTCGACGTAGCTTGTCAACACGCCCGCCTCAGCCGCTTTGTAGCTCTGTTGCACCCCAAAGAGCTCGCAAAGCCCTACCTCGCGATCATTATATGCCGACATGTCCAACCTGAGATAAGGACGGTTTAACGCCTTTGCTATTTGCTCGCCCACAAAAGTCTTGCCGCAGGCAGGCGGACCGATAAAAGTAAGCAGCCCGCCAACCCCCTGTGAATTTTCGCGGTTGTTTATGCCGAAAAGATATTCCTTCACGGCTTGCACGGCAAAGGATTGCCCCTGAACTTCTGACAAGGTCTCGTCCAAACGTGTAATAACGTCGTAGTCCGTACTGAATTTTGCCCTCGTAAATTCTGGGATAGCCCCGTCTTTGCTTGTATAAACTTTATCTCCCTTTACGATCCTGTCTTTCATGACTTATACCTCCCCTTACAAAGATTTGTAATATTCGGCAAATATGTCCTCTGAAAGGTTTTTACTTTTGACCGCGCGGAAAACGCCCTCTTCATCCACCGAGAAAGCCAACGCCGAACGGCTGTCCAAACCTTCCACCTCCGTCTGCGGTCTTAAAATGCAGTAGAGCCTTCCGCCCCGCTCCATCGCAAAAATCTGCTTGAAAGTTATCATAAGCCCATCGCCGTTATCCAGCAAAATAGGCTTGGTCTGCGCTTCGTCGAACAGTATCTCTCTTATTTCGTTGTAATCGTATTTCATAATTCGCCTCTGTTTTAAAGAATTGTTTTAGCAGTATCGGCTTTAATCACAACTCCTTTTTCTCATATATAATTATAAGCTCAACTGACATTAAGTTCAATCAACTACTTTTTTACCTATACCAAAAACTCCCATACGCAAAAAGGAACTTGTAAAATTTACAAGTTCCTTTTTGCAGTTATTATTTTGAAATGCGCCGCAGCTTTTCTCTGCCCTATACCTCTATCTCCAACTTATTTTCGTTGACGTAAGAGCACCATATGCCGTTCTCAACAATTTCTTCACGGGCAATTTCTTTCACAAATTTTTCCTTTGCCTCATTATCGGAGACAATATATTCATTCTTATTAAGTTCCACCCAACGGACATATGAAGTTGCATACAGCGAGATCATTTTCTCATTGTCGTCCTTTTTGCGGTCGTACGAACATTTCCCCAAATATGCGGAAACGAGCAGGGAAATTACTGTGAATGTTCCGAGCACAATGGCAAGCGCATTTCTCCATGGCAGATCGGGAAGCAGCGTATTATCCAAAAACGAGGCATAGCCCAGGCAAATACATATATATGACGCTATCTCCAAACCGCAAATAAGCGCATATAACACTACTGTTCCAATCAATAACCCTTTGGTTATCCTTTCATGCAAAACAGTTTTTTTGGTATTAACTGCAATCTTTTTCTTATGATATCCCAACTGTCCCTGTACGGCTTGATTATCTTTCGTACTTCCAATCCATGTTTTTATAACTTCGGAGCAATCGTATGCTGACAATTTTTGACTGCTTGTTACGGCTAACGCCTGAATGGCTTTCCCGATCCAGCCAATATCGACCTTCTGGGTCCAAGAACACAGTTCACAGGCGTTTGATGCCACGGTCTTCTCGCCAAGGCACATTGACATATAGAACTGTATCCTGAGCGCCTCGGCAACCGCACGGTATTTTATGTAATTTTTATGATAACCTTTTTGACCGCCGTAAACGGTAAGCGCTATTATTACGGCAAGAAAAATCGCACAAGGGAAAATCATAAAATGCAACGATGCGTCGTCGTATATCAAAAAAGTAAAGGCTACCAGCGACGCAAAAACCGCAAGCAGCATTAAAAACAGATTGTACTTGCTCTGGTTTTTATTATAAGAAATACTGTCGGCTTTAATATAGTGATATCTTATGTTCTTGCGGTAATCGTCGAGCTCATCGACCTTTTTCCAC
Source organism: uncultured Clostridia bacterium (assembly GCA_947627955.1). Lineage (GTDB taxonomy): Bacteria > Bacillota > Clostridia > Christensenellales > Borkfalkiaceae > Coproplasma. The sequence continues at coordinate 18,584 of CANQXZ010000030.1, forward strand.
AATTTGGGCTTCCCGCCGGCGAACTCAAATTTTTCGTCGTTATATTCTACTGTTTTGTTTATTATGTCAACCAAAAATTCGGGAGGCGTATTCTCGCATACATAATTTAATATTCTCTTCTTTTCTGCTTTATGGGGCGTTTCAATAACTTGTCTATCAGCATTGGAAGTATCTTCCCCCTGTTCTTTTTGCCGTTCTTCTTTAATCAGTTTATCTGCCCGCTCTATAAAATTATCATGTATCCAATATTTTGTTATCTCGCACTTGGGATCGGATTTTCTCCGAGCCTTGATCCATATCGCGGCAGATTGGTTTAAAGTTGCGGGTGTAAACAGGTGATCCTTATCCAAAAAACTGTGTTCCAAGGCAAATTTTACAACTTCCACCGCCCCGCAACCGTATTTTGTTTTAGGTTCTTTGCCGTCCCACAACGCAATAAGAATATGCGAGTGCTCCGCCATATATATTCCGAGCTGGCGATACTCGTAGCTTGAATCGGAAATCTTATCTTCCTTTTGCATCCACTCTTTATCTTTTTCGATATCCGGCGCAATTATAAAGTCGCCCGAGTTCTTAACTTTTTTGCAGTACTCGTCAAACTTTTTGAGCTCTTCGGGATTTTCGAAACTCTTCCTGTATCTTTGCACTTCGCAGGGGAATACGGCATATACGTCTATCCCGAGTTCAAATGCAGCCTCGGCGCAGAGGATATCCGCGCCCTCGGCAAACGCGTTCAGCATTACGACGGGCGTATCCTCCCCGCCCTTTACCTTTGACTTGCAGAGGGCTTGTATTTCTTTAAGGGCGGCAATAATCTGCTCTTTTAAGGCAGGCTTGTCCTCCTCGACTATATTTCTGTGCCCCGTCACCCCTACCACTATGGGTATTTTTTCCTGAAGCATTTATATCCTCCTTTTATTGATAAAATAATTGAATTATTAGAGCCGACTTAAAACTCGCCTTTCTTCAGATCCCCGTCCGTGCAGTGGACTGTATAATCGGGAGTGACCATGTCCCAATCCTTAACTTTATCTATTGATTTCCACTGCCGTTTTGTGCCTTTATAAAAAATATCTTTAAGGTTTTTGCACCACCCAAACGCCAAATAACGGATGGAAGTAACACTATTGGGTATATTTATGCTTTTAAGGTTTTCGCACCACTCAAACGCCCAATGACCAATAGAAGTAACACTATTGGGTATATTTATGCTTGTAAGGTTTCCGCACCACCCAAACGCCTCCTCGCCGATAGTTTCAAGTTTGCTGTTATTTCCGAAATTTATGCTTGTAAGGCTTACGCACCCCCAAA
>CANQXZ010000031.1 GCA_947627955.1 uncultured Clostridia bacterium
GCGAAAAGCAGTACGAGGAATACACGGAGGAGGATGGCGAAGGCAGGATATGGTATTCGCCCCTGCCCATGGGCAGCCTGTACTATGCGGGCGACGGCTCCGTATATCAGGGCACCCTCTCGAACCGCACAGAGCACACCGATTTCGGCAACATGAAGACATTCACGTTCACCTACGTCGACTATTCCACAACGGAATTCATAACGCTGAACTTCGAAATGGTGGACGAGGCGGGCGGAAAATTCGCCCTGCTCGACAACGCGCCCGTAAATCTGTTCTTGACGGACGAATACGGCGCAACGCAGCTTTTCGCCTCTCTCGCGCTCGACGGCAAGGGCAACGCGGTTTACAGCGCGGACGGCGAAACGCAGATACGCGCCTCATACACCGTCGAAAGCGCACTGACGGCGTTCGGCGACAGGGTATATTCCCTCAGCGGCGCCGGAGTCAGCTTCAAATTTATAATCGGCGTGTACTACGACATATACACAGACTCGGATTACGACGTCTACTATAAGTACGACCCCGCGCTCGACGGCTTGTTCACCGCGGAGGGCGGCGCCCGCGTGATGCTCGACGGATATTACAGGGCGCTGTTCACCGACGGGGAGGGGCGCGACTCTCTGGGCACATATTTCTATACGGAAGACGGCGAAGCCATCTCCTATTTCAGCGAAGAGGACGACGCCTCGGGCGAGAGATATTTCCTCATTTCGGGCAGTAAGCTCACCGTTCTCGGCTCAGAATACGGCGAGTGGGACCTCACGGACGACAATTACGGGCTTCTCGACTACAAAACCGTGTTCGACGGTTTCGGCGGCGTGCGCTTCACGCATGGCAATACTGCGGTGACGGGCACATATGACGTTATCGGCGAATACGACGGCTTGCCCGAGCTCCTTATAACCGCCGACTTCGGCGAGGGCGCGCGCGCATTTGCCGTATCTCTCGTAAGGATCCCCATGGGGGACAGATACTGCGTTATCCGCAACGACGGCATAGCCGCCGCATACGTCTCCGACAAGTGGGAGGTGCTCTACATCGACGGTTACGGCTACGGCATGTATTACGACGCCGAGGGCAACGCGGGCAGAAGGGTTATCGTCACCCTGTACAGCGCCGAACGCGGGCATATCGGTCTGAGATACAGCGGCGACTACGCGACTTTGGTATATGTCACCGTAGACCGCGCAAACGGCTCGTTCAAGGTGAACGAATACGCCGAGCGCACCTTCTATGCCGAAGATTTTTCGGGCATAAAGTTCGGCAACGGGGCAGTGATAGAGCTGTTGGGCGAAAACGGCACCTATTTCACGGACGGCGACAAGGCGTACGCCTATTTCGTGGACGAGAACAACAACTACACTTCAAAGACCCTGTTCGCGCCCACCGCGTCGAGCGGCGAGTATGACGGAAAGACTTTCACCCTCTGGGATAAAGGCAGGATAGAGATATCGGGAAAGATCAACTTCCTCGACGAAAACGGCGGCGCGATACCCGGATATCCCGCGCACGACGCAACGCTCTCGTTCACGCCGGACGGCTCGGCGAGAATGGACGTGGCGGCGGAGATCACCGACGGCGGCGTTCATTACAGCGGTTTCCGCTTTGAGGTCGTTTACCTCGTCTTCGGCGGCGTAAGGACCACACTTGTCTACGACGGCGCGGAGTATGACGTCACTTTCTCGGCGGCTGGCGGGGTCCGCACCTTCTCGGCGGCGGGCGGCAGAAGCGTGACTACCTTCAACGACCTCGAAAACACGGGCAACTCCAACGGCTCGTTCACTGTAACGGCGTTCGGCTTCGGACCCATCGGGCGCGATGACCCTCAGGTGCACGGCGTGCTGAACTATAAGGGTTCCTCGGCGTACACATTCGACTTCACCGTCGGCGAAGAGAACATTACCGTTTGCGGTTACGACGAGGAGTACGGCGATATATACGCCCTGCGTTTCAACTCGGGCGATACCGACTACGTCATGACATATTTCATTTCGGGAATAGGCTATTATCTCCGCAGTCTTTCCGCCTATACGGAGTACACGGCAGCGGGCGGTTCCCATGAATATAAGGTGGGTGTGTGCCGCTTTATCTTTTCCAACGGTACGTTTAACGATCGTTTGCTCTCCGCCGTGAGCGGCGAAGTGTGCGAACTCATTCTCTTCGAGGACGGCGAAGTCCTTCCCGCAAAGCAAATCGGCAAAAAGAGCGGAACAACGTCCACATACGGCTATATCTGTTCCGACGGCGGCGAGGACGGCAGACAGTTCTGGATAGAACTCACGGACGGCGGCGCTACCGTCACCGAATATGCGGTTTGACATTCATTAAGCAAAAATTTTTATTATACAGGAGGCATATATGAAGATCTTCAAGACATTTCTGTTGACCCTCTGCGCAAGTTTGTTCGCCTTATGTTTGGGCTTGACTGCTTGTGAGGGCGATAACGACGCACCCCCCCCCGTACGGTATTCCGTTACCGTACAGTGTGACGCGGAGAAGGGCTCTATCGGGCTTTCTCCCGCCTCGGCTGACGGCAAATATGCAAAGGATACGTCCGTTACGGCCACCGTGACCGCGAAAGCGGACTATGAAATAGCCGGTTTCACCGTCAACGGGGAAGAGGCAGACCTCACCGCTCAGAACGCGTACACTTTCACGGTCACGGAAGATACCGTTCTTGCGGCTACTTTCACACAGACGGCTACTTCGTCCGACGTCACCGTGACCTTGGACTTCAACGCGGCTCAGGGCTCCATAGAGCTTGATCCCGCCTCGGCTGACGGCAAATACGCCAAGGGCGCCTCGATAACTGCCACCGTCGCCGCGGCAGCGAACTACGAAATAGAGTCTTTCACGGTAAACGGAACGGAGGAGGATCTCACCGCGCAGAACACGTATACGTTCAAGGCGGATGAAAATACCGCCCTTGCGGCAACGTTCGCCGAACAGCGCGTTACCGCCGCCCTCCCCGATAGTTATAACGGCAAATATTACCGTCTTACGGCGGATAACGTCATAACCGTGGGCGCCGACGGCTTCAAGATCGACGATACGGCTTGCACCGTTACCAAGACCGCCGTCAGCAACGTCTACTATGCCGAGTGGGAAGGCGTGTCGTACATAATTTCCCTCAATACCGATAACGGCGTAATACCCGTATTGCGCCTCACTTCCACGGCGGATAGCGGCAGGACGGAAATCAACTTCTATCTCAATAACGTTGCCACCGCCGAAGATATAGACGAGACATGGCAGGGCAATTGGAAGGACGCTGTCAACGGCGTCGATCTCGTGATAGGCGCAAAATCGGTGACATGGAACTCCGAAGAAGCGGAAGTTATAGGTATCGGAAAAAACAATATCTATTACCCTGATATATTGTTCCGCCTCGAAGACGGTAAGTTTGTCGAATTGGTCGGAAACTCAGGAAACATATTAAAAAATAATCTCGATTCCAAATATGAGTTTGTCAAGCAAAATCCTACAGGAGGAGCTATCCCCACGGAGTGGCGAGGAACATATACTGATGAAGCTGAGGAACACACGCTGGTTATTGGAGAGAATTCTGTAACCTTGGACAATAAATCTACTACGGAATATACAGTTGACGAAAGTGGAAAACTTTTAAAATTTGTTATAGATGAAGTGGAGTATACATTCAGTTATACGGGTAGCATGTATAATTATCTTATAGGTGGCGAATTCGGTGACGACTACAACTACTATGTAAACAAGCAGGAAAGCGCGCAGGAAGGCGGTGAGGCTATTCCCGAGGATTTGCGTCAAACCTTTACACTTAACAGAACGCAGTTTAATTATGCTTACAATCTGACTATTGTGGTTACTGAAAATTCAATAACTATTAGTGGCACAATTACAAAAACAGCCGACAGCACAACTACCACATTGAGCGGAACGCCCGTAACCGAATACGAATTGTCTACGGGAGACTATGGTCCCGAGGTTAAGTTTACGGCTGACGGTACTGAATACACTTTATACGGAGAATCCGGTTATTATTGCTTAAAGTTTAACGACGCCGATAATTTTTCGTGTGACATTGAATTGACTGTAAGCTGATAAAACACAAATACGTTTGCCTCGCGCCTATACAGCGCGGGGCGATTTTACGTTTTTTTCCGTTTACGTATTTACATTTGAATTATTTTATTGTATAATATATTTTGTATTACTATATTCAGGTTACGAAAGCGTACGTCGGAAAATGAAAGCCAAAAGAAAAAATCGCGTACATTGGATAAAGCTGCTCGTAATCGTGCTGGTTACGGCAATAGTTACCCTTTCGCTGATAGTTACAAATTTTTATATCCCCGTCCTGTATCTTCCCGCCTATTTCAACGGCGGACGGGACAAAAACGTGCCCGGCAGATTGCGCATACGCTATCTGGACGTCGGCTACGGCGACTGCGCGCTCATCGAGCTGCCCGACGGCAAAAATATGCTCGTCGACGGCGGCAAGGGCGACTATAACTCCGAGTACAGGATTTTTTCCGTCCTCAATTCCTGCGGAATAGACCATATAGACTATCTCGTCTGCACTTCCGTAAACGGCGAGCACTGCGGCGGGCTCGCAGAAATATTAAAGTACAAGGGCGCGTCGGAAATTTATCGCCCGCTCGTCTACAACATAAACATAACCGACGAATACGCGGCGTTTGAAAGGAGCGCCTTAAAGAGCGGCGCCTCATTGAAATATTCACGCTACGGCGAGGGCGTATACAGCGGGGAGTGGGGCTATTATTTCTGCTTTCTCTCGCCTGCCGCCCTCTCCGCGGAAGATTCCTTTTACGACGATATGAACGCCGACCCCACAAGGGAGAACATAGATAACGCCTCGGCGGTAATGTGGCTCGAATACGGCGGCTACGGCTTTATGTTTCTGAGCGACGCGCAAGTTGAAGCGCAGTCGGCGGTGGCAAAACAGCTTCTTGCCGATAACGAGAGCGTGCGCATAGGCGGGATGCGGGCAAACATATCGCAGTGCGCCGTTATCAAATCTTCCCGCCATGCGGAAGAGGGGATGAACGGCAGCCTCTTATACGACTTGCTTTCACCGTCGGCGGCGGTTGTTTCCGTGGGTGAAAACGGCGCGGGCGCGCCCGCCCTCAAAGAGCTGGCGGACATTCAGCTTTTCGTCGGGAACAACGTTTACCGCACGGACAGCGACGGGACCGTCACCGTGACGGTGGACGACGGAATATTTACGATTTCAAAGGAGCGACAATGAAATTTATCACTGCGGGAGAATCGCACGGAAAGGCGTTGGTGGGGATAATAGAGGGGATCCCCGCCGGTTTGAAGATAAACACGGAAGAGATAGACGGATATCTCGCCCTCAGGCAGAGCGGCTACGGCAGGGGCGGTCGCCAGAAGATAGAAAAGGACAAAATAAACATAATAAGCGGGGTGAGGGATCTCAGAACGCTGGGCAGCCCCCTCGCCTTTGCCGTGGTAAACGCCGACTACGAAAATTGGAAAGAGTATATGGCGCCCGAGGGGTGCGACGTCACCGGGCGGCGGGTCACAAAAGTTCGCCCGGGGCACGCCGACCTCGCGGGAATGATAAAATACGGTCAGACCGACGCGCGCAACGTGCTCGAAAGGGCGAGCGCGCGGGAGACCGCCGCGCGCGTAGCGGGCGGAAGCATTCTCAGGCAGTATCTTTCCGTTCTCGGCGTAAAGATCTCCGGCTATGTGCGGAGCGTGTGCGGGATATCGGACGAAAAATACCGCCCTTTCGAAGAGCTTGAAAGCGCAAAGAGCCAGCCCCTTTTCATGCTCGACGCGGAAAAGCAGTTGCAGGCGATGGAGCTCGTGGACGAACTCAAAGAAGAGGGCGACACGGCGGGCGGCATAATCGAGATCCGCGTAAAGGGTCTAAAAAGCGGCTTCGGGAGCTGCATGCAGTATTCTTCCAAGCTCGACGCCGTTCTGTGCGCCGCCATGATGAGCGTGCAGGCGATAAAGGGCGTTGAAGTGGGCATGGGCTTCAAGGCGGCGGCTCTGAGGGGCAGCGCCGTCCACGACAGGATATATTACGACGAAAAATTCTACCGCGAGACGAACAACGCGGGCGGCATAGAGGGCGGCATGTCCAACGGCGAAGAGATAGTCTTGCGCGCCGCAATGAAACCCATTCCCACGCTGATGCAGGGGCTCAAAACGGTGGACTACATCACAAAGGAGCCCGCGGCGGCGGCGGGGGAGCGGAGCGACGTTCTCGCGATCTGCGCGGCGGAGATAGTGCTCGAAAGCGCTGTGGCTTGCGCCCTTGCGGAAGTCGTTTCGGAGCGCCTCGGCGGCGACGTCATGGAAGAAGTAAAAAAGCGTTATAACGCGCTGAGGTAAGATATGAAAGACCTGACAATAAAAACTTCCTCCTCGGAAAGCGTTATCCACTGCGGCGAGGGCGTCTTTTTCAGATATGCGCCCGCCCTTAAAGGCAGGCAGCTGTTTGTGGTCAGCGATTCCAACGTGCTCTCCTATCACCGCGCCGACCTCTGGCGCGCTCTCGGCGACGATTATCAGATATACGCCCTTTCCCCGGGAGAGAAGGGCAAGAGCATGCGCAACCTCATTTCCATACTCAAAGCCATGCTGGATTCGGGCATGAAGAGGAGTTGCACCGTCGTGGCGTTCGGCGGCGGGGTAGTCGGCGACATCGCGGGGCTCGCCGCCTCGCTCTATATGCGCGGCGTGCACGTCGTGCAGATACCCACGACTCTCCTCGCGCAGGTGGACAGCTCTGTCGGCGGCAAGACGGCGATTGATTTCGGCAACGTGAAAAACGTGATAGGCAGTTTCTACCAGCCCGAAGAGGTGATAGCCGACCCGCGCTTTTTAAAGACCCTTCCCGCCCGCGAAATACGCTGCGGGTTGGGCGAGATAGTCAAATACGGCGCGCTCGACGGGGACATATACGACGCGCTTATGAGCCATAGCTCTGACCTTTCCGACCTCGGGTTCCTCGGGGAGATAACTTACGACTGCATACGCCACAAGGCGGCGGTCGTCGCCGAGGACGAGCACGACCTCACGGGCAGGAGAAAGACTCTCAACCTCGGGCATACCACGGGGCACGCGTTTGAGCTCTATTACGGCAGGAGATCCCACGGCGAATGCGTGCTCGCGGGAATGTATTACGAGCTGTACGCCGCCGAAAAGCTCGGCGTATGCGGCGGCAGCTATGCCGAGGGGCTGAAAACGCTGATAAGGGCGGCTCTCGGCAAGATTCCCGCGTACGACGACGTGGCAAGCGCGGCGCGGCTCGCCCGCTTCGACAAGAAAAACGAGGGCGACTATATTTCCGTAGTCGTGCCCCGCTCAAAGGGCGAATGCACGGAAATAAAGCTGTCGTTTGCCGAATACGCGCGCTGTCTCACCGAATGCGCCGCACAATTAAAGGAGAACCAAAATGCTTAAACTCGCCGTGATCGGCAAGGACGTGTCGGCTTCCACAAGCCCCGCAATTCATTCGTTCATAGCCGCAAAAATGGGCAACGCTATAGAATATTCCGCCCTTTCCGTGCCCGAAGAGGAGTTCGACGGGCGCATAGGGGGGATATTGTCGGAATACGACGGGCTGAACGTCACTATCCCGTACAAGCTCGCCATAATGCCCCGCCTCAGAAAGATCGTGGGCGACGCCGCAGTGTTCGGCGCCGTGAACACGGTCAGGTGCGGGGAGCTTATCGGCGACAACACCGACGGCGCGGGTTTTTCGCTCATGCTTGAAAACAGCGGGGTCGATGTCGGCGGGAAGAAAGTGTTGCTGCTCGGCGCGGGCGGCGCGGGCAGGAGCGTGGCGAAAAAACTTCTCGACGCGGGCGCCGAAGTGGAGGTATACGACAAGAGAGCGGAGAACGCCCGCGCGCTCGCCCGTGAATTTGCGGGCATAAAGGCAGTGGCCGAAGTCTTGGCGGAAAGGCGGTATATGATAGTCAACGCCACGGGTGTCGGCATGCACCGTAGCGTCGGGCAGTCACCCGTCGGAAAAGACGTGCTGAGGGGCTGCTCCGTCGCGGTAGACCTGATTTACACCCCGAAAGTGAGCAGGTTTCTGGAAATAGCGGCTTCTCTCGGCAAAAAGACGTTGAACGGCAGCGGAATGCTGTTTTATCAGGCGTACTTTGCGGAATGCGTCTTTTTCGGGCTTACACCCGATAAGAGGCAGGCAAAGGAGCTGTTCGAAGAATATATCAAGGAGGATCGGCAATGAAATTTCTTTTTATAAACGGCGTAAATCTCGGCATGACGGGCAGGCGCGAAAAGGGCGTATACGGCACGCAGACTTTAAACGAGATAAATTCGGAGATAGCCTCCCGCTTTAAAGGCGACGAGTGCGAGTTCTACCAGAGCGATATAGAGGGGGAGATCTGCGCAAAACTGCATTCCGCGGACTGCGACGGGATAATCCTGAACGCGGGCGCGTTCACGCATTACAGCTACGCCATCCGCGACGCCATCGCCTCGATAGATATCCCCGTGGTGGAAGTGCACATGTCCAACGTGCACGCCCGCGAAGAGTTCAGGCACACGTCGGTAATTTCGGCGGTCTGCAAGGGCGTAGTGGCGGGCTTCGGCAAAAACAGCTACATTCTCGCCGCCGAGAGCTTCAAGCTATGAACATTATCCTTGCGGGGATGCCGGGGTGCGGCAAGACGAGCGTATCCGCCCGCCTCGGCAGAATGCTCGGCTGGGACGTGTACGACACCGACGCCGAGATAGTGCGCGAGTACGGCGAGATCAACGCGATCTTCGCCGACCGCGGCGAGCAATTTTTCAGGGACGCGGAGAGCCTCGTCGTGGACAGGCTGTCCGCGCTCGACAGAGCGGTGATAGCCACGGGCGGCGGGTGCCTTATAAGGGAGCAAAACGTAGCGGCGTTCAAAAAGAACGGAAAAATTGTCTATCTCGAAACCTCCGTCGGCGAGCTCGCCGCGCGGCTTAAAGGCGACTCTACACGCCCCCTTTTAAAGGGCGACGCGGAGCTGAATTTAAAAAAGCTCTACTCCGAGCGCGCGCATATCTACGCGGGCGCGGCGGATATCACGGTAAAAACGGACGGCTTTTCCCCCGAGGAAATAGCCGCTATCATAACGGAGAACATAAAATCATGAAAACTGCGCTGATAACGGGCGGCACAAAGGGGATAGGCAAAGCGATCGCGCGCGCCTTTCTGGAACGCGGCTACGAGGTCATCATGAACTACGACAGGGACGAAAAGGCGGCTCTCGCCGCGCAGGAAGAGTTCAACATGATGGGCTATTGTCCCGTCTTGCACCGCGCCGACGTCTCCGACGAGATGCAGGTGTCCGACATGTTTTCCGAACTCCTATCGCTGTACGGCAAGATAGATGTGCTCGTGAACAACGCGGGCATATCCTTTTATGACGTCATACAGAACACCTCCCCCGCGATCTGGGACAGGATATTCGAGGTAAACGTGCGCGGCGCATATCTTTGCAGCCGCGCGGTCGTGGACAATATGCTGGGCAGAAATTGCTGCATAATAAACATCGCCTCGGTATGGGGGGAAGTGGGGGCGAGCTGCGAAGTGGCATACTCAGCCTCCAAGGGCGCGCTGATAGCCTTCACCAAGGCGCTCGCAAAGGAGCTCGCGCCTTCGGGCGTGCGCGTAAACTGCGTTTCCCCGGGGGTGATCGACACGGATATGAACTCCCGTTTCGGTCCCGACGAAGTGGAAGACCTCATATCGCGCATACCCCTCGGCAGAACGGGGCGCCCCGCCGAAGTGGCGGCGGCTTGCGTGCTGCTCGCCGAAAACACATATATCACGGGCGAAGTGTTGTCCGTGGGCGGCGGTTTTGCAAAATGAGCACAAAAAAATTTGTGATAAAAAAGGAAATCACATAATTTTTTCGTAAAATAGATAGAATGGAAGAGAAACCCTGCTTAAAAGAGCGTACATATGCGATAGAGAGGGCCTTTCTCTCGCCTTTCGCGTGCATGTCGGAAAACACGCGCGGCAGGCAGAGGGAAGAGGTCCCCTGTTCCATGCGTACCGAATTTCAGCGCGACAGGGACAGGATAATATACTGCAAGTCGTTCAGAAGGCTCAAAAACAAAACGCAGGTGTTCTTTTCCCCCGAAGGCGACCACTACATAACCCGCTTGACGCACACTCTCGACGTGTCGCAGATAGCGAGGAGCCTTGCCCGCGCCCTCGCCTTGAACGAGGACCTCGCCGAGGCGATAGCCCTCGGGCACGATCTGGGGCACACGCCTTTCGGGCACAGCGGAGAGAGGATATTGAACAAGCTGTCCGAAGAGGGTTTCCGCCACAACGAGCAATCGCTGAGGGTGGTGGACGTGCTCGAAAAGGACGGCAGGGGTCTGAACCTCACTTTCGAGGTGCGTGACGGCATACTCAACCACAAAAAGAGCGGCAAGCCCGCCACTCTCGAGGGCATGTGCGTTTCCATAGCCGACAGAGTGGCATACATAAACCACGACCTCGACGACGCGGTCCGCGCCGGCATCCTGCGCGAGGAGGACGTTCCCGCGGATATCAGGGAGGTGCTCGGCAACTCCTCCAAGGAGAGGATAAACACAGCCATAACCTCCGTTTTCCGCGAAAGCGCAGGCAAGGATTTCGTCAGAATGGACAGGCAGGTCGAGGAGGCGAGCGAGGCGCTGCGCGCGTTCATGTTCGAGAGGGTATATCTCTCGGGCGAGGCGCGGGGCGAAGAGGAAAAGGCGGAGCGCATGCTGAGCGCGCTGTACGGCTACTTCACCTCCAATCCCGCAAAGCTCCCCGCCACGTACGCAAATCTTGCGGAGCGCTACGGGCTCGGACAGACGGTGTGCGACTATCTCTCGTCCATGACGGACAGATACGCCGTGTACACTTTCAATAAGATCTTTGTGCCGAAAGGCTGGAAACTGATAGAAGAAAACAACTGATATGGCAGACGCGTTTCAGGAATTCATATCCGAACTGAAGGGAAAACTGAATATAGTTGACGTGGCAAGCGGCTATATGGGGCTTGAAAAACGCGGTTCCAACTATTGGGCGTGCTGTCCTTTCCACCATGAGAAGACCCCGTCCTTTTCCATCAACGAAACGGATCAGTTCTATCACTGCTTCGGATGCGGTGAGTCGGGCGACGTCATAAAGCTCGTCCGCGAAATGGAAAACGTGGACTTTATGGACGCCGTCAGGTTGCTCGCGGAGCGCGCCAAACTGCCCATGCCGCAGACCGACTACGACAATTCGGGCACGGTTCGGCAGAAGAAAAAGCGCGACGCCCTTGTGGCTATCATGAACGACGCCGCGCATTTCTATCTCGACAACCTCAACTCGGGCAAGGCGGACGAGCATATAAAGTATATCCTGTCGCGCAAGATACCCTCCAACATTGTCCGCACGTTCGGCTTGGGCGCGTCGCTCAACTATACCGATTTGCCCGCATATCTTCTTAAAAAGGGATATTCCGTTTCTGACATCCTCGACAGCGGCGTCGTGAACTCCGTTGACGACAGGCTGGTCGATTCGCAGGGCGGCAGGCTCATATTCCCGATAATAAACGCCATGGACGAAGTGATAGCGTTCGGCGGCAGGGCGCTCAAAAAGGTGAACTTCGGCAAGTACAAAAACACCAAGGAGACTATGCTCTTCAACAAGAGCAAGACCCTCTACAACATAAATCTTTTAAAAAAGCTTAAAAAAACCCAAACTATAAAAGAGGTAATAATAGTAGAGGGGTATATGGATACCATTTCCCTCTATCAGGCGGGCTTTAAAAACGTAGTGGCGAGCATGGGCACTTCACTCACGCACGAACAGGCGCGGCTCATAAAGAGATACACGGACACGGTGCTCATAAGCTACGACGGCGACGCCGCGGGGCAGCACGGAAATCTGCGCGGGCTCGAGATCCTCAAAGACGAGGGGCTAAACGTAAAGGTGGTGCCGCTCATCGACGGGCTCGACCCGGATGACGTGATAAAACAGCTCGGCGCGGAGGGATACCGCGGCTGTCTCGACAGGGCTATGCCCCTCATAGACTTCAAACTGCACAGCCTGCGCTCGGCATACGACCTTTCAAAAGCCGAGGAAAAGCGGAAGTTCGTCTCCGAGGCGATAAAGGTGATAAAGACGTCGGAGAGCGCCGCCGAACAGGAGGACCTTTTAAAGTCGCTCAGGGACGTATCGGGGATCACGTACGAATCGCTCAAACGCGACCTCGCTTCCGCCGAGACGGAAACAAAGCCCGCCGCCGCGGAACAGCCCGCAAAAAGGGATAACGCCTCGCTTACGGACAGGGCTTCCCGCTATCTCATAGCGGCGTACCTTTTCGGACCGAAACTTACCGCAGGGCGCAACGTGGAGGACATTCCGTTCGAGAACGACGTACATAAGATAATAGCCAACTATGTGCGCTCCAAAAGGCTCATGGAGGAGAAGATCCGCCCCTCGGAGCTCTTCGAGTTCTTCGAGGAGGGGAGCGCGGAATACGCCGAGCTCACCCGTATCCTCGACTATTCCGACGGCGACAGGTTCAAGGGCGAAGTAGCCGAAAGATATTTTTGCGACTGCATAAAACAGCTCAGACTTTCGCGCGTCGAGAGCCGCATCGCGGGTATCAAGGGCGAGATCGGGCGGGAGACTGACAGCGCAAAGCGTAAAGAACTTGCAACTGCGTTGCAGGAACTTATTCAAATGCAGAGTAAAATAAAAAGCGGAGAGATATCATGAATTTATCCGAACAAAAACTAAATGAAGTGTTGAAGCAGATCACCGATCTGTACGGGGCAAAGGGCTCTATAACCACGAACAGCCTTTGCGACATCATGGAAAAGTACGAAACTTCTCCCGCGCAGATGGATTACGTCTACAAGTCCATTGCCGAGGCGGGCATACAGATCATCGACGAGGCGGAGCGCGACAAGGAGCTCTACGAACAGGCGCTCTCAGATATAGGTCTCGACGACCCCGTGAAGATGTACCTAAAAGACATAGGCAAGGTGCCCCTTTTGTCCGCGGAGGACGAGATAGAACTCGCCCGCAGGATGCAGGAGGGGGACGAGGAAGCAAAAAAGAAGCTCTCGGAAGCCAACCTGCGCCTCGTGGTGTCCATCGCTAAGAGATACGTCGGGCGCGGAATGCTCTTCCTCGACCTCATACAGGAGGGCAATTTGGGGCTTATGAAAGCCGTCGAGAAGTTCGACTACCAGAAGGGCTTCAAGTTCTCCACGTACGCGACGTGGTGGATAAGGCAGGCTATCACGAGGGCGATCGCCGATCAGGCGCGCACGATAAGGATACCCGTGCACATGGTGGAGACCATCAACAAACTCACCCGCGTTTCCCGTATCCTCCTGCAAAAGTACGGCAGGGACCCCACCGCGGCGGAGATAGCCAAGGAAATGGGCATAAGCGAGGAGCGCGTGCGCGAGATACAGAAGATAGCGCAGGACCCCGTCTCCCTCGAAACGCCTATCGGCGAGGAGGAGGACAGCCATCTGGGCGACTTCATCGAGGACGAGACCACCGTCACGCCGTCGGACAGCGTCTCCACCACGATGCTCAAAGAAACCCTTCTCGGCGTTTTGAACAGCCTCACCCCCCGCGAGGAAAAGGTTTTGAGATTGCGCTACGGCGTGGACGACGGCAGACCCAGAACGCTCGAAGAAGTGGGCAAGGAATTCAACGTCACCCGTGAACGTATCCGCCAGATAGAGGCGAAAGCGCTGAGGAAGCTCAGGCACCCTTCGCGCTCCAAGCATTTAAAGGATTTCCTCGACACCTGATGGACAGGATAAAAAAGCTCTGCGAGCGGCTGACGCGCTGCAACGTGTTTGCCGACGTCGGCTGCGACCACGGTCTTTGCACGCTGTATATGCTTGAAAACGAGCTCTGCGACAGTGCGATAATCTCCGATATAAGCGAAAAAAGCCTCGCAAAGGCTGAAAAACTGTTGAAAAAATACATAGACGGCGGAATATGCCGCCCCGTCTGCTGCGACGGGCTGGGCGCCGCCGGGGAAGCCGACCTCGTCCTGATAGCGGGGCTGGGCGGCGAAAACATGATCTCCATGATGGATAGAGACGGCATTCCCCGGAATTTCGTGTTGCAGCCCATGCACAGCGTGCCGAGGGTGCGGGAGTACCTGTTGGAAAACGGCGCCTCGATAACGCGCGACGACGTGTTCGAGAGCGGCGGCAAATTCTATTTTACCGTTTGCGGGACGCGGCAGGGCGGAAGCGATAGCTATTCCGAAGCCTGCATTAAATACGGAAAGGGCGATGTGAACGGCGATCTGGGAAGATATCTCAGGCTCGAACTCGCCAAAAAATACGCATATCTCGGCGGAAACGCCGGCGGCGAGAGCCGCCGCCGTATCCTCCGCGACATACGCCTTATAGAGGGGGTTTTAAGCGGTGAAACCGAATGAACTATTGGGTCTGCTCGAATGTATAGGACCGCTGTCGCTGTCCGCGGAGTTCTGCAAAAAATGCGGCGCGTACGACAACAGCGGGCTCTTGGTCGACTGCGGCGAGGAGATAACGGGGGTGCTCTTTTCCCTCGACCTCTCCGAGAATTCCCTCAACGAGGCAAAGCGCAGGGGCTATAACGCTATCGTAACGCACCACCCCGCCATCTACGGGGGCGTTGACCGCATTTCCACGGCGGACAAGCATACCTCTCTCGTCGCCGAATGCCTGCGCTGGGGCATATCCGTGATCTCCATGCACCTCAATTTCGACGCCGCGCCCGAGGGCATAGATTACCGCATGATGCTCGGACTGGGCGGCGAGGCTGCCGATACCATGATAAAGCTCGGCGGCGGCGCCTACGGCAGGGTGTACGACATAAAGAAGGCCGCGCTGGGGGAATACGTGGCGAACATCAAAAAGACCTTCTCCACCCAACGCGTGATAGTATACGGGGAGGAGAACAGGCAGATAAGGCGCGTGGCGTCCTTTTGCGGCGCCGGCTGCGACGACGAAGCCATAGAGTTCGCCGTATCGGGCGGGGCGGACGCGTTCGTCTCCTCCGATTTCAAACACCACCAGATAACCTCGCTGATAGCCCGCGGCATAAGCGTGATAGCTCTCACCCACTATGCGGCGGAAAATTACGGGTTTTACGGAATATATCAGAAATTTATTGAAGGGCTCAACGTGCCTTCCGCATATTTTGCGGACGCCGCGCTCATGTAGCCCGGGGAGTATAAAATGTCTCAGGTAGAAAAACTTCTGAAATATCAGGAGATCGACGCCAAATTGCTCAAAATCGAACGCGAGGTACAGAATTCCGACGAGCGGAAAAATCTGATGCAGGCGGCAAACTTTGTCACCAAGGCGCAGGAACGCCTCGACGCGCTCGACGGAAAGGCTCTCGGCTTTTCCAAACTTTTCGCCGAACTCGACGAAAAATACGCCGAGCTCAACGAAACCCTCTCCGACTTCGAAAACCTCGACGAACTGCTCGAGGGCGGCGCGGATATCTCCTTTTACAAGAAAAATCTCACCCAGCTGACCGACAAGCTCAAATCGCTCAGGCAGGAAGTCAACGCGCTCAACAAGTCGATAAGGGAGGCGAACGAGGAATTCCAGAGCCTGTATCAGAAGACAAGGGCGATGCAAAAGCAGGGCAAGGAATATCAGGACGTCTACGAGAAGTTCAGGGCGGAAAAGCGCAAGGAGATCGACGCGGTCAAAGAAGAGCTGAAAGCGCTCGCCGCCGATATCGACCCCAAAGTACTGCAACACTACCAGTCGAAGCGCAGCGAGCGTATATTTCCCATTCTCTGCCCGGCGAAGAGCGGCAGGTGCACCAAGTGCGGCTCCGAGCTCTCGCTCGCGGGAAAGGAGAGATTGTCGCAGGGCGGCATAGTCGAGTGCGACAACTGTCACAGATTTCTGTATCTGGAGAGTTGATTTGTGCAACTTGCACAAATTTTTACAAAAACAGTTGACAAACGCAAAAAAAGGTATTATATTGGACTAACCCGAAAGGGTACTATTGAAAGGGCGGAAAAGCTCGGACAAAATAGGGGAAAAAGAAGGATTGGCGGAAGGATTTCGCCAATCTTGTCTTTTATCCGCAAAAAAGAGGTGGATATATGAAAGTTTTTATGCTTAACGGCAGTCCCCATGAAAAGGGCTGCACTTATACGGCTCTCAAAGTTATAGCCGACGAATTGAAGGCGCAGGGCGTGGACAGCGAGATAGTATGGCTCGGCAACGGCGCCGTGCGCAGCTGCGTGGGCTGCGGCTGTTGCGCAAAGCTCGGCAAATGCGTGTATTCTGACGACCCCGTAAACGCTCTCGGCGAAAAGATAAAGTCGGCAAACGGCTACATTTTCGGCGCGCCCGTCCATTATTCCTCGCCGAACGGCGCCACCGTCTCCGCGCTCGACAGGCTCTTCATGGCGTTCGGGAGCCATATGCGCTTAAAACCCGCGGCTTGCATAGTCTCTGCGCGCCGCGCCGGGACTACGGCTTCCTATGACGTTCTGAATAAGTACATAGGGATAAACAACATGATTCAGGTGCCCTCGACCTATTGGAACATGGTCCACGGCTCCAGACCCGAAGAGGTGTTGAAGGACGAGGAGGGCGTGACGATCATGCGCGCAGTTGCGAGCAATATGGCATGGCTTATCAAACTTCTCGCCTCGGCGGAGGGCACGCCGCTCGCCGCCCCCGTGGATATACCCAAGGCTAAGACGAATTTTATCAGATAAAAGGTTCGGGCGCCGCGGCTTTCAAAGCCGCGGCGCCCGTATTTTGCCGTTATGCCGTAATTTAAGGGGTCACCCTGTTTATGTCCCTCGGGAACATAGTCGCGTATCTCACGTTTTTAAACCCGAGCAGGTGCATCGTCAGCCTTTCGAGCCCGAGCCCGAGCCCGCCGTGAGGGGGCGCGCCGTACTTGTGCAGCATGAGGTAGGTCTCGAACTCTTCGGGGTTCATTCCGAGCCTCTTCATTTTTTCCACCTGCATATTGTAGTCGTGTATGCGTTGCCCGCCGCTCGTGATCTCTATCCCGCGGAAAATCAGGTCGAAAGAGAGGGTAACCTCGGGGTCGTCGGGGTCGTCCATGGTGTAGAAGGGGCGCTTTTTGGAGAGGTAGTGGGTCACGAACAGGAAGTCCGAGCCGAATTGCTGTTTTGCCCATTTGCCCAAAAACGCCTCTTCTTCGGGCTCGAAGTCCTTCATGTCGGTAATGTTTTTCAGCTTTTTGACGCAGAGTTCTTTCGCCTCTTTGAACTTTATGCAGGGAATGGACGTGATCTCGGGTATCTCCGCTTTTAAAAGTTCGACTTCGGGCGCATACTCCGTTTTCAGCAGGTTCATTATATATTTCAGCGCGCCCGTCTCCATGTTCATTATGTCGGTAAAGCTGTCTATATACCCCATCTCGAAGTCCATCGAAATGTATTCGTTGAGGTGCCTCGAAGTGTCGTGGTGCTCTGCGCGGAACACGGGTCCGATCTCAAACACCCTTTCGAACACGGGCACGAGCGCTTGTTTGTAGAGCTGGGGGCTCTGCGCGAGGAACACCGTTTTGCCGAAATAGTCCAGCTTGAACACGTTTGTGCCGCCCTCTGCGCCCGCGAAGTTTATCTTGGGCGTGTGTATCTCGGTGAAGTTCTGGCTCTGCAAATATTCGCGGAAGCCCCTCTGAATGCCCTCCTGCAATTTGAAAACGGCGCGCTCTTTGGGGTTTCTGAGCGTTACGGGGCGGTTGTCGAGGTTGACCGAGAGGTCGCATACCACCTGTTTTTTGGAAATGACTACGGGCGGCACCGCAGCGGGGGTGGAGAGTATCTCTATATCGTGTATCTGCAATTCGTATCTCTCGCTGCCGTCGCGGGTCTCGCTTTTCACCACTTTTCCCGTAACTTTCGCCGCCGCCTGTTCAACTACGTCTCCGCCGAGGCGGTAGTCCGAAAATTCCTCGCTGTAAACGCACTGCACTACTTCCCGAGCCGTCCTCACGAGGATAAAGGCTATGTCGCTCATAAGCCTGATATTGTGGATCGCGCCCTTTATGGCGACCACTTCTCCGATATGCTTGCCGAATTCGCGGTAAGGGGTGGTAAGCGAGGGGATAACGCCCGTGATCTCTTGCATAAATTTTCCTCTTTTAATATGATTTTCCTTAATTTTACGGCAATCCGCCGCAAAAAGCAAGTAAAATAAAAAGCCTTTGAAATAAAATTGCGGTTGTAAAAATTTTCTCCTTGCCTTTTGCGCGGCATAGGTATATAATGATATAAAGTCTGCGGTGTTCGTGGTACGGAGAATTCGTAATCCACAAATAGAAAAAGGGAGAGGAAGTTCGCGCAAATAGGCGAGGTCTGTATTTTCGGAAAGTCCGAGGTTGCGCTTCGCCTCACCCACCTGCGAGAAGCGGGTTAATACTTTTTCGTATCACGGCACAGGCGGATTTTTTTTGCGCTTTCACATTTGGGGCGGCGCCGCGGTTTACCGCGGCGCCGCCCCAAAGTCTTGTTTAAGACAAATTTACATATCGCGCGCGCATATCATACATAATATATAATAATGTGTGGACGGAAAAATTGTAAAATTGAAACAAAAAAGGAAAAATATTTACTTTTCACTATTGACACTTGAATTTTAAAGTGATAGAATAAAAACGTTAAAATCGAAATTATTGTCGGCGAGCCAACAATAAAAAAGCGGCGTTCTTCAAACGCCGCT
>CANQXZ010000032.1 GCA_947627955.1 uncultured Clostridia bacterium
CTCTCCCTCGGCACGTATCCCATCTTTTCAAGTAGGGCGAGGGCGATCGTGTTGACCCCGCTCACGCAGAATAACAGCCCGAATATCATGAGCGCGGCGATTACGTAATATTTCCAATGGCACTTTACGGGAAACACCGAGCGCAGGGGCTGTTTGAAGTATGAAAGCACGGCGGCGCACCCCGCGGCGACCGCGACGGGGGCGACAAGATAGCTCAGATATTTGTAGGCGTCGGAAGTCTGCTCCACTCCCGCCGCACTCACGATCGCAGAGACTACGAACGACAGCAGGACGAACAGCACCGCGTTTACCGAATACGCGGCGCCCGCAACGGAAGAGTTCAGCTTGGGATTGGCATCTTTCACGGCTGTTTTCTCCTTTAATCGCGCTTACGTATGACATTATAGCGCAAAAACGGCTTTAAGTAAACGGTTTTTATTTACTTTTCCGCGCGATTGTATTACAATATAGCGGATAATATCAGAGGAAAGGCGCAATGAGAAGGATAGACACGGGCATAATAGAACAAAAAATATACGAGATGGCGAGGCATGCGGGAGTAAACCTCACCCGCCCCTGCGCGGAGGCGTTGGACAAGGCGTGCGCCTCGGAGAGGGGCGCGGCGGCGAAATTCGGGCTGGAAACCATATTGAAGAACGCGCAGACCGCCCATGACATGCAGATGCCGATATGCCAGGATACGGGCATGGCTGTGGTGATAATGGAGATAGGTCAGGAAGTATATCTCGAAGGCAAACTCCTCCGCGACGCCGTGAACGACGGCGTGCGCAGGGCGTACGCGGACGGATATTTCAGAAAATCGGTGTGCGACCCGATAACGAGGGTCAACACCGCCGACAACACCCCCGCTGTTTTGCACACGGAAATAGTTGCGGGAGACGGGATAGCCATCACCTATCTTCCCAAGGGCTTCGGCAGCGAGAACATGTCGCGGCTGTATATGCTCAAACCCGCGCAGGGCACAGAGGGGATAATTTCCGCGATAGTGGAAACCGTCCGCCTCGCGGGATCCCGCCCCTGCCCTCCCGTCTATGTGGGCGTGGGCATAGGGGGCTCCTTCGACACCTGCGCTTTCCTCGCAAAAAAGGCGATAACGCGGGACGTGGGAACGCACAACGCGAGGGAGGATATCGCCGGGATAGAGCGCGAGGCGCTGAAAAGGATAAACGCCCTCGGCATAGGCTGCCAGGGGTTCCACGGAGACGTGACCGCCCTCGGCGTGAGCTGCGAATGGGCGCCCACGCACATAGCCGGTCTGCCCGTCGCCGTAAACATTCAGTGCCACTGCGTGCGCTGCGAAAAGGAGACGATATGAAAAAGTTGGTTTTGCCCCTTTCGTCGGGGGATATCATGGGGTTAACGGCGGGCGAGAGCGTGCTGATCTCGGGCGTTATACTGACGGCGAGAGACTGCGCGCACAAGCGGATGACAGAGTACATAAAGGAGGGCAAAGAACTGCCCTTTGAGATAAAGGGTTCCGTTATCTACTATGCGGGACCCTGCCCCGCGAAGCCCGGAATGGCTTCGGGAAGCTGCGGTCCCACCACCTCGGCGCGGATGGACGTCTTTGCGCCCGCCCTGCTCGACATGGGACTGTGCGGAATGATAGGCAAGGGCGAGATGTCCGACGAGGTGCGCGAGGCGATAAAGCGCAACACGGGCGTGTATTTTGCGGCGATAGGCGGCGCGGGCGCACTGTACGGCAACGCGATAAAGTCGAGCGAGTGCATTGCCTTTGCGGACCTGCTTTCGGAGGCGGTTTACAGGCTCGAAGTGGAAGATTTCCCCGCGGTAGTGGCATACGACTGCCACGGCGGGAGCATCTATTGAAAATATTTTAAAGCACGACCCCCGCGGAACTTTCATGTTCCGCGGGGGCTTTTCTTTGGCTTGGTTTTATGCGCTTGCCGTTATTCGGCGACGCGCTTCCAATAATAGCCGGTGTATGCGCCGTTGGTTTTCAGCCATTGGGCGTTCTGCGCGGCGTCGGACACGTCTATCTGTTTGGCATTGCTCATATTGGCTCTCGTTGAGACCTGCCAGCCGTCCTTTGCGGCGAAAGTTACGCTTTCAAGCGCCGTACAGTCGGAGAACGCGCCCGAAGATATCGAAGTGAGCCCGTTCCCCAAAGTTACATTGCGGAGAGCCGTACAGCCGTCGAAACACGAACTGCCGAGGGATGCGACGCCGTTGCCTATCGTTACGTCTGTAAGCGAATTGCAATTTTCGAATGCGCACAATCCTATTTCACTGACACCGTTGCCTGTATTCAGGCTGACGATCTTTCTTTCGCTGAATGTCCAACTGCCTATAAAGGTTATCGTATCGGGTATGGTGACGTCTCCGCCGAGGCAGGCGGGAATATGCACGAACGCGGTCAGCTCCTTGTTGTACAGTATGCCGTCCACCGCCTTATAGCTTGCGTTATCCGAAGTAACTATTTTTTCGAGCGACCGGCACATATCAAATGCCGATTCCCCTATCTCGGCTATGCTGTCGGGCAGGGTCACGGAAGTTACGGTCTCTCCGCTCAGCGCGTAAGCGCCTATGCCTGTCAGCACATACTGTTTCCCGTACGCCGTAATTTCGGCGGGCAGTTCCACCGCTCCCGTCCACGCCGCCGTGGCGTAGGCGTCGGAGACGAGACAGGCAGTGTTGTTTTTCCTGTCGAGCGAATACATGAGCCCCGTGGTCTCGTTGATCACATAGGGATAGTCTTCCTTTGCGGCGGTCTTATAGCCGTACACTGTTATAAGGTCTCCTCTGTATGTCAGACACCACTCGCTGTCGAAGGCAAACGACTCCATCTCCTCCTCAGTGGCTTCGAAATATACTATAAATCCGACTGAATATGTCCGCACGGAATTCTTCAAAGCCTTTGTAACGGTCTTGGGAACGTACAGGCTGTGCACCGACTGCAAAACCAGCGCGCCGCCCTGCAACACGGTCACGTCTCCGGGGAGCTCTATCTTGTCGGGTTCGGTTTGCGGCTTGTAGCCGAGCAACGCCCCGCCCATTATGACATAGCCGTTTTCGTCGCAGAAGTTGCCGTAATCGTACATGAGACCGCCGTCTATTGTGGCTTCGGCAAAGTCAGCTCCCTCTATCTTTTTAAGTTCGGCGCAGTTGTTGAAGCAATATGAGCCGAAATAGTTCACCGAGGCGGGCAACAATACTTCAGTCAATGTGGATAAATCGCAGAACGAATATGCGCGTATTTCGGCGAGGGTCTCCGCATCCCGCAAATCGACCTTGTCGATGGCAAAGCCTATATCTTCCACGCTGTAATCGAAATCCCCTTCGCTGTAATATACGAGCCACTCGGGAATGGAGCTTACAAGCTCTTCATCGGGCCAGCTCGCATACCTCTCGGCGGGAGCAAAGGCGTAAGCGCCTATCTTTGAAAGGACCGAGCCGCTCTCCGCCTTGAGTTCGGTTATGTGGACCAAATTGGGGGCGAGCTCACCGTACTCCCCGTCCGCGCCGGGCGCAAAGAGAGCCGTCATCGCACTGAACGGGAGGGACGCATCACGCATTTCACGGGGAAGAACGAGAGCGCCGTTATAGTTCGCGGGGATATATACAAGTTGGGTGCGGTCTTTCGTGTACACTACGTTGTCTATGCTCGTGAGTTCCCTGTTTCCCTCCGCCACGGTCACGGTTTCGGGGAATACCATTGCGGGCATCATCCCCATCCCGAACCAGCTCTCGTCCGGATAGCCGTATACGAGCTTGGCGAATTCTTCAAGCGAGATTCCCGCGCCGACGTGCAGGGAAGTCACGTTGTACGCCTCTGTCTCGTTAGAAATTTCAGTTACCGTATCGGCTATATCGAGCTCTGTCAGATCGCTCTCGGTGAACAGTATCTTCGTCATTGAGGCGTTGTATATCACGCCGCCGACGTTGCGCATGGTTGCGCCCTCCGCCAAGACGACTTCCGTCACCATATTGGCAGCGAATCCGTCGCCTAACTGCGTAAACTTTTCAAACAGCAGCCCGAACACGTCCTCGCGGTCGCTCCACTTTTTGCCGAGCACGAGTTTTTCCACTTCCACAGAGCCGCTTTCGATATTCTCGATATTGTCGGTCAGGTTGAATACCGTATAGTGTCCCTTCAAGTCGTTCGTATCGAGGGAAGTGCAGCGCTCCCACGGCGTGAACTCGCCGCGGTATGAGTACGAGGAATATATCAGCTCTGCCGTGACCTTGTTGTATACAATGCCGCAATTGCTCAGCATGTTGGGGTTATCCGCGTCGATATCTATGACGGAAAGCACGCCGAGTATATTCGTGAAAAATGCTTTTGCCATCAGGGGGACATTCTTGCCCATGTTCAGAGTTTCGAGCTTTCTGCAATTGTACAGGGCGTCCTCCGCGAGCACTCCCACGCTGTCGGGGATATCGAACTCGGTATACTGCCCGCCCTCGAACGCCCGCGCATATATGTCCGTCACGGTGGAGGGAATGACTACGTTGTCGAGGTTCTTGTTGCAGAATGACTTTTTGCCTATTATCTTTGTGCCCGCGGGTATGCTGTCCGCAGATACCGTGGACGCGACGAGCCGGCTGTCTCCCTTATACATGAGGCAGCCGTCCGTCACATAGAAATCGGGATTGGATGCGGGCACCGTTATGGTTTCGAGCGTTGCGGGATAATTCTGCTCGTGCGGTGTTATCATATATGAAGCCGAAAGGTTGAGCGTTTTCAACGAAGATTTCTTCTCATTCGGGAAGACGTATTGGACCGCGTACTTCACCGAATCCGCAAAAGTGAGCGTTTCGAGTTTGGAACAGTTGTAAAACGCGTAGCTCGCCACGATGGTGGTCCCCTCGCGCACGGTTATTTCGGTCACGGACTGCACGTCGAAATTGTCGGCTTTTCCGTCGTCCTCGTCGTCGTCTACGCCGTAGCCAACCCCGAGGCAAGCAGTGCCCCAATAGCTCAATTGAGCCGACGCGCTGCCTACGGGCACTTTATCGAACTTTTTGCGCATCTCGGGGCAATCGCGGAATACGTCCGACACTATATAGCGAAATTCGTCGCCCGCGGGGAAATTTACGTCCGCCAAAAGCGGGCAATCGACAAATACGTCCCACGCGAGCTGGACAAGCCCGTCGGGCAAAACCACTTTTTTAAGCTCCGAGCATCCCGCAAAGGCGTTGTTATAGACATATTTAACGCTTTCGGGTATCACCACTTCGGTAATGGAATTACAGTCCTTGAAGCCCTCCGTCTGCACATATTTCACGTCGGAACCGTTGTATTTTGCAGGCAGCACCACTCTGCCCGATATGTCGGCGCGGTGCTCGGGGGCGACAGATATACTGTAATCTATGCCGTTTTGGTCAAATTTGAAGTAGGAGATATCTATCACCTCGCTCCAACCCGCGTAGACGGTGATATCCCCGTCTACGTCGAGCCCGCCGCCCGCAAGCGCGTTCTGCGTGCATCCGCTGTCGCGGAACCACCCGAGGAAATTATACGTCTGCTGGGCGCTTTTCGATATCCTTTCGGCAGTGGGCAGGGAGGTCACGGTCGTGCCCTTCTCTACCGCGACGGGATTTATGGGAGAGCCGCCCCTGACGTCGAAAGTTATCACGGCGGCGGTCTTTACCCATTTCGCTTTCAGCGTTCCCGACTGCACCGCCCTGCCGCATTCGAAATCCCAGCGCGTTTCCTCGTTCGCGGGAGACATGGGCGGCGAATACCAGCCGTCGAAAGTGTAGCCCACGCGGACGGGGTCGGCTATCCTCGGGATCAGACCGCGGTATTTCACAGTGACGTTGCTCGTCTTTTCGCCATAGCCGTAGTCGAAGGTTATCTGCAAATCGTCCTCCTCTTCCCAGCGCAGATACACGTCGTTTTCTTCGTTATTGAGCATGAAAGGTATGGGGTAAAGGTTTTCGGAAGTGAATTCTTCGGACTTGAAATATCCCGATACCGAATGTCCCTCGTACAGGGGATCAACCACCCCGTGTTGAGCATATTGGTAGTAACTGTAAAAGGGTTCCTTGTTATTGGACGAGGGCGTGGCGATGGGAAGATTTTTGCCCATCACGCCGTATACCATGGTCACCTTTTCGCCGTTTTGCGGGTGGACGGTGAGACTTGCATATGTATCGCTTTCGTTCACTTCGGTATAGACGGCATAGAGGGTCATTTCGTCCTTGTCCCCTATCTCCACGGGGAAGAGAACGGCTGCCGTACGGTTTCTCTCATATGTGCTGTAAAACGACCAGAACGAAAACTTCATCGTATGCACCTTTTCGGAGCTGTCCGTATACGTTATGTCCTTGGGGTTTTGCGGCTGGTCGAACTTGGAGTTCTTTGCCACCTCAACGGGGGCGAGGATCTCCTGCGAGTAGTCTATATCCGCGTTGCCGTACGAGCTGAGTTCGCGGTCGAATACGGCGATCGCAAAGCGGACGGTAGTCTTGTTTTGCGCATTCCACTTGGCGTAAAAAGTTACGTCGCCGTTCACGGTGTACGGAAACTGCGCCTCGGAACCCAGATTTACGTCCGTATACCAGCCGCCGAAGTCGTAACCCACCTTTTCGGGCTCGGCGGGGGCGGAAACGTCTGCGCCGCTCTCACAGGTTCTGAAAGGCACGAGCGGATAGCCTCCGTTCACGTCGAACTGTACGGAATAGCTGCCTGTGGGGACGGAGCTTCCGGTCTGCTGCCCGCACTTGTCGCAGTCGCCGTCCGAATCCCCGTCCGAACAATTTTCGGCAGGATCGATCTCGGGAGACGGGCAGCCAGCCGCAACGCAGACGACTTTATGGGTCGCGCCGTCGTTGTTGGACTGATAGCTGTAGCTGTGGGTGTGTCCGCCGCCCCCTTCTTCTCCGCCTCCGCCGCCTTCGCCGCCGCCCGGGGTGCATGCGGCAAAGCCGAACGCGAAGCAGACCGCCGCGACTGCGGAAAGCAGGGCGACAAGGATCTTCTTTTTCATTGCTTTTCTCCTTTCGTGCGGTAAAAAAATAAGGTGTGCTCCCGGAAGAGCACACCGCACGGTATCTCTCACGGTCACCACACCACACAATATTCGATTTTTCTTATCAAAATAATTGAAAAGAGATACACAATGCCATATTGTGTATTTGACAAGAAAAATATGCCCGGGCAGAATCGCCCAGAATGAAATTGTGTAATGTGGTATCTAAAATATAGCATTCTAAATTCAAAAAGTCAAGGAGTTGGAATTTAATAGCGGCAAAATAGGTTGACAATCGGCGGAATATCAAATATAATCATATTTGCGAACGGTCACGACCGGGAGCCGGCGCAAAATTATTCGCCCTGTGCGCTTTGCACGGGGCTTTTATTTTTAAAAAATCGAGGAGACCATATGGATATACATGAAAGAATAAAGGAAATCGAAGGCAGAATTTCCGAAGCGCTGAAAGGCGTCAGGCTCTCGAAGCACTTGCAGGAAATAAAGATGAAATTCCTCGGAAAGACGGGTGAAATTTCGGAACTCATGAAGGGCATGCGCGACGTGCCCCCCGAAAAGCGCAGGGAAGTCGGGCAGCAGCTGAACGAGTTCCGCGGGCGCACCGAAGAGAAGTTCAACGCCCTCAACGAGGAGCTGAAAGCCGAGGAGCTGAAAGCGCGCTACGCCGCCGAAAAGACGGACGTGACAATGCCCGGGATAAGGGGCGTGGCGGGCTCCTTCCACCCCAACACGCTTGTGCGCGACGAGCTGGTCTCGATCTTTTCGGGCATGGGCTTCGAAGTGTTCGAGGGTCCCGAAATAGAGAACGACTACTACAATTTCACCGCCCTCAACACCCCCAAAGACCACCCCGCAAGGGACATGCAGGATACCTTTTACATCACGGGCGACCTGCTTTTGAGAACGCAGACTTCGGCTGGGCAGATAAGGGTCATGGAGAACAAAAAGCCGCCCATCAAGATACTCTCCCCCGGGAAAGTGTACCGCAGCGACGACGACGCCACCCACTCCCCCATGTTCTCGCAGATGGAAGGGCTCGTCGTGGACAGGGGCATAACCCTCTGCGATCTGAAGGGCATGCTCGACGAGTTTGCCAGAAAAGTCTTCGGCGAAGGCGTGAAAACGAGGCTCCGCCCCTCCTACTTCCCCTTTACCGAGCCTTCGGTAGAGGTGGACGTGAGCTGTTTCGAGTGCGGCGGAAAGGGCTGCCGCCTCTGCAAGGGCACGGGCTGGATAGAAGTGCTCGGCGCGGGAATGGTGAACAGGCGCGTTCTGGAGGGCTGCGGCGTAGACCCCGACGTTTACACGGGCTTTGCGTTCGGCATGGGCATAGAGAGGATAGCCATGCTCAAATACGGCATTAACAATATGAAGCTCCTCTTCGAGGGCGACGTGAGATTTTTAAAACAGTTCAAGGATTGAGGTGAAATATGAAAGCTCCTTTAAGTTGGCTCAAAGATTATGTTGACATAGACATTCCCGCAAAGGAACTGATGGACAAGCTGTTTTCCTGCGGGTTCGAGGTCGAAGAGCTGATAGAGACAGGCAAGGATATCTCGGGCGTGGTAGTCGGAGAAGTTATCGAGTGCGAGCCCGTGGAGGGCACGCACCTGCACGTCTGCAAAGTGGACTGCGGCAAAGAGGGCGTATTTCAGATCTGCTGCGGCGCCGACAACGTGAAAAAGGGCATAAAGGCGCCCGTCGCGCTCGTGGGGGCTACGGTGTACGCAACCGCAAAAGACCACGTGACCGTTGAGGGCGTTATGACGATAAAAAAGGGCAAGCTCCGCGGGATAGAGAGCGACGGCATGCTCTGCTCGGGCGCGGAGATAGGCGTAAACGGCGACATGTTCGACGGCGGCGATTACTGCGGACTGCTCCTTTTACCCCAATCGTTTGAAAACGGCGCGGACGTAAAGCCCCTTTTGGGCTTGGACGACTATATCTTCGACATTGCGGTCACGGCGAACCGCCCCGACTGCCAGAGCATTTTCGGCATAGCGCGCGAGGTAGCCGCCGTCCTCAAAAAAGAGGTGAAAGAGCCCGACTGCTCCTATACCCCCCAAAAAGGCGCGTATGAGGACATAAAGATACTCAACGAGGCGCCCGATCTGTGCCCCCGCTATATCGGGCACTACGTAAAGGACGTAAAAATAGCCCCCTCCCCCCTGTGGATGAGAAAGCGGCTCGCCGCGTGCGGACTGCGCTCTATCAGCAACGTGGTGGACATAACCAACTTCGTGCTGCTCGAAATGGGGCAGCCCATGCACGCTTTCGACCTCTCCACGCTCGGCGGCAGGGAGATAGTGGTGCGCAGAGCCAAAGAGGGCGAAAAGATAGTCACCCTCGACGGCAACGAATTTTCGCTGACGGCGGAAAACCTCGTGATATGCGACGGCGAAAAGCCGTGCGCGCTCGCGGGGATAATGGGCGGGCTGAACAGCGAGATTGAGGACGGCACCACCGAAGTGCTGTTCGAAGCCGCCAAATTCGCCCGCGACAGCGTGAGAAAGACTTCGAGGGCGCTCGGGCAGCACTCCGACAGCTCGGCGATATTCGAAAAGGGCGTGAACGAATACACCACCGAAAAGGCGATGGCGAGGGCGCTCAACCTCATTGAAAAGCTCGGCTGCGGCACGGTAACGGACCTGCACAGGGACGTTATGACCCCCTACTCGCACACTGAGAGCAAGAAAATGTGCGTGAGCATTGAAAAGATAAACGCCCTGCTCGGCATCGAGGTGCCCGCCGAGACCATTACAGAGATACTTAAAAACCTGCAATTCGGCGTGGAAAGAGAGGGCGACAGCCTCCGCCTCACCGTGCCCCGTTGGAGAGAGGATATAGACCTCTACCCCGACATAGCCGAAGAGGTGATCCGCTTTTACGGCTACGACAAGATTAACGGCACGTTTTTGCCCTCCGCGCAGATAACCAACGGCGGATATTCCGAGGAACAGAAAGCCGCCAACAAGCTGAAAAGAACGCTCAGCGGCAAGGGGCTGTATGAAATTTCGACGTACTCCTTCTACTCGGAAAAGGACCTCGATACCCTGCACATAGCCGCGGACAGCCCGCTGAGGAAACTGATACGCATAAAAAATCCCATCAGCGAGGAGCTCTCGGTGATGCGCACCACCCTCGCCCCCTCCCTGTTGCAGGTGATAGTCAGAAATCTGAGAAAGGGCAACATGGAGGGCAAGGTGTACGAGCTGGCAAAGGTGTATATCCCAAAGACCCTCCCCCTCGAAGGCTTCCCCGAAGAGCGGGACACGCTCTCCCTCGGAATGTGGGGCAAATACGGATTTTTCGACATGAAGGGCGTATTCGAAGACATTGCAGACCTAATGCATACCCGCTTTGAATTCGCGCCCGCGGAGAGGGAATTTCTGCACCCCGGCAAGTGCGCGGAAGTATTTTCGGACGGCGTGAAGATAGGTTACTTCGGAATGCTCTCGCCCGAGATAGCCGCCGAACTCAGCCTCGACAGGGACGCCTATCTGGGCGAGATAGACTATGAAGAGCTGAAAAAGCACGCGAGGGCGTTCAGATACTCCCCCCTGCCCGCCTTCCCCGAAGAGACGAGGGACCTTGCGCTTATCTGCGGCAAAGACGTGACCTGCGGCGAGATAGAAAAGGAGATCTACGCGGCGTGCAAATTTGTGAGCGAAGTAAAGCTGTTCGACGTGTACGAGGGCGAACAGATAGAGAGCGGCAAAAAGAGCATGGCGTTTTCCGTGACGTTCACGCCCAAGGACGAGGACATCTCCGCGCGGGTAGACGGCTTTGTAAAAAAGATACTCGGCAACCTGAAATTCAAGCTCGGCGCAGAACTGAGATAAAGATCGATGAATAAAAATACACGGCGCGCAAGGAAGATTTGCGCGCCGCCTTTTTTGTATGCAAAATCCCCTCCCCCCGTACGCACCAAATACGGAGAGAGGGGACCATGCAAAGAATGTGTGAGCAATAATATTGTTATCCGGAAATCACGCCGTTAAACGTACTCTCCCTTGCCCGCGCATACGGGTTCGGCGGAAACGTAAGATACGGAAGAAGTTGCGGGAGCGCCATCGAACAGGGCGTATACCCTTATGATCTTGGAACTGTACCAATCGTAGAAGTCTTTGGGAATGGTGTAAGTCAACGTATATTCCGTCTTGTTCTTCGCTTCCGAAGAGAAATCCAAATCGAGCACTCCCTTATGGTTGAAATATAAGGAATCTATCACATAGCCCTCGTTGGCGGTTATCTTTATGGTGAGCACAGTGCCAGCCGCATAGGACCCGTCGGCTTTGGGCTCCGTGGACGCCGAGAACTCGTAAGTGCACTTCGTCTGATCCACATTGGTGAAGTCAACTTTGTACGTTATCTCGAACGGATATGAATCGGAATAGAAAAATTCACCCTCGTCGTATACCGTTACGTTGTTCTCGTCCAACACGCCTTCTGTGCACCTTATCCAGAGATAATTGACGGTTTTGGAATCCTTTTTGAGGAAGTCCACGGCGTAAACTTTGCCGTTCATTACAAAGGAGTAGACTTCCTGCGAGCCCGAAACGTCGAACTGCGAAAGTTCGTAAACCGTTCCGCAGTAGTTGAAGTTGCCCTCTGCGTCAACGACTACCGTCTTGTCCTTAGCCTCGTTCTTATACGTCCCCGCGTGCTGGGGAACCTTAGACTTTTCGGGGTCGGGCGCACGCATGAAGGTCAACGTACCGTCCGAAGATTTCAAAGTTATGCGTATCAGCTGTCCCGTACCGCCGGGAGCATTGTCCTTTATATACGCCACGTCGTACTCGTCGCCGTCGGCTAAGACCTTTACGGGGCTGTTCAAAGAGGCGCTGTCCGTGCCCACTGCCATGACTATCCCCTTTACGCCGCTGAGCTTGAAGCCCGTTGCGGTTATCTCGAGGGGAACGTTTTGACTGTCCCAATAGCCTGCGGCGCCCTGCCAGAGAGAACCCTCCACGGCGTTGAAAGTGAAGTAGTCCACGCCGTCTTTGAGGTAGTAAACGGTGAAAGATTCGTGCGCGGCTGAATCGGTGTAGTTCATGACGAGCAAGTTCTTTTCTCCGTATATTTCCTCAAACCTGACGGAATACTTCGTGGCTGTACCCTCTTCGTCCACATGGGTGAAGGAATACACGCCCTCCGCCTCGGTCACCGAGCAATCCGATCCGTCAAAGGAAAGGTCTCCCTCCCTTATTACGATCTCGCCGCCCAAAGTGCCCGCGCCGACGTTGGGGTTCCACTTGCCGACATACTTGTCGTCAAATACGCGCACAAACTGCTTGAAAGTTATGTTCACGGTCATGTTGCCCGTGACTGTCATTGTATACTTACTGTCTTTGAGGGATACGGGGCTTTCGTTCACGAGCACCTCGTCCACGACGTAGTCCGTCTCGGGGGTTACCGTCAATGTGACGGAGGAGTTCTTTTCATAGCTCTCCGCCTCGGGGGAGAGGGAATAATCTCCGCCCGCGCCGCAGGTGACGGTGACGGTGTACTTTTCGTCCGAGCCGTTTCCGCCGCCCGAGCCGCCCGTGCCGCCGCCCGTTTCGGCTCCGTTCTCTTCGCCGTTACATGCCGCAAGCCCGAAGGACAGGCACACCACCGCGAAGAGCGCCAAAAGAATATTGAATATTTTTTTCATGTTTTTACCTCTTGATTATTCGGCTTCAACTACCTCGAACTTGACGACTGCGTTAAAAGCCCTATATGCGCTTTTAGCATACGCCATATCGAAGAACAGACCGGTAGTAGGGAAATCTTTTTTACCGCTTTCTGAGTCTCTGCCACCTTCAGGGGTTTTGCCATATGCATTGATATTTTCTGGTATTGTCCATGTAGCAGACCAAATGCCTTCCTTATAGTTTTCTGCAACTTCGAAACTTACTCCTACGCTAATCGAATAAGGATCCGGGCTATACGGATAAACGCGAGGTTTGCCGTCATTTGCGGAATAGGGATAATCAGAAGAGAAAGTTATCTTTACGTTCTTGCCTATAAGCGAGGGATCGAGCGAGACATAAACTGTTTCGTAAATGCCTGCTTTTCTTCCCGTGTAGGCATTGAAAGGCACCTCAACTTCTAACCCGTCACGCACCACGATATCCTCGGGCTCGTACATCACCAGCTTGAAATCGGCGGTAACGGTCTCGCTGCCCTTATTTTCCACTTTCAGGCAGTTCGGCTTTTTAGTGCTGTTGGTTCCGCCGACCCTGACTATGCCCCTATAACCTTCCGTCGCCTCACTGTACATATCGTATGTATGGTCATATAAAGAAGAGTTAAATACATATGTAGCTATAAGGGTTTCCCTGGCGACATCAATGCCTTGGACATTAGTGGCAACGAGCCAATATATACCTCCGGGAACGCCCGTGATGTCGAACTCGTGCGTGCTCGTGCTCGCGATCTCCACGCCCTTATATTCCTTTACGACGGTTTCGCCGCCCTTGGGTCCTCTCGGTCCCTGAGGTCCCTGTTCGCCCTGCTCGCCTTGGGGTCCCTTTAAGTTGCCGACGGGCTCGGTGCTCCAGCCGTTGGCGTCCTTTTCATACAGATCTCCCGTCAGAACGTCGAGATAGAGATCCCCCGCCTTGCCGTCGGCGGCGTCCGGCGCGCCTTCGCCGTGCAAAAAGCTGCTGCCGTCCTTGCCGTTTTCGCCGTTTTTACCGGGCGTGCCGTCCTTGCCGGGCGCGCCGTCCTTGCCCTTTATGGACGCGAGCCACTCCTCATAGGTCATCGGCTCATTCCCGCTCTCCTCGGCGGACGCCACGTAGAGGGAATACACTTCGCGGATATCGGAGTCGCTCTCGGGGTCTGTGCCGTTGTCGCATGCCGCGAATCCGAACGCCGAGCCCACTGTCAGGGCTGCGCCCACGCAGAATACTGCCAATTTTTTCAACGCTTTCATTGTCTTTTTCTTACTCCTTGCATTTTAATTATAATTGCATATTTGCCGTACATTAAATCTTCATGGAAATATATTATCTATGAAGTTTTTTTGCAAGTTTAGTCAGAAAATTGAAAAAAGTCTTATAATTATAAAAAATTTTAGTTGACAACGGGGCAAAAACGACCTATTATAATAGCAAGTCGTAAAATTTCTTCATAGATAATATATTTCCATGAAGATTTGGCGGGGAGAAGTATTCTCCCCGCCAGATTCCGTTATGTATCAAATATGCAAAAATATATGTTAAAGCGGCGGGCGCGAATTTTCGCGCCCGCCGCGCCCATTATTTTACCCCCGCTTTCACGTTTAAGGGACGAGCGCGCCGCCACTGTTAAAGCTGCCGGACTGGAAGTACACTTCCGGGATCTTGCCCGCTATTACGCTCTCGCAGACGAGCACCTCTATCGTGGAGGCGAGATTGGTGGATTTGGAGGGCATGATTATGGAGATATCGGAGACGATCTCGAGATACAGCGAGTGCAGGGTCTGGTTTATGCCCGCGTCCTTGAACTTGGAGACGAAACGGCACTCCACGTTGCTTATGGGGATTATCTTGATGTTTATCTTCTGCCCGAAGCCCGCGAGCGCCTCCACCCCCGTCAACGCGCCGATGGGCACCATTATGCCCTCCGCGCTCATCTTGTTGAGGTTCTCCTGCGAGAGATAGGCGGTGTCGCGCGCGATGCGGTTTATTTTGAGGCTGTCGGTCGTGATCGAGGTGACGTTGCCGCTTTCGTCGCGGTCGATATGTACGAGGTCGTCATACCGCACGGCGTCGTTTAAGGTGTAGTAGATGGCGTCGTTCACGGCGACGGTGGTTATGGAGCGGATAGTCGCCTCGCTTATGGAAATGAGCACTTTGGTGACGTTCCGCTGGAAATAGAGGAGAGTCGCTATGGCGAGCACGCAGATTATGGCGACGAGCACCTTGAATCTTCTGAATTTTCTGTTTGTCCCTCTCGGCATACAATATTGTATGTCAGTTGCGCTTGGTTCTTGATTTGAAAATGAGAGCCATTATAAAAGCGAACACCACGGCGGCGGTCACTCCCGCGCTCGCGGCGGTCAAAGAGCCCGTGACAGCGTAAAATAAGCCCTTTTCGGCGCCCTTCATAGCGCCGTTAGCCAGAAGATAACCGAATCCCGATATGGGCACGGTCGCGCCCGCGCCCGCGAACTCCACGAGGGGCTGATAGAGCCCCAGCGCCGTGAGCACAACGCCCGCGAGCATGAAGTAGACGAGTATCTTGCCCGCGGTGAGGTCGGTGAAGTTGATTATTATCTGCGCGATAAGGCATATTCCTCCCCCCACCGCGAACGCTTTGAGATATGTGAACAAAATATCGAGAATTTCCGTGCGCATAGCTAAATCTCCAATCTCACGGCGTGGCTTATACAGGGAATGGACTCCCCCTGCCCCGAAGACACCGTGGAGAGCAGGGCTCCCGTCGCCGCAAAGAGCACCCGCTTATAAAGTCCCGCCTCCATGCGGGTGAGAATGTACGAATTGAGAACGGTAGCCGAACAGCCCGCGCCGCTGCCGCCCTGAAACTCGCTCTCTATCACCTTATATATAATTTCTCCGCAGTCAACGTGGTTGGAGGAGATGTCATAGCCCTTCTCCCACGTGAGGTCCTTTACGATACGGCTGCCGAGCGCGCCCAGATCGCCCGTCAAAATGAGGTCGTAGTCCGCGGGTTCGGTGTCCGTGTCCTTAAAGTGCCTCATTATGGTATCCGCCGCAGCCGGCGCCATGGCGGCGCCCATGTTGTTTACGTCGGTCACGCCGTAATCGCACACCCTGCCCATGGTGGCGCAGACGACCTTTATGCCCCTGTCCGCACGCCCCAAAACGAGCCCGCCCGCGCCCGTCACCGTCCACTGCGATTGCGGGGGGCGGGTGCAGCCGAGTTCGAGGGGGTAGCGGTACTGCCGTTCCGCCGATGCGAAGTGGCTGCCCGTGGCGCACACCGCCGTATCCGCAAATCCACCGCCGATGAGCGCGGAACCCAACAAAATGCTCTCGCTCATGGTAGAACAGGCGGAATACACCCCCAAAAAGGGAAAATCGTAGTCGCGCGCGGCAAAGCTCGCCGAGATTATCTGGTTTAACAGATCGCCCGAAAGGAGAACGTCTATATCCTGTTCCCTTTTGCCGCTCTTTTTCACGGCGAGGGAGATGGCGGCGGAGAGCATTTTGCACTCCGCCTTTTCGTATGTGTCCTCCCCGTACATGTCGTCGTCCAGAGTTATGTCGGCATAGGAGCCTATTATGCCCTCCTTTTCCTTGGAGCCGCACACCGCGGCATAGGAAAGTATCCTCGGGGGGCGTTTAAAAAATATCGTGTTGCCCTTTTTACTCATAAAAACAGATATAATATCCCCACTAACACGCCCGAAAAGACGCCGAATACGATTATCGCGCCCGCAACCGTGAACATCTTTGCCGCCATGCCGTATATCCAGCCCTCGGTTTTAAACTCTATCGCGGGGGACGTCACGGAATTGGCGAATCCCGTTATAGGCACTATCGAGCCCGCGCCCGCGTACCTGCCTATGCGGTCGTATACGCCGAGCCCCGTCAGAAGACAGCCCAAAAATATGAGTATCACCGAAGTCGCGCCAGCGAGCTCGTCGCCCGAAAGTCCCGCAAAGGAGAGGCTGTAACGGATGAACTGACCTATGCAGCATATCAGCCCGCCCACGCCGAACGCCGAGGCGCAGTTTTTGAGGTGCTTTGTGGGAGGGTCCTGCGTCTTTACGTATTCGAGGTAGTTCCTGTTGTAATTTTCACGCGTTTTGCCCGTCATTTTTCACTCTCTCCTGCTTGGGCTGCCTTATGAAGCTCTCCCGCTCGTCGCGGCGGGACAGATCTATATCCCTCTTCACTGGTTGTACATCCTGCCGTTTAAGTTCAGTGTGACCTTTTCGGGCATGATGCGCGAGAAGAGCCTGTACACGGTGTTCTTTGCGCCGCAGATCTTTATCACGGGAGGGTTGTCCGCAACGGCGAGGGAACAGATTATCTCCGCCACCTCCACGGGAGACATTCCGCTCTGCTCCATGTTGGCGAGGGCGGCTACGGCTTTATTAAGACTCTCGGAATAGGCGCCCGTCTCGCTGCCGGGATATACCTTGCGCTTGAACGTGAACTCCGTGGAAGTTCCGCCCGGCAAGACGCCCGTCACCTTAATATTGTAGGGTTTGAGCTCGCCGTAAGCGCCGCGGCAGAGCATTTCGAGGGCGGCTTTCGAGGAGGAATAGAAACTGTCGAAGATTATCGGCAGATCTCCGCCGAGCGAGCCGACGAGGATCATCCTGCCGCCCCGCTTTTTCATGAAGGGAACAGCCGCCTGCACCGCCCTGAGCGCGCCGAAATAGTTGACTTCGAAGAGGTATTTATAGTCCTCCTCCCTCGCGTATTCTATGGGCGCAGCCATGGAAAAGCCCGCGCTGTACACAAGCAGGGCTATGCCGTTTTTCGCGGCGGCTTTTTTTATAGCCGCGCTGAGCGCGGCGGGGTCGGTGACGTCGGCTTTGAGATTTGTCACTTTCTGGGCTTTGCAGGGCGTGCGGGAGACGTTGACAACGTTCCAGCCGCGCTGAGCGAGTTTGCGGCAGGTTTCGAAACCTATCCCGGAACTTCCGCCTATCACGACCGCAGTCTTTTTGTTTGAATTTTTTTCCATATTCCTATCTTGCGGAAACTCGGAAAAATTATTCAGCCGAACGCCGTGTCGAGGAGCATCATCAGCATAAAGCCCGCTATTATGCCCACCGTGGCGCGTATTTTGCCCTGCGAAAAGCTCTCGGGAATGAGTTCAGAGCACACCACCGCCACCATCGCGCCCGCGGAAAAGGCGAGCGCCCACGGCAAAACGCCGTTTATTACCTCCATTGCGAGCGCG
>CANQXZ010000033.1 GCA_947627955.1 uncultured Clostridia bacterium
GGCTGTTATTCTGCGTGAGCGGGGTCAACACGATCGCCCTCGCCCTACTTGAAAAGATGGGATACGTGCCGAGGGAAAGCTCTTCCTATCTCCCGTCGCTCGGCGGCGGCAGGGTAGTCGCCGCACTTTTTGTGATAGCCGTGCTGCCCGCGTTCACGGAAGAATTCTTTTTCAGGGGCGTCATGCTCGGCAATCTCCGCACCGTCATGGGCGGCGCGGGAGCCGTTTTTACCGTGGGGGCGTGCTTTGCGCTCTTCCACGGCTCTGCCGAACAGACGGTATACCAATTCATATGCGGCTGCGCGTTTTCTTATCTTGCCCTGCGCGCGGGCTCGCCGTTGCCGGGGGTGTTCATGCACCTTGTAAACAACGGGCTGATAATAATCCTCTCCGCGTGCGGGCAGGTCGGCGCGGACGGCGGGTTCGCACTGCCGTTTGCGGCGGATATCGCGCTGAAAGCCGTCGGAGGTGCGGCGTTCATAGCCGCTGTCGTCTGGCTCATTGCGGACGGCAGGCATGAAAAAAGGGAAAGGGGGGAAAAGGGGGCGACGGCGCGCTTTTTCGCGTTTGCGGCGGTCGGCATTGCTGTCATGGGCGCGCTCTGGATAACCTCTTTCTTCGTGAGATAGCATGTTGAAGATAAATATAGTGTGCGTGGGTAAGATAAAGGAGGAGTACCTGAGGTCTGCCATAGCCGAATACATGAAGCGCCTCTCCCGCTTCGCGAAGGTGGAGATAAAAGAGCTTGCCGAGCGCAGAACGCCCGACATGGAGGCGGAACCGATCTTAAAGGCGGCGTCGGGCTATAAGATAGCCCTCTGCATAGAGGGCGAAAAACTTTCGAGCGAGGGCTTCGCCGCAAAGCTCGGCTCGCTTGCGGACAGGGGAGAGGAGATCTCCCTGATCGTCGGCTCCTCGTGCGGGCTTTCGGACGAAGTGAAAGCGCGCGCCGATATGCGCCTATCCTTTTCGGACATGACTTTCCCCCACCAGCTCATGCGGGTGATACTTCTCGAACAGGTCTACCGCGCGTTCATGATAAACTCGGGGAGTGAATATCACAAGTAAAAAAATCATATTTTATTATGTGATATTCGATGAAATTTCCTCATTTTACCAGAGCTACACGGGCAAGAAGTGCGTGATAGGCTATTCCGTGCGCGGGCGCGAAATTTACGCCTTCCACACGGGCGACAGCTTCGGCAGGCAGTTCATAGCCGTATACGCCGTGCACGGCAGGGAGTGGATAACGGCGCGGCTTGCGCTCAAACACATAAAAAAGGGCGTTGCGCGGGGAGGCGGCTGGATAATCCCCCTTCTCAACCCCGACGGCGCGATTATCTCGCAGACCGATCTCCCGCTGTGGAAAGCCAACTTCCGCGGGGTGGATTTAAACTGCAATTTCGACGCCGAGTGGGGTCAGGGCAGGCTGAACACCCGCGTCCGCGGGAGCGAGAACTGCATAGGCGACTTCGCCTTTTCCGAGCCCGAGAGCGCGGCGCTCAGGGACTTCACGCTGAAAATCAAGCCCTACGTCACCCTCAGTTTCCACACCAAGGGGGAGGAGATATATTACGAGTTCTGCGGCAGGGGGGATCTGCGCGGCGCGCGCATACTCTCCGAGTGCACGGGCTATAAGATAAGAAAAATTTACGGCAGTTGCGGCGGATACAAGGATTGGTGCATTTACAGGCTGCGTATCCCCGCCTACACCGTCGAATGCGGCGCGGACGGGCTGAGCCACCCCATAAAGCGGTTGCACAGGCTGAAAAAATGTTACGGCGCGCTGAAATATTTTACAGAGGCATATGCAAAATAAATTCATGAAAGCGGCGCTCGCATGCGCCCGCCGCGCCCTGTCCGAGGGCGAAGTTCCCATAGGCGCAGTTGTCGTGTGCGACGGGAAGATAATCTCCCGCGGGCACAACAGAAGGACGAAAAGGCAGATCGCCACCGCGCACGCGGAGATAGAGGCGATAGAAAAGGCGTGCAGAAAGCTGAAGAGCTGGCGGCTGCCCGAATGCGAGATATACGTCACGCTCGAGCCCTGTCCCATGTG
The DNA here is from genome assembly GCA_947627955.1 of uncultured Clostridia bacterium. Lineage (GTDB taxonomy): Bacteria > Bacillota > Clostridia > Christensenellales > Borkfalkiaceae > Coproplasma. The sequence continues at coordinate 2,060 of CANQXZ010000033.1, forward strand.
TCTCGGGGCTATGCTCAACGCGCGCATAAAAAAGGTGTATTTCGGCGCCTACGAGGGCAAGGGACGCTCCTTAACGGACGAGATCGCCGCCGCAAACCTCCTCAACCATAAAATAGAGGTGGAGGGCGGAGTGATGGAAGAGGAGTGCGCCGCCGTGCTCTCGGGCTTTTTCTCCGCTATGCGGCAGCATGAAAAAAGTGATTGAAAATAAAAAATACTTGTGTGAATTTTTCAATTTCCCAAGTTGGGCGTATGAGTTGACTTTATACGCCTTAAATTATAAAATGAAAGGGCAATGACGGCGGGAAAACGCGGTCATACGAATGATTAAACCGAAGGAGCAAACCTCAATGATCAATCACGGCAACGAAATCAAGATTTTTGCCGGAAATTCCAACAGACCCCTTGCCGAAGCCATAGCCGAACGGCTCAACACTTCGCTCGGCAAAATGGAAGTGACGCATTTCTCGGACGGCGAAATTTACGTGCGCTTCGACGAGACTATCCGCGGTATGGACGTATTCCTCATCCAATCCACGAGCTATCCCGTCAACGCCAATTTAATGGAACTCCTCATAATGATAGACGCGGCAAAGCGCGCCAGCGCAGGCAGGATCACGGCGGTCATTCCCTATTTCGGGTACGCCCGTCAGGACAGAAAAGCCCGCTCGCGCGAGCCGATAACCGCAAAACTCGTTGCCAACCTCATAACGTCGGCGGGTGCGGACAGGGTGCTCACGATGGATCTGCATTGCATGCAGATACAGGGCTTTTTCGATATACCCCTCGATAACCTCGTGGGCGGTCCCACCCTCTACAACTATTTCAAACCCAAGGTAGACGAAAATTTCGTGGTCGTCTCCCCCGATATAGGCTCCGTCGCCCGCGCGAGAAAGGTCGCGGCGAGAATGGACGCCAAAATGGCTATAATAGACAAGCGCCGCCCCAAAGCCAACGTGATGGAAGTCATGAACATAATCGGCGACGTGGACGGCAAAAACTGCCTCATGGTAGACGACATGATAGATACCGCCGGCACGATAGTGCAGGGCGCCAAGGCGCTCAAAGAGGCGGGGGCAAAGGAGATATATGCCTGCTGCTCGCACGGCGTGCTGTCGGGTCCCGCGATAGAGAGGCTCGCCTCGTCGCCCATAACCGAACTCGCCATGCTCGATACGATAAATATCCCGCAGGAGAAGATGCTTCCCATCTTCAAGATGATCTCCACCGCGCCCATATTCGCCGCAGCGATAGAAAACGTATATCTCGACAAGTCGATGTCGAAAATTTACGACTGAACGCAAGCCGCAGAAAACTGCGGCTTTTAATTTAAGGAACGGAATGTATATAATCGCAGGGCTCGGAAATCCCGAGGAAAAATATCTCAAAACCTTTCACAATATGGGCTATATAGCCGTGGGCGACGTCGCGGCAAAGCTCGGCGTGAAGTTCAAAAAAAAGGAGTGCGAGGCGTTCACCGCCGAGGCGAACCTGAACGGCGAAAAGGTCATCCTTGCCCGCCCCGTGACCTATATGAACAACTCTGGCAGGGCTGTAAAGCAGCTGCTTGCAAAGTACAAGGCGACCCCCTCGCAGCTCATAGTCATATACGACGACTACGACATATTGAAGGGAAAGGTGAGGATACGTCCCTCGGGCAGCGCGGGCACGCACAACGGGATGCGCTCGGTGATAGCGGAGATAGGCACGCAGAACTTCACCCGCATACGCATAGGGATACGCGACGAAGAAGTTGATATCCCCCTCATAAATTATGTTCTTTCGGAGGTCAGAAAGGAGGACTACGGGCTGTTCGTGGACGCTTGCACGCGCGCGGCTGAGGCGGCGTTGAAGATAGTCTCGGGCTGTCCCGTGGAGGACGTTATGACCTCTTATAACGGTTAGAAACGGTATAAAATTGAAAAGATCCTTTTTTACTCCACGCAACCTTGCGGGAGAGTATCCCGCGATCGGCGAAGCGCTCCGCCTCGGCATGCCGACGGCGGCTTTCGGCATGTCCGACAGCCATAAATATCTCGCCGCGGCTGCGCTTGCGGGCAAACTTCTCTATGTCACGGCGGACGCCGTGGGCGCGGCGAGGGCTTACTCGGCAATATCCGCGCTCTCGGGCGCAGATTGCGCCTTGCTCACCGCCCGCGACGAGGTGATAATGTACAAGGACGCCCTCTCCAAGGACGCCGTTTTCAGGCGGCTGAACGCCCTTGCCCAAATCGGGGACGGGGCTGAGATAGTTGTCGCGGACGTGGAGGCGCTCATGCAGCTCGCCCCCGCGCGCGTGGAGAAGATCGTCCTCAGAAAGGGAGAGGAATGCGACTATTCCGCCCTTCCCGCGCGCCTTATCGCAATGGGTTACAGGCGGGAGTACGCGGCGGACAGCCGCGGCGTGTTCGCCGTGCGCGGCGACATCCTCGACATATATCCCGTGAACGCCGAAAATCCCGCACGCGTGGACTTTTTCGGCGACACTGTGGAAAAGATACGCCCTTACGACGCCTCCACGGGCGAAAGACTGCCCGAGGGGACGGAGATAGCGATATCCGCCGCGTGCGACGCCGTATTCACCCCCTCCGACCTGCCCGCCGTAAAGGAGGCGCTCGCTTCGGGGCTCAGGGGGATGAAAGACGGGAGGGCATATGCCCGCGCAAAGGAGATCGCCGACGAAATAATTGAAAAAATGACCCTCGGAACGCCATTTTCGGGGGCTTCTTTCGTGGCGCCTTTGCTCGAAAATTCGCGGAACGTGTTCGATTTACTGCCCAAAGATACGCTGATTGTCCTCGACGAGTGCAAGCAGATATCCGACAGGGCGCAAGCGATTTTGAAAGAGCACTCCGAGCGCGTTGCGGAGCTTAAAAATAGCGGGGAGGCGTTCCCCTTTTCGGAGGGGCAGCTCCTCGGATACGACGATTTGACCCAAAGGATACGCTGCTTTAAAAATCTCGCCGTGCAGACTTTCACGTCGGCTACCCGCTTTTTCGAGCCATTAAAGACCTTTTCCCTCCGCTCCACGCCCTGCCCGTCGTACATCAATTCCTTCCCCCAGCTCGTCGCCGATATAAAGAATTGGCTCAGCAACGGTTACAGGATACTCGCCTTTTGCGGCAACGCGGACAGGTGTACACGGCTGTGCGACATGCTCGCCGACGAATATCTGCCCGTATACCCCGTTCCCGACAGGCTCGAAGCCCTGCACGGGGTCTCCGTCTCTGCGGAGGAGCTCGGACACGGCATAGTGCTTCACGAGTGCAAACTCGTACTCATAGGGAGCGGCGATCTCTACCTCAAAGCCGCCGCGAAGCGCATAAAAAGGCGGCGGGGAGATCTGTTCGTCGCGCCCGAAGTGGGTGATTTCTGCGTGCACGAAAAGCACGGCATAGGCAGGCTTACGGGGACGAAGAAGATAGAGACCACCGAGGGCATAAAGGAATACGTCTCGGTGGAATACAGGGGCGGCGACGTGCTGTACGTCCCCGTCGAACAGATGGACGTGCTCTCCAAATACGTCGGCGACAGCGCTCCCCCGCTCTCAAAAATAGGCGGCGCCGACTTCGAAAAAGTCAAGGAAAAGGTGCGGCAGTCCATAAAAAAGCTCGCGTTCGACTTAAAGGAGCTCTATGCCGAGCGCAGCACGAAGAGGGGGTACGCCTTCCCCGCGAACGAGGCCATGATGCAGGAGTTCGAAAATTCCTTCGTGTACGAGGAAACACCCGACCAGCTCGCCTCCATAGAGGAGATAAAAAAGGACATGTGCTCCGAAAAGGTGATGGACCGTCTGCTCTGCGGCGATGTCGGTTACGGCAAGACGGAAGTCGCGCTGAGGGCGGTATATCTCTGCGTTCTCGGCGGCAAGCAGGCGGCGATAATGTGCCCGAGCACCATATTGTCCGAACAGCACTTCAACACCGCTTCGGAGAGATTCGCCGAGTTCGGCGTGCGCGTGGAAAAACTCAACCGCTTCAACACGCCCTCGCGGCAGGCGGCGGTTTTAAAGGACCTCGCCGAGGGCAATATAGACCTTATCATAGGCACCCACAGGCTCTTATCCCCCGACGTGAAGTTCTACGACCTCGGGCTCTTGGTCCTCGACGAGGAACAGCGTTTCGGCGTGGAGCACAAGGAAAAGATAAAGAGGATAAAGAGCGATATAGACTGCCTAACCATGACAGCCACCCCGATACCCCGCACCCTGCACATGTCGCTCGCTGGGATAAGGGACATAAGCACCATAAACACGCCGCCGAGCAAGCGGCTGCCAGTGCAGACATACGTCGTGGAGGAGAGCGAGGCGCTGATACGCGACGCCGTCATCCGCGAGATCTCCCGCGGCGGGCAGGTTTTCATACTCTACAACAGGGTGGAGAGCATCGTCACGTTCACGGACAGGATCCGCCGTATCGTGCCCGAAGCCAAGGTGACCTACGCCCACGGCAGAATGGACAGGGACTCCCTCGAAAATTCGGTGTTCTCCTTTTACCGCGGCGAGACAAACGTGCTCGTCACCACGACAATAATAGAAAACGGGATAGACCTCCCCAACGCCAACACTATAATAGTCATCGACAGCGACCGCCTCGGCATAGCCCAGCTCTATCAGCTCCGCGGCAGGGTGGGCAGGAGTTCCCGCCTCGCGCAGGCGTATTTCACGTTCAAGGGCGACAAGGTGCTCACCTCCGACGCCGCCGAGAGGCTGAAAGCCATAATGAACTTCACCGAGCTCGGCTCGGGCTTCAAAATAGCCATGCGCGACCTCGAGATCCGCGGCGCGGGCAACGTGCTCGGCGCGGAACAGCACGGGCACATGGACAAAGTGGGCTACGAGCTCTATTCCAAGCTCCTCAAAGAGGAGCTCACGGGCGAGACGCAGTTCTCGGCGGAGCTCGAAGTAAAGGCTTCGGCGTATATCCCCGAAGACTACATAGAGAGCGCGGCGGGCAGGCTCGACACCTACAAGCAGATAGCCGAAATAAATTCCGTGGCGGACTACAAGAGGGTGTACGGCTCGGTGGAGGACAACTACGGACCCATGCCCGCCGAAGTTTTCGAACTTCTCCTGATAGCCCTTTTGAAGTCGTACGCCAAAAAATTCAACGTAAAAAAGATAGTCGTAGGCAGGGACGAGAACTATCTCGAACTGCCCTCGGTGAACGCCCTCGCGGACGGGGGTCTGCAAAAGGCGATAGCCGCGGGCGGCGGCGCGGTGAGCCTTTCCATGTCCCGCGCGCCCCTTATCATGTTCGGCGGAACGGCGCAGACCTCGAAAATGTTGGTGAATATGATAAAATTTTTGAAATTTGCCCGCCAAGGCGGCTAAAAATAATTGCTATAAAATTTTAAATATTATATAATTGTAAATGATTTTCAATTCAAAGACCTTTTTGCGGAGTTTCTGTGTATGAAAAAGATAAGAATTTTGGGGACGGTACTTGCGGCTTCGGTTGCGCTCGGCGCGTTCGGCGGCTGCTCGCTCGTCTCGCACAACAGCGCCAAGGATATGCGGCAGGTCATAGCCGAAGTCAACATTTCCCGCGCGAGCGACGTTTCGGAGTCCGACAAAGCGCTGTTCGACAAATATAAGGACGCGGTCGGCACTTCGCAGATCTATAAAAACAAGCTGATCGCGTACTATCTCAACGTCGGCTCTTCCATGTCGGGGCAGTATTCCAATTCGGAAATTTTCAGTAACCTCGTCGGCGCGCTCGTCGACAATGCGGTCGTCACCCAATACGCCGTAATGTACGTTCTCGACTACAAGAGCGCCAACGGCGAGAGCGACGCGCTCGAAAAGTACAACGCCTGCGAAACTTACGAGAAAAAGCTCGAATATCTTTTGAAGGACGGCGACGACGAAAAGTACGTCAACGTCGCCAAGTACAACCTCTATTCGTCCATCAACGCGGCGATAGACACGTTGGAGCTCTCCCTTCTCGAAGAGGACGGCGGCTCGGCGGGCACCGAAACGCGCACCGCTCCCGGCGGCGTGGATACCGAGCAGGAGAACTACTTTCCCGCGACGGCGGACGGCGACCTCGACTACAACGTGTACACGGGTTACGAGGGCAACCTTCTCGCCCAAAGCGGCGCATATCAGGACGATCCCCTCGAGGGCACCACTAAAGCTACGAGAAACGAGGCGTATATCACCTTTATGGACAGGCTCGCGAGCTACGGGCTCGTCAACCCGAGAACGGACAACGTGCTCGACTTCGAGAACGTGCCCTACATCAAAGAGGAATACGTCAGCCAGCTCGAATCCCGCGTCGTCGCCAAGTACTACGACCTCTATGAAAAGGAGCAGGAAAAGCGGCTCACCGACGAAGGGGAGTACGAGTACATCAAAAAGACCTATCAGGACATGCTCGAATCGCAGACCCGCAGCTACGACACCACCGAGGCGTTCGACGGCGTTATAGGCAGCCTCTCCGATTCCTCCTTCATTCTCTATTCCCCCGATACCGAGGGAGAGGGGGCTTACGGGCTGGTATACAACATACTTCTGCCCTTTGATTCCATACAGACGAACGCCCTCGCGGCGATGCAGAGCAATCCCGCCTATAAGGACAAGGACTCGGGCGACTACACGATAGACTACTATCTCGGGCGCAACGAGCTCCTCAAAAATATCCGCACCACCGACCAGCGTTCGGCGTGGTTCAACGGCGCAACAGACTATTCGTTCAGCGTCAAAACCGACAAAAACGGCAAGGAGCGCGCCGCGGACGACCCCGCAAAACTGCTCGATTTCTACGGAAAGAACAGCGGCAGGGAGTATCTCTTCTTCGAAAACAATATCCTGCACGGCGACAGATACGAAGCCCTCGACAGGTATATCGGCAAATACGCCTATAACGGAAAGGTGTACGTCAAGTACGACGAGGACGGCGACAGGGACGGATATACCCTCGTTCCCGAAAAACTTTCGATAGACGGAATGCTTTCCGAATTCAAAGCATATGTTGATTATGTGTGCGGCGCGGATACCGTCAAATTCGAGGGCGGCTACACCGCAGGCGTTCAGAACGGCAATTACTACACGTCTTTGACGGACGCAAATTTCTTCACGGAGGAGACCCGTGATAAAAAGCCCGCGGAGAGGGAGATAGACTACAACAACTTCATCTACGCAAAGGGCAGCGTGAACGTCGGCTCGGAGGACACCAAGTCCTACAAGGGCGACCTTTTGCAGGGAGATGCGGCGCAGTACAAGGCGCTCGCGGCTATAAACGAGTTGCAGTACGCCTACACCACCGACGTCTCTGTGCTCTCCGAGTATCTCGGATATTCGGTAAAGCTCGGCGATTCCACGGGGTATATAAAGGAATTCGAAGCGGCAGCCCACGAGGCGATAGCCCGTGGAGAGGGCGCGTTCAACGTGTGCGCGGGCGACTACGGCTGGCACATTCTGTACGTGACGTATGTGTACAACGCCGATGGCGGCGAGATATACGAGCCGTCTTTCACGCCCGAGAGAGTGGACAAAAAAGGCACTTTCGAAAATCTCTTCTACGAATATAAAAAATCTCAGGACATAGCTTCCATATCTTCCACGAGAGAAACACAGATCTTGACACAATTCAGAAAGGACTCTACCGTAACGACATATCAGTCGAGGTATCAGGATCTGCTCGATCTTTGATCCCTTCGGGGTGAATTATGGAAATATGGCAAGCCGCCGTTTTAGGGCTTGTGCAGGGGCTCACGGAATTTTTGCCCGTGTCCTCGTCGGGACATCTCATGATATTGCAGAGGCTCTTCGGTCTGGACGGCGGGCTGTTCATTCCCATAGTCCTGCATCTCGGAACGCTCGTATCGGTATGCATAGCGTTCCGCGGCGAAATAGCCGCGCTCTTTAAAAAGCCCTTTAAAACGCTCGTTTGGCTCGTGCTCGCTACCGTCCCCGCGGGGATAGTAGGGGTATTCGCCGGCGGCGTGATAGAGGAGCAGATAGGCTCCGGGCAGTACGCGGGCATTCTGCTTGCGGCGCTGTTCACGGTAACGGCGGCTGTGCTGTTTATCACGGAAACCGTCCTCAAAAGGCGCGAAAAGGCGCGGGCTTCGGGCGACGCGGCGGCGGAAAAAGCTCTCTGCGGCAGGACAGTCCTTTCAATGGCGCTTGCGCAGGCGGCGGCGGTATTCCCGGGGATATCCCGCAGCGGCGCCACCGTATGCGCGGGCTCGCTCGCGGGCGGGGAACGCGGCGAAACGGCTCGCTTTTCCTTTCTGATGTCCGTGCCCGTTATACTCGGCAGTTTCGTCCTCGACGTCGCAAAGGGTCTGTCGGACGGCGGCATACAGTCGGCGTTCGCGTCGGGCGGCTGGCGCTTCGGAGTGGCGGTGGGAGTAGGGTTTTTTATCTCGGCGGCGGTAGGGCTGCTCGCGATAAGGCTCATGATGAAAGCCGTGCGCAACGCGGATTACAAGTGGTTTTCGCTCTATCTTGTATGCCTTGCGGCAGTCTGCGCCGTCCTCAACTTCACGGGTCGTCTCGGCTCGCTGTAAATCAAAAAAATCCGCCCCGCGGCTCACCGCCGCGGGGCTTTATCATATCCATATAAGCTGTGCAGTCTTTTTTGCCGGAACAAGCCGAAGCGTGAACTTTACAGGTGACTCCCTCAAAGCTACCTTATGGCACACCGCAATAACTGTTTAGTGCTGCTATATCCCTATCCTGACACGGTTCGCAGCTTGCGGTTGCATAAGACCTTGTTATCAACATTCCTTATAAAGCGCGGCCTTCCACTTGTCCCGTCGGGAAAGACGATCGGTCCTGCTGTTGCGGATTGCAGGTTCAGGGCACCGCAAACTCCCCACCCAGCACAGTAAAGTCATTTTAACAGATATTTTTGCAATTTGCAAGTAAAATGGCGAATAGCTTGACTTTTTTTTGCGCCGACTATAAAATGTATGAAGATACGCCCGTCGGAATATTTTCTCGCGGGCGGAAGGAGAATATATGCCCGATTGCAACAACGACTGTTCGTCGTGCGGCAAGTCATGCCCGTCGCGGAACAAGGAGAGCCTTCTCAAAGCCCCGCACCCGATGAGCGACATAAAAAAGGTTATCGCCGTCGTCAGCGGCAAGGGCGGAGTGGGCAAATCCATGACCTGCGCCCTGCTCGCGGCGGCTTCACAGGCGGAAGGCAAGGTCACGGCGGTGATGGACGCCGATATAACGGGACCCTCCGTTCCCAAAATGTTCGGCGTGCATGAGCGCGCCCGCGGCAGCGAAGAGGGCATTCTGCCCGTCGTCACCGAAAGCGGCGTCCAGCTCATCTCCATGAACGTCCTGCTCGAAAACGAGGACGAACCCGTGGTATGGCGCGGTTCGCTCGTCTCGGGCACCGTCACGCAGTTCTGGACGGACGTCATATGGACGGGCGTGGACATAATGTTCATCGACATGCCGCCCGGCACGGGCGACGTGCCCCTCACGGTGTTCCAGAGCATTCCCGTGGACGGCATCATAATCGTCACCACGCCGCAGGACCTCGTGGGAATGATAGTCAGAAAGGCTGTCAACATGGCGCAGATGATGAATATCCCCATCTTAGGAATAGTGGAAAACATGAGCTATATCACGTGCCCAGATTGCGGCAGAAAGCTGTATCCCTTCGGAGAGAGCGGCGTAGACGCCCTCGCCCTCGAATACGGCATACCCGCGGTGGCAAAGCTCCCCATAGACCCCGCCCTCGCAAGGGCTGCCGACGTGGGCAAGATAGAGGAAGAGGGCGGCTATCTGTCGGATTTCCTCAAAAAGATAGTGAAAAAACTGAAATGACCCGAAACGGCGCGCCCGTACGCAGAAGTTGCGTACGGGCGCTGTTTTTATTCTGGCCCCCGCGGAGACTTTTCGGGGAGAAATTTCCAATACCGCGCGGGCATGTAGCCCCGCATCTGCTTTTCGTGCGGGCGTTCCGCTATGTTCACCGCCCTGTAATATTTTTTCCAGAGCGTCTCGAACGCCTTTTCGTATTCCGAGAGGTATATCTCCGCCTCGCCCGCATAGCCTATTATCCACTCGTTTCCGTCGTAAATGCCTGCGAGCTTGCGCCTTACGTCGTGTATGACGAACTTCTGCGAGGAAAATCTCGCCGCGAAGTGGGGCATCAGTAACTCGGTTATGTCGTTATCGGGGGAATACGGGGCGTAAAATATGCCGCCCGCGCTCTCCATGAACCGCAGAAAGCCGCTCAGCTTGTGCACCTCGCCCGTCACCTTGTCCTTCAACTCGTTGAACACTATGGTCTCGGGAAGATCGTAGGCGCTGTATATCGGCGCGTTGCGCTCCACCATCTTGCGTATATAGTCGAGGGCTATCTGCTCTTTCAGGCTGTCCGAGCTCCTCAGCACGAGTATGATGTCCCGCACGGCTTTGCCGTCCCGTCTTGATATGGACTTCTGTATCCGCCCGCTCTTTACGGGGTCGGTCTCCACGTTCACCACTGAACAGCCGAAGCTCATCTGCACCCCGTCGGCGGAGGTGATCACGCTGTCCTTTTCGCCGTACGCAGAAAATACCGCCGTAAAAAAGCCGTCCGAACTGCCGTCCGTTACGTATATCGTCATAGTTCACCCGTTATGGCGGAAAGCGCGGCGGAAGGGGAGGAGAACATCGAAAGCTGTTCGGCGTTTTCCCGCGCGCCCTCCAACATCAGCGAAGTCCTTATCTGCCCGACGTTCTCCGAACCCGAAAATTTGCCGTTGCAGGTTATAAAGTGCTTCGCCCTCTTTAATACTATGCGCATTTTAGCGAGATTATCGAAGTCGAGAGACGAAAATTTTCTCGCCTCGCATATCTTGTACGCCCCTCTCGCCCCGATGCCGGGCACCCGTAAGAGCGCTTCGAGGGGCGCCGTGTTCACCTCCACGGGGAAGAGGTGCATATTCCTGAGCGCCCACGCGCACTTCGGGTCGTAGTCGGGGGAAAGGTTTTCGTCTGGCGCGCATATCTCGTCCACGCCGAAGCCGTAAAAGCGTATCAGCCAGTCCGCCTGGTACAGCCTGTGCTCCCGCAGGAGCCCCGCGCCCGTCGCGGGCAGTTTGGGCGAACTCACCACGGGGATATAGGAGGAGTAGTACACCCTTTTCAGCCCCATGTTCCGGTAGAGCGATTCCGTCAGCTTCAATATCTGCCCGTCCCGCTCGGGCGACGCGCCTATTATCATCTGCGTGGTCTGCCCCGCGGGCAAAATTTTCTTGCGGACTCCGTTTATGCGGTCGCCGTCTATCGCGTCTTTCAGCTCCTTCATCGGCAAAAGCAGGCTCTGCTTGCTCTTTTGCGGCGCGAGGAGTTTCAGCGATCTCTCGCTGGGGAATTCTATGTTATAGCTCATTCTGTCGGCGAGGCGCGCCGCCCTCATCATCAGCGCGGGGTCGGCGTGCGGAATACCCTTAACGTGTATGTATCCGTTGAACAGGTATACCTTTCTCAGCTTTGTCACGGTCTCGCAGAGCAGCTCCATCGTCTTGTCGGGATCCCCGCATACCGCCGAGGAGAGGAAGAGCCCCTCGATATAGTTGCGCTTGTAAAAGTTCACCGTCAGCTCGCATATCTCGTCCGGGGTGAACGTGGCGCGCCTGACGTCCGCGCTGCGGCGGTTGGGGCAGTATTCGCAGTCGTAAACGCAGTCGTTGCTCATGAGGATCTTCAATAGCGAAATGCACCTGCCGTCGGGCGTGAACGAGTGGCATATCCCGCCCACTGAGGCGTTGCCGAGCCCTCCGCGCACGTTTTGACGGCGCGAGCCGGAAGAGGAGCAGCTTACGTCGTACTTCGCGCTCTCGGTAAGTATTTCGAGTTTTCTTTCGTCGATCATAATAACGCCTCCCGCCGTGCGGCTTTTAAACAAATTTCCGCCGACGGAAGGAGAAGACCCAATCGGCGGAATTACCCGTTTTTTGTCCGCATACCGCGTTAAATTACCCGAAAAAGCGGTATGCAAACATTTGTTTATGTCAGCATAATACCACGTTCCGCGGCGGTTGTCAACCGTTTTTCGAAAATTTTTTACGGATTTGACTAATTTGTTTTTTTGTGTTACACTGTAAAAAATTTCACGAGCATTTCATGATAAATGCAATTCGCATGCACGCGCGCGGGTTATAAGTAAGGTAAGGAGACAGTTATGAAAGTTCTTATAGTCGACGACGAAGATATGATACGCAACGTCCTCAGGGAATACGTGGAATTCGACGGCGGGGAGGCGTTCGAGGCGGCGGACGGCATGCAGGCGGTCAGGATGTGCCGCGAAAACGATTTCGACATTATCCTGATGGATATAATGATGCCTCGCCTCGACGGGTTTTCAGCCGTCAAGGAGATAAAAAAGATCAAAAACATACCCGTCATAATGCTCTCCGCCCGCGGCGAGGAGTACGATAAGCTCTTCGGGTTCGAAATAGGCGCCGACGACTACGTCACCAAGCCCTTTTCCCCCAAGGAGGTCATGGCGCGCGTGCACGCCGTGCTGAAACGCTACCGCGAGGAACCTTCGAGCGACGTGGTCACATTCGAGGGGCTCACGATAGACATGGCGGGCAGGAACGTGTACGTCGACGGAGTGAAAGCCGAGCTCACACCCAAGGAGTACGAGATACTCTTCTATTTCGTGAAGAACAAGGGGATAGCGCTCACGCGCGAAAAACTGCTCATGGACGTGTGGGGCTTCGATTTTTACGGCGACGACCGCACCGTGGACACGCATATCAAGATGCTCCGCTCCAATCTCAAACAATACCGCAAGTTCATAATCACTCTGCGCGGTCTCGGATACAAATTTGAAGTCGAATAAAAAGGGTAAAAAAATAAGGCTGAAGAGCGTCAACACGGCGCTCTTCGGATATTTCTGTCTGCTGAGCGTGGTGCTCGTCGTCCTCGTCGATCTCGCGTTCTATATCGTCATGTCCACAACGCTCGCCGATCAGGCGCGCGACAGGGTGAACGCCGTCGGCGCGGAGGTGAGGCAGCATATCGCGGTCTCTACCGACGAAATGCTCGAAAAGGAGTTTTTGCGCTACGGGGAAGAGGGGATAGACCTCTATCTCTTCTCGGCGGACGGGGAACTTATGCTGTCCGCCCGCACCGATATTTCGCAGGGCAGGATAGACGAGCTGTTTTCCAAGACGGAGGGCTTGCAGAAGGGCTCGCAGACGGGCTACCGCTCGTCGGGGTCCGTCAATTTCGCCGTGCGCACGGAACGGAGAGGGGAAGAGGTGATACTCCTCGCCTCCTGCCGCCTCGGAATGATAGCCAACGCCGTCGGGCGCGCGCAGATATTCATTCTGCCGATTAGCGTTTTCGTCATTCTGCTCGCCCTGCTTATTTCCTATCTCGTCTCGCAGAAGATGACCCGCGGCTTTAAAAATATGTCCGCACAGGCAATAGAGCTCGCCAAGGGAAATTATTCCGTCAGCTTCGCCAACGCCGATTACAGGGAAATGGCGCAGATGTCCGATACCTTGAATTATGTGCGCGACGAGGTGAAAAAGAGCCGCGATTTCCAGCGCGATATACTCGCCAACGTCACCCACGACCTCAAAACCCCGCTGACAATGATAAAGGCGTATGCCTCAATGATACAGGAGATCTCGGGCGACAATCCCGAAAAGCGCAATAAGCACTTGCAGGTCATAATCGACGAGTCGGACAGGCTCGCGGGGCTCGTGAACGACGTGCTCTCCATCTCCAAGGTCAATTCGGGGCTGGACGAGATAAACCCCAAGGTGTTCAACCTCACCGAATATCTGTACGGCATAATAAATAAGTTCGGGTACTTGCAGGAGAGCGGCTATAACTTAATGGTGGATATAGACGCCAATCTGTACACCCGCGCGGACGAGGAGAAGATAGGTCAGGTGTTCTATAACCTGCTCGGCAACGCCGTGAGCTATACGGGCGAAGACAAGACGGTGTATATCAGCCTCAAAAAGAACCCCGACGGCGCGCGCATACGCTTTTCCGTGCGCGATACGGGCAAGGGCATTTCGGAGGAGGAACTGCCCAATATCTGGGACAGGTATTTCCGCGGCAGCGAAAACCACAACCGCCCCGTAAAGGGCACGGGGCTGGGGCTGAACATAGTAAAAGTCATTCTCGTCAACCATGCGTTCGACTTCGGCGCGGAGAGCAAGGAGGGGGAGGGTTCCACATTCTGGGTGGATTTCCCCTATATCTCCCCCGACCCCGAAGACGACGGCTGAAAAACTCTCCCCCGAAGGCGCAACCTTCGGGGGATTTTGAATTAAATGCGAAAAACCGCGCATAATAGGGTCATGGGGGTAAAAAATCATATGCAGAAATTCAGATCCGGCGAAACCGTTCCCATGTCCTGCCACTATAAGGCTTACGACAAAAACGGCAACAGCCACGACGACGAAAAGACTTATCTCGAAAAGGGTACGACCTTCCCGCCTTTGCAGCACGAGGGCGGATATTGGGTAATGGACCACGAGTAAACCCTGAAAAAAAGAGGGCTTCCCCGCCAAGGGGAGAGCCCTTTTTTTCTGCCTTTCGCCGCTTAAAGCGCGCCGACCGCGAATTTTATGAAGATAAGTATGCCCGCCGCTGCGTGCAGCGCCAGCGATACGCCGTTTATCAGCCAAAAATAGAAGTGCCTCGTCTTGTGGCGGAACAGCGCCATAGAGGCGAGCGCGCCCGCGGCTCCGCCCAAAAACCCGAGCCCGAGCAAGACCGACTCTCTGATGCGCCACGAGCCGTTTCTCGCCTTGATCTTGTCGGCGAGGTATGTAAAAAACGCAACGAGGCTCATAGCCCCTATTATGATAAGATAGATTGTAAAAATTTTCATCTCCGCCCCGAATTCTCGCAAAATAACCGAAAGCTATTGTAATTTTAGCCGACTTCGGGCTGAAAATCAAGGATATGTGCGGACAAATTCAAAATTTTCAGTTCTTGCTTGTCTCGGGCGGCGAAATTTCGTCCCGTCCATTCCAAACAATCAACGGGCGCTGACAAAAGTCAGCGCCCGTTGCTGGTGGAGCATTGATAACCTAAAACGAATAGGGCAGAGGCGGATTATCTTCGCTTCGCTCGATAGCTTCGTCGGCAGAGAAGAGCCGTAATAAAGTAATTATCCTTTCACGTCTGTCTCCTCGCGCGAACCACCGAAGTCGGAATCGTCAGATTTAAATAAGATTTTTCATGCTTTTTTTAAAAACCCCAGCCCGGAACCAACACGGTTTAAAGGGAGGAAACAGCTTTATTTTTGGGACTTAACAGTCCGAAAATTGAGTTAAAACAGCTAAATTTAATTAAATTTAAGTGAAAAGCATAATATAAATCGGCATGAAATTTGGGACAAATTTGGGACAAACCCCAAAATCAGGCGTAAAGCTGAAATTTTACTGCTATTGCAATTAGTAAAAAAGCAAGCAAAAAGCGGCAATTTAAGCCGTTTTTTGCTTATTTTTGCCGCTTTTCTCATTGTGGTGGGAGGAGGTGGATTCGAACCACCGAAGTCGGAGACGTCAGATTTACAGTCTGATGCATTTGGCCACTCTGCAATCCGCCCGATATTTGATTTTACACCGCGCCTTTGCGGGGATAGGGGTAACTGTTTGGAGCTGGTGATTGGAATCGAACCCACAACCTGCTGATTACAAATCAGCTGCTCTGCCAGTTGAGCTACACCAGC